>DVGV01000040.1 GCA_018712545.1 Candidatus Coprenecus merdigallinarum | reverse complement strand
AAGGTGTGCAGAATTCCCGCGTTTTCGTCTCACCTTCGGAAGGTGCGCAGAAGCGTCACTGCATCGAGAGCGCTCTGTATCCGTGTTTCTTCTCCCCCTGCATCTTCCCCACCTTCGGAAGGTGTGCAGAATCCCTGTGTTTTCGCCTCACCTTCGGAAGGTGCGCAGAAGCGTCACTGCATCGAGAGCGCTCTGTATCCGTGTTTCTTCTCCCCCTGCACCTTCCCCACCTTCGGACGGTGTGCAGAATTCCCGCGTTTCCTCCTCACCTTCGGAAGGTGGAAGGTATCGCTAATCTGTTGGGGAATATCTTGGTGTAATATTCTGAGAATCATATTTTTAAGTGAATGTGCGAAATACAGACAGAAGAATGGGGTAGAATGGGGCTCGGGCAATATGGCGTTTATTTCCAGGGATTGAGGACATAGCGGCGTCCGTCATACTCGAAGTAGACGAGGCCGTGCCTGCGGTTGCGGAGGTAGATGTAGACCTGGGCCTTGTCGCGGGTGCTGCGGAAGGTGCCGGAGTAGATGCCGAAGATGTTCAGGCATCCGTGGTTGATGACCGAGAGGTGCTCCATGAGGCCTTCGGGCATGTCCTTGATCTGAATTCGGTTCAGGGGAAAGTGCAGTGGAGAGGAGAGAATCAGGAAGGGCTGGACGATCATGCCGGAGGCACGGTCCAGATACGGGCGTCTGGGAACGAATGAGAGTATGGCGCAGACCGCAATGCCCAGAATCAGTATGAGGAACAATGTCAGCAGGACGGTGCTGCCGATATGGGAGATGAGCGATGTGTTTGCTGTGAGTGTCATTTGCCAGAGTTGAGGAGGGGTGTCTGGGTGGTGATGCGGTCAGAACAGCTGGCCGTGAGTGAAGGCAATGAGGTCGGCCGGGGCAATCTTGAGCTGGAGGCCGCGCATGCCGGCGCTGACGTAGACGTAGGGGAGCTCTGCGATGGAGGCCTGGTAGTAGGTGGGGAAGGGTTTCTTCATGCCGATGGGGGAGCAGCCGCCGCGGATGTAGCCGGTCAGGGGAAGGAGTTCCTTGACGTGGATCAGTTCGGCGCGCTTGTTGCCGGAAACCCGGGCGGCTTCCTTGAGGTCTATCTCGCTGTCGCCCCGGACCACGCAGACGAAATGGCCGTTGCGGTCGCCGCGCAGGACGATGGTCTTGTAGACGCAGGCGATGTCCTCTCCGAGCTTGGCGGCTACGGCATCGGCGGAGAGGTGTTCCTCATCCACTTCGTATGGAATCAGTTCGTAAGTGATTCCGGCGCGGTCGAGCAGCCTGGCCGCATTGGTCTTTTTGGAGGATTCGTTCTTACTCATGGAAATGTATTTTTCGTACTGCAAAGATAGGCATACTGGCTGTAATCTCAAAGCATACGCTAACTGTCGGATTGTGTGGCAGACAGGAGAATGTGGGGCTGATGCCGGGTGCCGTCCGGAAAAGGTCTGAACGGGCATGTTCTTACAGCGGCATTTTGAACGAGATATTGTCGGGGAGTGAATAAATTAACTAAGTAGATAAACTGTTGCGGGAGAGTGCTGAAATGTCAAGTAACTGTCAGCCAGATGGTAAATAAAACAACACTTTCCCCGATAAAATATAGTTGAAATGCAGGGCTGCGCAGCCGGTCGGCGACGATCATACAGGCCCTCGGCATCCGCTGCCGGATGACGGCTGGGGAAGGACGTAAAGCCGGTCTGTCAGAATCCGCTGCCGGATGACGGCCGGGGAAGGACGTAAAGCCGGTCTCTCAGAATTTTTTGGTGCGGAAGTGGCAGTAGGGGCTGCCGCCGGTCTTCTCGTAGTAGTGCTGGTGGTAGTCCTCGGCGGGCCAGAAGGTCTGGTCGACGGGGGTGTCGGGGGTGGTGATGGATGCGGCGGGGGCGATGAAGGTGTTGACCTCGTAGCCGCGGCGGCGCAGCAGGGCCATCACTTCCTCGGCCTTGCTCTTCTGCAGGCCGGAGGTGAAGAAGATGCCGCTCAGGTACTGGGGGCCGAGGTCCGGGCCCTGTCCGTCGAGCTGGGCGGGGTCGTGTATCTCGAAGAAGAGCTTGCAGAGTTCCTCGTAGGATGTCTGTGCGGGGTCGAACTCCACGCGGATGGCCTCGTAGTGTCCGGTCTTGTGCGACTTGACTTCCTCGTAGGTGGGGTTGCGGCGGTGACCTCCGATGTAGCCGACGGTGGTGGAGAGCACGCCCGGGGCCTTGTCCATGTAGTGCTGTACTCCCCAGAAGCAGCCGGCGGCGAAGATTGCGGTTTCGGTCGTGGGACGTCCCTCCACCAGGCTGCGGGTGTAGCAGCGGCGGCGCTGGTAGAACTCGGTGTCGTAGTAGTCGAAGAGACGCTGTACGGCCAGGTTGTTCTCCAGCTGGGGATTGGAGACTACGTCCTTGAAGCCCATCTTGATGTAGTTGTTCTGCAGATAGTTGAAGATAAGAGCGTTGATGCCCTTATGCTTGTACTCGGGGATGACGCCTATGAGGTAGCATTCTACGGTGTGGTAGGTTCTCAGAGACTTGAGTATGTGGATGAATCCGAAGGGAAACAGCTTGCCGCCGGCCTTGCGGAAGCCGTCCGAGAGCGAGGGCATGGTGATGGCGAATCCCACCACGCGGTCATTCTGGTCTACCACCACGCAGATCATGTTCTTGTTGATAAAGGGCATGTACTGGGCGATGTACATCTGAACCTGCTTTTCGGTCAGGCGGGTGAACTCGTGCAGGACGGCATACGAGTCGTTGAGCACGGCGAATATCTCCTCGGCCCTGCGCTTGATGTCCTTGGCCTTGCGGGGAACAATGACAGAGACTCCGTACTTCTCGCGGATGATCTTGTCGTAGGCGACGAGTTTCTCGGGCACGGCCTCAGGTACCAGCAGCCTGCGCTGTATCCAGTCCACTTCCTTGCGGAATCCCAGCTTCTCGAGATGTACACCGTAGTAGGGGAAATTATAAAGAGTGGTTATAGAAGGCTCGCGATCGAAGCCCTCCACCAGCAGTCCCTCCTTGTCCATGTCGGAGAAGCCCCAGGGTCCGTTCATGGTCTCCAAACCTTTCTCGCGGCCCCAGTCGGCCACGGTATCTACCAGTGCCTCAGTGACCTCGATGTCGTCTATCATGTCCAGCCAGCCGAAGCGGATATTCTGCTCGTTCCAGTCGGAGTTTGCGTTGTGGTTGATGATGCCGGCGATACGTCCTACTATCTCTCCGTCCTTGTAAGCCAGCCAATAACGGCTCTCGCAGTGAGCGAATGCCGGGTTGGTCTTCCGCAGCGAGTTCATCTCGTCCGCGTCCAGGGGCGGAACGTAGAGCGGGTCGTTCTTATACAGTTCTCGTGGAAATCTTACGAAGCGTTTCAGGTCCTTGAGGGTAAGCACCTCTTTGATAATTATTGTCATACTCAAGTACAGGTGGTTTTAGTGCTGCAAATATAGCTAATTTTCGAGATGCTGGTACGGCTCTATACCGGCATAATGCATTCATTTGCTTAGAACTTGACCTGAAACCCCAGCAGGATATTCAGCGGCCTGATCCTGTATGAGTATACGGAAGTGCTCAGAGGACTGAGATAGGTGTAGGTGTAGTATTTCTGGTCCAGCAGGTTCCTGGCATGCAGGAAAATCTGGAAGCTGTCCGTGACAAAGAACCATGCCGATGCGTCCAGGAAGAAGGTCTGCCTCGGTTCCGGTTCCTGATATTTGTCCAGATAGTGCTCTCCGGAGATGTCCACCTCCAGCTTCTCGATTGGGAAGAACGACAGGGTCAGCGACTGGCGGAACGAGTGGGAGGCATCTTCTGACCAGCGGTCCTCGATCATGTAGCGGTCGTAGCTGTAACTGCCCTTGTACCTGAGTTTCAGCCATCGTGCTATGTCCCCTGAGAATCCGGCGGAGACATCGGCACTGTATCCGGTGTAGTCCGTATACACCCCGTTTTGGTTCATAGAGGTGCTGAACATATTGAAACCTCCTTCAAGGGACAGCTTTCCGGCTATGTCCAGGAAAGATTTCTCTACGGCCACCTCTGCATTCACGCCGCTGTAGGGCACCTGCTTGTCCGACTGCTGCTGGATTATGTACTCTCCTATAAGATATCTTGTGTTTTCAAAAGTCCGGCTCTTAATGTAGGACGCATATCCCCGGAGATACCATCCTGATAAGGGGTCCCTGAAGTTCAGTCCGCCTCCCGCATACAGTGACGGTACGCCTGTCATATCGTCCCTGCCCAAGGTGAAATATCTGTAATTCTGCATTATCACTCCGTCGTATATCCCCTGCTCGTCTATCGGCGCGATCCTGTAGGAAGCATTGGCGATGGCCCAGAATCTGGGACCGAACGTGTATTTCAGGTTCAGTCCAGGGTCGATGGCCCAGTGATGCTCTCCTCTTATGTACTGGTACCATGCGTTGACGGACAGGGATGCCTTGAAGTTTCTGAGAGTGAGAGACAGCGATAAAGTCTCACGGGGTCTTATGTAGAAAAAATCCAGGTTGTTGGACGTCTTGTCGAGTACTCCGCCCGTCCCTTCTGCCGGCATTATACCGTTCAGGCCGGTCTTGAACGAACGCCACAGGAACTCGATGCCGGTCTGGCTTTGGAGTGATATGTACCGTCCTAATTGGAACGAGGAGGCAGACTGGATATTGTTGTAGAAAAATCTCGTGCCGATGTACTGTGAGGCTGTGTCTCCGCTCCCGGGGGCAGTTACCCGCAGGGACTCGCTGTTTTCCGCGTACTGGCTGAGCATGGACAGCGAGAATGCCGATGTGCCGGATGCCCGGGTGATGAAGCTCAGGGAATTGGCGAGCTCTATTTTGCTTCCGTCCGTCCCTTCCTGCCGCATGGAGGTGCCGCTTAGGCTGTTGGACGCCCGGTCCCCGGAGATGCTGAAACGCAGATGGTCGTTGAGGTACAGCCGGCTTGTATTTGCATTCAGTTTTACCGCTGCCGCCCCGTACCATCCGCCGGAAGCCCCTTTGTTCTCATCCCGGAAGTATGTCAGCCGGGTTCCGTCCTCATTCCAGTACGTCTGCTCCATATAGTCCTCCGAGGACAGAGTGAGGTTCTCGTAGTCCCCTGTTACTCCCAACGTATAGCCGTTGGCCAGCACGAACTTGTTGTCCGTAGATGCCGAATACGAGGTGTTGAACCGCGTCCTCCCCGCGCTGATGGGTGCCGAAGACGTGGCCATGCTGAGATAGTCCCTTGCCCTGTATCGGTTTGCGAAGTCCCTGTCGTTGATGTCTATAACGACCATTCCGGGAGCCGATACCTCCCTGTTGCGGATGATGTCGTTGCCGGCCGCATCCGTCTTAAGGGTGTTCACGGTCTGGAATTTACGGCTTATGTTCATGAGAAACCCGCTTCCGGAGTAGGGGATTCTGGGCTTTTCCGAGGATGCCCCGGCCTCTGCCTGCAGGGTCGCTGTCCATTTTCCTCTTGCTCCAGGCTTGAGAGTGATGTTCAGAGCCGTCTTGTCTGATTCGACAAGCCCCTCCAGTGCCTTTACCGGCTGGTGTCTCTCGTACACCTGCACTGAACTGATGTCCCTCGGATCGATATTCTTTGTCGCTATGTTGTACCTCGACTCCAGCAGGTCGTTCCCGTCTATATACAGGCGGTTGATGGGTACTCCCTGGTATCTGACGAATCCGCTGCTGCTCACATCTATGCCGGGTATCTTTACCAATATGTCTCCCAGGATACGGTCATCGTTGGACAGCAGGGTAGGCACGCTGTACGAAATCGTGTCCCCGCGTACCTCTACTTTCTCAGCCTGCACCACCACTTCTCCCAGCAGGAATTCCTCCACCTCCATCCTCACCGTCATGTCTTCCTTAAACGGAGGACGGATGACCTCGGTCCTGAATCCCATCATCCTCACTTCTATGTAGCAGCTGTCACCGGCCTGTGCCGCATATGCCATGGTGAACCTTCCGTCCCCGTCTGCAGATGAATACCTGACCACTGCTCCCCCGGCATTCTTCAGCATCACCATCGCACCGGCCACGGGAGAGCCGTTCCCCTTCTCCACGACAGTTCCGCTTATGCTTTGGGCGTGGAGTGGAATCAATGACATCAACAGGATTGGCAGAATTAATGTGAGAAATCGTTTCATTTCTTTTTTTGCAAAGAAAGAAAAAAAATTAGTTTTTTGAAACATTTTGTTTAAATTTGTGACTGAGAAACGTCAGTTTAACACTTAAAGGTAAAGGTATGAGCCGTATTCTATTTATATTGAATTTTGCTGCTGCTTTAGCATTAACAGCAAATTATGCTGCCGTTGCCCAGACAACAATGCTGTTTAAAGCGGGTAAAGGCCTGGCGCTGGATGATGTCAGCCCACAGTTTATTCGTCTTGACACTGTCTTTCTGCGTGTTGAATACACTGCACACACTACTACTGATACCGCAGCAAACTCCGTGGGCAGGGAAAAGATGTTGCTTGAAATAGGGGAACACTATACCAAGTTCTATTCCGCCTTATATGAGGAGATCTGCTATGTCCTTGAAAATTACTCGAACAGGCAGGCGCTAAGCAATGCTTCGCACGGCCTGGATCCTTCCTCGTGGTATTCATATGTATACGAGGCCTATTATGTCGATTTAGCAAAGGGTGAGGCTGTCTCTACCGGTAGAATCGGCTCGCTGGATTTTAAATATCAGGAAAAGGTTCCGGCTATAGAATGGAGTATAGAAGACAGTCTGAAAACTATAGGGGAGTACACCGCTCAGAAGGCTACATGCAGGTTCAGAGGAAGGGATTATGTCGCCTGGTTTACATCAGAGATACCTCTTCCGTACGGCCCGTGGAAGTTCCATGGACTGCCCGGATTGATCCTGTCCGTATCCGATACCCGAAATTATTTCAGGTTCGATGTGGCCAATATCTCGTCCACGGCCCAGGGAACGATAAAGTATCCTGATTATAACTACATTAAGACTACCCGTCAGAAGTACTTGGAAATGAAGGCCCAGATTGAGGCGGATTTTTCATATTATTTAGGAAACTACTCAACTTCAGACATGTCAATAATCCCGCGCGATGGTCATAGACCGAAGAAACTCGGAAATGATTTTATGGAGTTGGAATAACCAGCCGTAATTCGGCGGTTTTGACTATCTTTGGGGGTTGATAAAAGTGAAGAATGCAGGTATGAAGATAGACAGACTGCTGCTTTTCCCGTATGCCATAGTGCTGGCGGTGAGGAATCTTTTTTATGACAAGGGGGTGCTGAAGTCATATCCTTCGGCTCTGCCCTCCATCTGCGTGGGCAACATCACCGTCGGCGGCACAGGCAAGACCCCTGCGGTGGAAATGCTGATCCGGCTCTACCGGGACAGCCGGAGGATAGCCGTGGTGTCCCGGGGGTATGGGCGGAGGACCAAAGGGTTCAGGACAGTATCCGTGGAGGACAATTACCGCGATGTGGGGGACGAGCCCCTGCAGATAAAGCGCAAGTTTCCGGATGTTACGGTGGTGGTGGATGCTTCCCGCAGGCGGGCGGTGGATGCCCTGGCGGCGATGTCCCCTGAGGTGCGGCCGGATCTGGTGATTCTGGACGATGCCTTCCAGCACCGGCGGCTGCGTCCGGATTTCTCGATTGTCCTGGTAAGCAGCACCCGTCCTGTCTTCAAGGACAGCCTTCTGCCGATAGGCAGGCTGCGCGACCTGCCGAATCAGATCCGGAGGGCGGACATGGTGATTGTCACCAAGATGGAGGGAGAAATTCCGTCCTCTGAGCGTCTACGGTGGAGGGAGCGTCTGAAACTGAGAAAGGGTATCCCGCTGCTGTTTTCCGGCATAAAATATCTCCCCCCTCGGCCGGTAATCCCTGAAAAAGGGGACAGCCGCTTCATCTATGCCAAGAGTGCGGTAGTGCTGGCGGGCATAGCCGATGACCGTTCGGTGCGCCGCGGAGTGGGATGGAGCTATTCCGTGGTGGAGGCATTCCGCTTCGGTGACCATCATAACTATAGCCTGTCCGATATCTCCAGGGTGGCCGCGGCAGTGCGCCGTCATCCTACAGCGGTGATACTCACCACCGAGAAAGATGCCCAGAGACTCCGTTCACTGGCCGGGATGCCCGATCAGGTCAGCTCGCGGCTCTTCTACATACCTATAGAGTCGGAAATCATCCCGGATGTCGTGCCGGGCCGTTATCTGGAGCAGGAACTGCCTGCCCTGGGGCTCGAAGAACTGAAAAACAACATAAAAATACCGTCATGTCCTGTTTCGTAATAGAAGGGGGCCACAGGCTCTCAGGAGAAATCCGCCCGCAAGGGGCCAAGAACGAGGTGCTGCAGATACTCTGCGCCGTACTGCTCACCCGGGAGAAAGTAACCGTCCACAATGTGCCCGACATCCTGGATGTCAACAACCTCATCGCCCTCCTGCAGGATATGGGCGTGAAGGTGGATAAGCTGGGACGGGGCAGCTATTCCTTCTGCGCCGAGGACATAGACACGGCGTATCTCCGCACTCCGGAGTTCCTCAAGCGCAACGCCTCCCTCCGCGGCTCCATCATGCTCACCGGCCCGATGCTCGCCCGCTTCGGCTATGCCCTGACCGCCAAGCCGGGAGGGGATAAAATCGGCCGCCGGAGGCTCGACACCCATTTCGAGGGACTCAAGCGGCTCGGTGCGGAATTTACCTACAATAAGGACAATGCCACCTTCGAGCTGCGTTCCAGGAAGCTCCGCGGCACCTACATGCTCCTGGACGAGGCCTCCGTCACCGGAACGGCCAACATCGTGATGGCCGCCGTCCTGGCCGAGGGCACCACCACTATCTACAACGCCGCCTGCGAGCCCTACCTCCAGCAGCTGTGCCGGATGCTCAACCGCATGGGCGCCCGCATCAGCGGCATTGCCTCCAACCTCCTGACCATCGAGGGCGTGAGCGAGCTGCACGGGACCGAGCACACCGTCCTGCCCGACATGATCGAGGTCGGCAGCTTCATAGGCATGGCAGCCATGACCCAAAGTGAGATCACCATCAAGAACGTATCCTACGACAACCTCGGCATTATCCCCGAGAGCTTCCGCCGCCTCGGTATTGCCCTGCAGCAGAGAGGAGACGACATCTACGTGCCGGCTCAGGAGGAGTATGCGATAGACACCTTCCTGGACGGTTCGATCATGACCATCGCCGACGCGCCCTGGCCCGGCCTGACCCCGGACCTGCTGAGCGTCATGCTGGTGGTGGCCACCCAGTGCAAGGGCAGCGTGCTGATTCACCAGAAGATGTTCGAGAGCCGCCTTTTCTTCGTGGACAAGCTCATAGACATGGGCGCCCAGATCATCCTCTGCGACCCGCACCGCGCCGTGGTGGTGGGCCACAACCACCGGATGAACCTCCGAGGCCGGGAGATGACCTCCCCCGACATACGTGCCGGCATCGCCATGCTGATTGCCGCCATGGGAGCCGTAGGCACCAGCCGCATCCACAACATCGAGCAGATCGACCGCGGCTACCAGGACATCGAGGAGAGGCTCAATGCCCTCGGAGCCCGGATTACCCGTATTGACTGAGATGTGCCATTGACTTGAAATGCCGTTATGCTGAACATTCATAAAGATTATTCCCTGCTGGGACACAATACCTTCGGAATAGACGCCCGCACCGCTGCCTTCGTGGAATACTCTTCGGAGGCGGAACTGCTGGAGGCCGCCCGTATGCTGCGGGAGGGGGACCTGCCCTCGCCCTGGCTGCACATCGGCGGGGGAAGCAATCTGCTGCTGACCCGCGACTGGCCCGGCACCGTCCTCCATTCACGGATAACCGGCTGTGAGACAGTCTCTGAAAATGAGGATGCGGTGGAAGTCCGGGTAGGCTCCGGCGTCGTCTGGGACGATTTCGTGGAGATGTGCGTGGAGCGCGGATGGTACGGGGCGGAGAACCTCTCGGCCATCCCCGGGGAGACGGGCGCCGCCGCCGTGCAGAATATCGGGGCCTACGGGGTGGAGGTCAAGGACCTGATCCTCGAGGTGGAGACTCTGGACATGGCCAGCGGGCAGAAGAAGGTCTTCCCGGCCGCGGACTGCGGTTACGGCTACCGCCGCAGCATCTTCAAGCAGCAGGACAATAAACGGTTCGTAGTGCTGTCTGTCCTCTTCCGTCTTGGGCTCCGGCCGCAGCTCAATCTGGGCTACAAGGCTCTCTCCGAGGCTCTTTCAGGACGGGACAATATCACTCTGCGGGATGTCCGGGAGACAGTCAGGGCGGTGCGTTCCTCCAAGCTGCCCGACCCTTCGGAAACCGGCAGCGCCGGCAGTTTCTTCACCAATCCGGTCGTGCCCCGCTCCAAGCTGGAAGAGCTGCAGAAGCAATGGCCGGCAATCCCTTTCTACGAGGTGCGCGGCACATCCGGTGCGGTCGTCCCGGACTGCGTCAAACTCTCCGCCGGATGGCTCATCGAGCAGTGCGGATGGAAGGGCCGCTCCCTCGGAAGGGCCGGGGTCTATCCTAAGCAAGCCCTGGTGCTGGTCAATCTCGGCGGGGCCACTGGCTCTGAGGTCGAGTCCCTCGCCACGGCCGTACGGGACTCCGTCCGCGAACGTTTCGGGGTGGAGCTCCGTCCGGAGGTCAATATCCTGTAGCGGTGGTGCGTAATTTGCATAGGCTGACCATACTATGAGTACCCTTAATATACGCAGAATCACATCGTCCTCAGACGCCCTTTATTCCGGGTGCGTCAGGATTTATGAGGAAAGTTTCCCATACGAGGAGCGCCGCGACACGGCTGTCATGACCGGAATGCTGTCGGATGACAGGTTCCATTTTATCGTCTTTTACGGAGACCGGGAGGAGGACGGCCCTGTCGGCTTTTTCACTTTCTGGGACTTCGGTCACGGCTATCTGTACGGAGAGCATTTTGCGGTGGACCCGTCCCGTCGCGGAGGCGGCACCGGCACCAGGGTTCTCGACTACATCAAGAGCCTCGGCATCCCTATGATACTCGAGATCGAGATGCCTTCCGAAGAGGATGAGATGACTCTCCGCCGCAAGCTTTTCTACGAGCGCAACGGCTTCATCCTCAATCCCCACGACCACATCCAGCCGGCCTATCATCCCGACTCGCGTCCAGTTCCGATGCGCGTGATGACCTGGCCCTACGTCTTCTCCCCCGACGAGTACGGACAGTTCCGTACCGACCAGCTCGGAATCATGCCGGAGCTGTAGCTGCCTGCCGTAATGGCGAACGGAGCAGTAGTCGAGGAAATCGGGCAATTGGTCGATTTGAGTTGCTGAAGGACGGGGCAGACAGTAGTTTTGTTGCCGAAAAAAAGAAAAGACCATGGCAAAGCTACTGTTCAAGATATGTTTCATGTGTATGTGCATCCCGGCTATGGCTCAGACTCCGGCCGGGGATGCTTCTTTCACCAAGGTATGGACCCTGTCGGAATGCCTGGACTACGCGATGGAGCACAACATCCAGCTGAAGCAGACCCGCAACACCTACCTCTCCGGTGTTGAGGACACCAAGCAGGCCCGCGCGGCTCTCTTCCCCTCCCTGTCGGCCTCCACTTCCCAGAGTCTGGCCAACTATCCGTCTTCCGATGTGACGGACAACAACATGTACACCGGCTCGTACAATCTCAACGCGAGCATGAGTCTCTTCCGCGGCGGCAGCCTGTCGACTGCCCTCAAGCAGCAGAAAGTCCAGAACGAGATGGACCTGCTCTCCGTGGAGGAAACAGCCAACGATATCCGTATTGCCATCATCCAGGCCTACATGCAGTGCCTCTACGCAGCTGAGTCCGTTACTGTCAGCCGCAGTACGGCCGAGGCTTCGAAGGTTCAGCGCGACCGCGCGGAGGAGATGTGGAAGGCCGGGTCGATCAGCCGGGTGGATTTTGCCCAGCTCGAGAGTCAGTGGAAGAGCGACGAGTACCAGGTCGTCTCGGCACAGGCCTCATACGACGAATACCTCCTGCAGCTCAAGCAGCTGCTGGAACTCGATATCATGGACGAAATGAATCTTGCCGGGCCTGAGGTGCCGCAGGACCGTATTCTGTCGGTACTTCCCCCTAAGTCCGACATCTATCTGGCTGCTCTTGACGCCATGCCTGAGGTTGAGCGTGGCAATCTATCCGTACAGGCGGCCGAGCTGGAGATACGTCAGGCCCGCGCAGGATTCTTTCCGTCCATTTCTCTCTCGGCAGGAGTGGGTACCAGTTTCATGACCGCAACCGGAGCGGGAACGGCTACGGGCTCTACGCCCGGCTACCGCACCGGCAACCAGTACTGGAACAATTTTCATGAGAACATAGGCCTGACCCTCAGCATCCCCATCTACTCCAACCGCAGCAACCGCACCGCTCTCAACAAGGCCCGTATCTCCGCCGAGAACACCCGCCTGGAGAAGCTGAGCATCGAGAAGGACCTTCTGAAGGAGGTCGAGTCAGCCTATCTCGGCGCCCTCTCCAACCAGTCCCGCTACATCGCCGCCCTGCAGCAGGAGGACTATGCCCGTCAGAGCTACGACCTTACGTACGAACAGTTCTCCCTGGGAGTGAAGAATACTGTCGAGCTGATTACGGCCCAGAACGAGCTGGCATCCGCTCAGCAGGAAGTGCTTCAGTCCAAATACATGACGCTGCTCAATCTCGAGCTGCTCGATATCTATCAAGGAATTAAAAACTTATAATACAATGAAAAAGACAACAGCAGTAAAAATAACCGTATGGACGGTGGTCCTGGCCGCGGCGGCCGTCGGCGTCTGGCTGATGGTCAGGCCTTCCGGCAGCGGTGAGATCACCGTACAGACAGTCCGGGTCTCCCGCGGAAACATCAGCAACTCCGTGACCGCCACTGGTACCGTCGAGCCTGTCACCCTCGTGGAGGTCGGAACTCAGGTCTCCGGTATCATCGACAGGCTCTATGTGGACTACAATGACCGGGTCACCGCCGGCCAGCTCATCGCCGAGATGGACAAGGTGACTCTGGAGTCCGACCTGGAGGAGGCCGAGGCCCAGCTGGCCAGCAGCAAGACCGAGTACGAGTACCGCATGAAGGAATACCTGCGCACCAAGCAGCTCTATGAAAAGGAACTGGTCAGTGACGCCGAGTACGACGAGGCCCTCTACCTCTATGAGACGGCCAGGAACACCTACGCCCAGCGTCAGGCCTCCATCGTCGGCATCCGGCGCAATCTGGGCTACGCCACCATCACCTCACCCATCGACGGAGTGGTCATAAGCCGCGCCGTGGAGGAGGGACAGACAGTGGCCGCCGGCTTCGAGACCCCGACCCTCTTCACGATAGCCAACGACCTGACCGACATGCAGGTGATAGCAGACGTGGACGAGGCCGACATAGGTTATGTGCAGGAGGGACAGAGGGTGGATTTCACGGTGGACGCCTATCCTGACGATGTGTTTACAGGCACGGTGGAACAGGTCCGGCTTGAGGCTACGACCGAGTCCAGTGTCGTGACTTATGAAGTGGTGATCACGGCATACAACCCGGAACTCAAGCTCAAGCCCGGCCTTACCGCCAATGTGACGATATATACCCTCGAGCGCAACAATGTCTGCTGCGTCCCGTCCAAGGCGCTGCGCTTTGTCCCTGACCCAGGCATGATGGAGTCCATGGGCTATAGCCTTGCGGTTCCGGAAGCCGGGAAGGAAGGTCCTAGGGCTCCCGAAAATATTTGCTGGGTCCTGAACGGTACCCAGCTGGAGCCCAGGATGGTGACTGTGGGCCAGTCCGACGGGGAGATGACAGAGATTATTTCCGGAGTGACCGAGGGAGAGACCGTAGTCACCGGAGTGCAGACGGCTGTCCTGCCCGTAAAGGCAGCCCAGCAGGAGCGCAGCCCCTTCATGCCCGGACCTCCCAGATAAAAACAGCAAGTCATGAGAGAAATTATCAGATTGGAGGATATCTGCCGCGACTTCATAGTCGGAGAAGAGACGGTCCATGCGCTCAGAGAGGTGTCATTTACCATCAGCGAAGGGGAGTTCGTGACCATCATGGGCTCTTCCGGCTCGGGCAAGTCCACCCTGCTCAGCACCCTCGGCTGTCTGGATACCCCCACTTCGGGAGAATACTGGCTCGACGGCATATCCGTCCGGACCATGGATAAGAACCGGAGGGCGACCCTGCGCAACCGCAAGATAGGCTTCGTCTTCCAGAGCTACAACCTTCTGCCCAAGACCACGGCCGTGGAGAATGTGGAACTGCCCCTGATGTACAATTCCTCATATTCGTCCTCGCAGCGGCGTCAGAAGGCCGTCAGCGCCCTGGAGGCAGTGGGTCTGGGCGACCGCCTGTGGCACAAGAGCAACCAGATGTCCGGCGGACAGATGCAGAGGGTGGCCATCGCCCGGGCCCTGGTCAACGACCCGGCGGTAATCCTGGCCGACGAGGCCACCGGCAACCTCGACACCCGCACCAGCTTCGAGGTGCTGGTCCTCTTCCAGAGGCTCCACGCTGAGGGCCGGACCATAATTTTCGTAACGCATAATCCCGAGATAGCGCGGTACAGCAGCCGCAACATCACCCTCCGTGACGGAAGGGTGACCGGGGATGTCCTCAACGGAAACATCCTCGACGCAGCTGCCACCCTAGCGTCCATCCCGGTAGAGGAGGACTAGGCAATGAATATAGGCAATCTTTTTAAAATAGCCGTAAAGGCTCTAAGTAACAATAAATTCCGCGGATTCCTGACCATGCTCGGCATCATTATCGGGGTGGCGGCCGTGATAACGATGCTGGCCATCGGCCAGGGGTCCAAGCGGAGCATCCAGGCGCAGATCAGCGAGATGGGGTCCAATATGATAATGATCCATCCGGGCGGCGAGCGCAGGGGAGGAGTGAGGCTGAGCCCCGAGGACATGGAGTCCCTCAAGCTCGAGGACCTTCAGGATATTCAGACGCAGACCAGTTTCGTAACATACGTCTCGCCGGCTGTCAACAGCTCCGGCCAGGCCATTTACGGGGCCAGGAATACACCGACCACAGTCTACGGTGCCAACCGGGACTATCTGGAGATACGGCGTTACCGGGTCCAGGACGGGGATATCTTCACCGAGCAGGATATCCGCACGGCGGCCAAGGTCTGTCTGGTGGGCAAGTCTGTAGTGGACGAGCTCTTCCCCGAGGGGCAGAATCCGATAGGGAAGGTAATCCGTTTCGGAACCATCCCCCTGCGTATCATTGGAGTACTGGAGAGCAAGGGCTACAACAGCATGGGCATGGACCAGGACGACCTGATCATCGCTCCATACACCACCGTTCAGAAGAGGATGCTGGCCATCACCCATCTCCAGGAGATTATCTGCTCCGCCGTCTCAGAGGACTATACGGAGCAGGCGATAGAGGAGATATCACAGATATTGAGAGACAACCACCGGCTCAAGGACACCGACGAGGACGACTTCTCCATCCGTTCCCAGCAGGAGCTCTCCTCGATGATGACCTCCACCACCGACACGATGACGGTACTGCTTGCCGTCGTGGCCGGTATCTCGCTGCTGGTCGGCGGCATAGGTATCATGAACATCATGTATGTCTCCGTCACCGAGCGCACCCGTGAGATAGGCCTGAGGATGTCGATAGGGGCCAAGGGCCGGGACATCCTGGCGCAGTTCCTCATAGAGTCCGTCCTCATCAGCGTCACCGGCGGCCTGATAGGTGTGGTGCTGGGAGTCGGCGCCGCCCTGCTGGTCAATCTCCTGGCCTCCTATCCTGTCTTCATCCAGCCCTGGAGCGTGATACTCTCCTTCGCCGTCTGCACCGTCACAGGAGTGTTCTTTGGATGGTATCCCGCGAAGAAAGCCGCCGGGTTGGACCCGATAGAGGCGATAAGATACGAGTAAATTGTTTAATTTTGCGTTCAGGATGAGATACTGCCTATGACACCGCGTCAGACAAAATATACCGGATGGCTGATACACTCCCTGATATGGGCGGTGGTGATATTCATGCCCCTGTTCCGGACCTCTCCCGACAGACCCATGATGACCGGGCCGGAGTATGTCCGTTTCCTGATGGTGCCGCTGTCCTTCATGGCGGTATTTTACCTCAATTATTTCCTGCTGATAGACAAGTTCCTGGCCCGCCGCCGCATGGGTGCGTTCATCATCCTGAACATTCTGCTCATTGCGGTGGCCATGACTGCGGTCCATCTGCTTTTCAGATATGTCCTGCCCCCTGATTTTCACAGACCTCACGGGATGCGGCCCATTATGGACAGCCTGGTCTTCTTCGGACGCAACGCCTTGATGTATGTCCTGGTCGCCGGAGCCAGCGTGGCGGTGAGGATGACTGCCGGATGGTACCGGGCCGAGTCTGAGCGCAAGGAGCTGGAGCACCGCCGCTCAGAGGCCGAACTGCAGAATCTCAGGCAGCAGCTCAATCCTCATTTTCTGTTCAATACCCTGAACAACATCTATTCCCTCATACAGATCGACCCTGCCCGGGCCCAGATCGCCGTCCATGACCTCAGCCATCTGCTCCGCTACGTTCTTTACGGCGGTGACCGGGAGGAGGTGCCGCTGCAGGACGAGATTAATTTTATCCGGGAGTATATCGCCCTGATGCGCATCCGTCTGCCGCGGCATGTGGAGGTGAGTGTGGAGCTGCCGGAGGCTCCGGCCGGGCAGATGATAGCCCCGCTGCTGTTTATTTCCCTGGTGGAGAATGCCTTCAAGCACGGAGTCAGCAATGACAGGCCCTCGTCCGTACACATACGGATTGCCGTGGAAGGAAGCCGGCTGGAGTGCGTTACTGTCAACAGTTGCTTTCCCAAGGCGCAGGGGGCTGACCGCAGCGGCTCGGGCGTAGGCCTGGCGAATCTCAGCCGCCGGCTGGAGCTGCTCTATCCCGGGAAGTATGAGCTGCGCTACGGGCAGGAGGGGGAGGAGTACCGCGCTTTCCTGAGTATTGACCTTAGAAAATGAGAATGCCATGAAATTGACCTGCTATGTCGTGGATGACGAGCCCCTGGCGGTGGAGCTGATGGAGGGATATGTCCGCAAGACTCCTTTTCTGGAGTTGAAAGGATCCTTCTACAGTGCCTCGGCGGCATTCGAGGCGTTGGGACGGGAGGCTGTGGACCTGCTCTTCTGCGACATCCAGATGCCGGAGCTCAGCGGGATGGAGCTGGCCCGGATGCTGCCTGAGCGGACGCGGGTGATATTTACTACTGCCTTCAGCAATTATGCGGTGGAAGGCTTCAGGGTCAATGCCCTGGACTACCTGCTCAAGCCCATTTCCTATGCCGATTTTCTGGTATCGGCCTCCAAGGCTCTGCGGTGGTTTGAGATGGCGGGAAGCAGCGTTGCCCCGGCATCCATCTATGTAAAAACGGATTACCGGCTGCTGAGGCTGGAACTGGACGATATTCTATATATCGAGGGGCTCAAGGACTATGTCAGGATATGGCTCCGGGACCGCTCCGAGCCTGTGCTCTCGCTGATGAGCATGAAGGCGCTGGAGGAGCAGCTTCCGCGGGAGCGTTTCGTGAGGGTGCACCGCTCGTACATCATCCAGCCGTCCGCGATGTCCTGCATCGAGAGGGGTCGGGTGGTCTACGGGAAGGTGAGGATACCGGTGTCAGATACTTACCGTCAAGGACTTCAGGATTTTCTGGAGAAAAACTCCATCATACTATAGGCCGAACGAGAAGCGCAGGCCGAAGCGCAGGTAGAAGTTGAGCGGCCGGGCCTTGTAGGTGGTCTGCAGGGAGGTGCCGTCATCGAAGTAGTAGGCGGCTCCGGGCTCGGCGTAGATACCGACTGCGGGTGTTATGTTGAGCTGTACTCCGGCGGTGGCATTGACTGACCATTGCAATGGTCTGGCGCTCAGCGGCTCTGTCCTGTCTTTACCGGTGGAGCGTCCGTCCATGATGTACTTGGTCTGTATGGATCCTCCCACGCATTTCTCCATTAGACCGCCTGCTGAGGCGTAGATGTCTACCAGGCGGTTATGGAAGAATGTGTAGCTGACGTTCAGGGGTACACCGACATAGTGCATCTGCGTGGTGGTGCTGTAGTGGTTCTGCTCGGAGCCGGAGCGGAGGGTGGACGACAGCCATGTGTATGTGACTCCGGTCTCGACACTTACGTTGGCGGGAAGGGTGTACCGCAGGGATATTCCGGTCCTGACCGGGAGGCGGTAACGTGTCTCTGTGCCGACATTCTCATCGTGGTTGGCTAAGCGCATATTGGCATCTGGGTCAATCCACATGCCGGTAGGGTTGGATGCCGGCAATGTGACGGGAGCTGCCGAGTAGCCTGTCATTCTGGTGTAGCCCATTCTGGATGTTTCCGTGCCGGGAGAATTGGAAGTCGAGATACCGAAACTGAGCAGACCGGCGGACTTTCTGCTCTTCTCCTTCCCTTCAATATCTGCGGACAGTGTCCGTGCGGAGTGACCGGAGCCTGTTTTGCTCAACCTGTTTTCTTCTCCGGCTCCGGCCGGCCTCTTCATCACCCTTCTCTCTACGGTTACGGCCGCCGGCCCATTGACTCGGTGTGGGTTCGGGACCGTTATGGGGACCGTCTCTATCCGGGACGGCAGTAGTCCGCCGCTGTTCAGTACGGTATGTTTTTCCTTTATCTCATCTATCGGTTTTATCGGTGCAATACTTCGGGGTACTGCGGGTATCATCGGATCTATATCGGTGCGGATTTCTGCAGTCAGGGGAATTGCTCCTGGAAAGATATCTCCGGTGTCGTCATGGCCGGGGCGGAGGAGCATGACGGCCAGGGCAGCAGCTGCAACGGTGCCGGCCGCCACTGCGGCTTTCCTGAGGACAGGACGTATCCCCGATGGCCGGGCATTCTGCAGACCGGCTTCCTCAATCCTCTCCCACAGCCCTTCCGGAGCAGGAGCTTCCCATTCGTCCAGTTTTTCCCTTATGTCGTCAAACATTTCTTTCATGCTTGTATTCGTTTACCATTTTCACTAACATCTTCCTGGCTCTGTGCAGGCAGGAGGCCGATGTCCCGGGAGCCATGCCGAGCGTATCCGCTATCTCTTTGTGACTCAGCCTCTGGAATACGTAGAGGTTGAATACTGTCCGGTAGGGCACAGGCAGGTTGCGGATCATCCTCTGCATCTCTTCCGGAGGAATGCCGGTGACGTCGGAGCCCTCCACGTCCTCCGCTGCCTCGGGTAGGCTGTCCTTGAATTCCACCATGGAGTTCCGGTCGTTGTCCCTAAGGTATTTCAGCGCATCGTTGACCACTATCTTCGTCATCCAAGCTCTCAGCGAGCCTGTCCCCCGGTACTGGAACCGGTCCAGCGACCTGAATATCCTCACGAAGCTTTCCTGCAGCAGGTCGCGGACATCCTCATCGTCAGCTATATATCTGGAACATACGGCAGTGAGATATCCTATGTGGGTCTCATAGACGGACCTGGCCGCATTGCGGTCGCCTTTAGCGGCGGCCTTGATGACGGTTGCTTCTGAGTTCTGCTGCCCGGCCTGTCTCACGAGGGTCTTCTTTAGAAAGGTTCTATTTCAAGTTGTCCAGATATGTCACGCCGTTTCTCAACTGCAGTTTCTCTGGAGATGAGACACCGGTGCAGTAGTCGAATGCGAAAGCTTTCTTGCGTCCGTCGGGGGCCAGCCAGCGTACGGTGATCTTGACCGTCTTGCCTTCTGTGTCAGGAAGACTGTCCAGACGGAATGCCGCCAGGCCGTTTGCCAGGTATTCATCTCCGATATATCCGTGGTAGTCGTTCATGTGTCTGAATTCCAGTTCGTAGGGGTCGTCAGGGTTGATTCCGCTCAGCAGGTTGATCCGGTGTGCGGCGTAGGGACTAGGGGTCATTACCTGGAACTCAAGGGTGAGGTATCCATCCTCAACGGCTGTTTTCCAGTCGTTTAACAGGATCACCGGGTCGTTGCCGTATAGAGTGTCCACATCCATATGGTTAGTAAAGGGGAGGATGTCCTTTGTAAGGATGCTGTCCAGATAGTGTACGTGGTATACCTTGTCATATCCCTCTACACTTTTGTGGAGCTCTTCTAGCTGCGCTATGGCCCTGACCTCGCGGTTGCCGTACGGTGCTGTGTGAATGTTGTCGGCCACGGCTGTAGTCGAGTCGTCAATCTGCAGATAGAACGGTATGCTGCCTCCTGTTAAAGGTTTTACTGTTACTACTGCATTCGGAACGTAGAAGTTCCCCAGATGGAACGGTTCGATGTTGCAGGATGTTGCAGAGAGCATTACGGCGGTCACGCTGGCTGCGGTTATCAGTTTTTTTGCAGTGCTTTTCATTTTTTTAAATTTTAATTCACTAATTAAATCCAATTTTATGCAAAACATTGCACTTTTCACGTTTTTTTTTACGGTTATCCGTAAATTTACCATTTAACGCCCCGGTGCAAAGGCATGCCTGCTCCTCAGTTTTGACCTTTTCCATCACCTTCTTATTTTCGTTATGTGCCGCCCTGCCTCAGAGCAGGCTTTTGTTGGCCTGCTTCGTGAGTCATTGCCTGAATGAATGTTTGTCCGCATAGATGCCCCGTGATAGTTGCAGGCTGCTGACCACACTTTGGCTGTCAGGCTCAGAATCGGATGCCGTGCGATTAACTCCAATACAGTCTGTTTAACCGTATTCAGCACATCTTCCCATTTCACATAAACTTACACATGGTGCGCGACATACAGACTGCAGCTGTCAGACTGCGGCTGCCCGGCTATCTGTATCTCGAAGGATTGCTGTCTGAAAGCTGAAGGCGTTTGCGACCGCCGGTATCACTACTTTGCATTTTAGTTGTATTGCAACCGTTTGATTAACTTTGAAGGCATACCAAACCAGAGACCGATGCGGCAGCTGATGAACATCTGTACAACATGGACATGGCACATCATCCGCGCAGTTCTACGTGCGGGCTGTAAAACAATGCCCTGCACTGAGCGGGAACACCGGAAGCGCCAGAGATAAGACCTCCGGAGGCCCGCACCTTCATTGCTAGGTCCGTAAGGAACGGCAATACGGCACTCCGGTAAATCCGGAATCATTTATTTATATTTACAGCAGGTTCGACAAGAACAACGGCTGGACACTCTTCAATCCATGCAGATAAAAAGAATATGTTTATCCGCAAACTTACCCCTTATGCTTCATTGCATTGACAGGTATCCTTTAATTATTTTCAACGAATTTACTTCGGTGCGCGCCCCGTTTTTCAACTCTCTGAAAATCAGTAGCCTGCAAAAGCAGCTGCACATTTGCTGGTTTTTAAAAGAGGGCAAAGGTGCAGCATGCCTCATAACAATCTGATTTGCAAGGCTGTTTTCCTCCACGTGCACACCGAAGTAAATTCGTTGAGAAAAGGCCGTTGCAGTAGCTCACCCTGCGTAACAGACACGACTCACAGTAACTCAACCCGTACCCGTAACTCTCCTTCAGGAGCATCGGAAGCTCACCCGGTGACTTTCTTTTCTTTCCTGTGACTCATTCTTTTATGTCCGATTTTTTTGGAATCCCCACCGTTTTTCACTAAACCGAATAGTTGTTTGAACTGCTTGCTGCGCAGCTTGTTCCACGCAACTACTGTGTTTAGTGGGACTGAAATCCGCTTTTGACTGCTATTTTAAGGAGACATAACATCACGCCCGTTCATAACCTCCAGAATGTCAAGGGCGTCTTTTCAACTAGCAGATTTAGTGGCTTTCGGTCTGCCGCTCATCCACCATTCTTCCGGTCCAACCCCTCAGTTCACGTTGCTTTTTAGTTATAACGCAATCTCCTGATTGACCGGGTCTTGTATTTCCTGACTTTGACAATGCGTCACCCTACTCGTTTGTATCCTGAGCAAAGACTTCCAACAATGGTCTGATGGCCTCCTGCTGCGGTGTTGTGAACAGGGTTTCAGTGTAGGCCGAGCCGTCGGGCAGCCT
>DVGV01000039.1 GCA_018712545.1 Candidatus Coprenecus merdigallinarum | reverse complement strand
CCCTTTGGCCTCTGCCTGACAGCAGCCGAAAAGTACTGCGCGGGGCCGGGCTGTGCGCATTATTTCAACATCCTTCCGACATTAAAAATCCCTCATCCTCAGATCGAGGAGAGGGATTATGCCAAGCGTCTGCTCAGGCAGATTCTGTAGGGGTTCGACATTTTTGTATTTTTGTGTGGCTAAAATCTGAAGCCCACGTACACCAGCGCACGGGCATCAGTAGCAGTGAGCATGATGCGGTCATCCTGCCAAGGGGCACCGCTGTCGTTGAATGTCACACCTGCGTCCACGCCGACCATGTAGTGCTCGAGGAAGGTGTACTCATAGCGCAGGCCCGCGTTGCCCGTCAGGCCGGAGACATGGTACTGCCAGGTGGTGGCGGTGTAGTTTTCGGGCTCGATTTCCGGAAACAGGGCCGCCGTCTCAAAGCAGAGGCCGTCGGCAAAGTACCATCCGATGCCGGCATAGGCGGAGAAGCGGTGATGCTCGGTGTCGATCATATGGAAGACTGGACGGACCGAGACGGCCAAGGAGTTGTGACGCAGCCAGGTGAGATTGTTGGGGTCATTCCCCGCCGCTATCCACCGGTCGATATAGTCGCGCACAGACGGCATATCGGCAAGACCCTCATAGCCTCCAGGGCTGTCCGTCGTGGTGACGGCCGGAGCATCCGCGATGTCCGGAAACGTGTTGCGGTAGGAGTTCTGTACGTCCAGCTCCAGGGACAATCTGCGCACTAAGTCTCTCTGATAGCTGAATCCGTAGACAGCTGTGGCTCGGTATCTCTGTCCGAAGTTCACTCCGCCGCCGGCTGCCGGACCGGAGTACTCGGAATAGAGTCCCCAGTAACCGATGCCGCCGTAGAGTCTGACAGTGTTCTGCGCTGTAAGGACGGCGGGATTACACACTGCGGCAAACATGCATATTGTGATGGCCGCGTACAGTGATGAAAGCTTGCTCATGATTCTGATTCGGTTATATGGTTCAGGCCGCAAATATAATATGGAAAAGTTCCGGCAAGATAAAAATAAAATCACGGGGCACAGCGCGGCTTTCAAGTGTCAAACTGCTTTTATACAAGCACATACACCCTACATGCTTCCACATTTTAAAGGTCACATCACCGTAGGTGCGGACGCAATTACCGCTTTCCCCAGGCGGCCAAGCGGCTGCTGAGATACTTTGCGAGGCTGCCGTCGAGACCCATTTTACGGGCGAGCCTGGTCTTGCGCGTGCTGAGGTTGGTCTCGCTGATGTCGAGGATGGTACACAATGTGCTGGCGGGATATCCGAGGCAGGTGAGGATTATAAGGTACCGCTCGTCCTTCGACAGGCCGGGATATTCCGAGAACAGGCCGCTGAGGAACCCCGGGTACACGGTGTCTATCAGGGTGCTCGCGTCACCGTAGGTGTTGATGCCGCGGATGAAGTCGCGGGCGACGTCCACGGATCTGTCAAGAAGGTGAGCGGGATTGCTCTGATGGATGTCGTAGATGTCGATGATCTTGCGCATGGTACTGTAGGTCAGGTTGTAGAACCGCATCAGGCCGCTGTTGGCCGCAGCATAGCGGCGGAACATCTGCTCCATGGATTTTCTTGCCTCCTCCTCATGGATTTTCTCCTCACGAAGGCTGTTGCTCTCCGCTGTCTGACGGTCCAGCTCCTTCCCGCGGATATCCGCCAGGGCCTTGAACCTGCGGGCCTCGGCCCTCTGCCGCCGGAGCATTGTCCTGAGGAGGAAGATGACAGCTGCCACCGCCGCGGCTGACAGAAGGAAAATGACGGTAAGCAGCAGGATACTCCTGTCCCGTCTGTACAGCTCCGCCTCGAGCCGGGAGTGGTCATACCGCAGTTCCGAGTCCCGGAGCTGGGATTCGTAGCCTTCCTCCAGGATTGACAACTCTATTCTGTGTGCGTGACTTTGGTTTATCAGTATGTCATCACTGTTATTTTCCAACTCTGCAATCTCTTTAAAAAGCGAGTAGATTAGAAGACTGTCCGCCTGACTATAGGCCTTAATAGATTCACAATAGAACCGGGCAGAGTCTGCTATCTTTAAACCAATATAGCATTTTGTGGTAAGATATTGAAAATCATTGTACAGGCTCTCTTCGGCAATATTTTGAGGTATCTCTCCATACTGTGAGAAGGCTCTCTTGGTCAAGTCTAAGATTTTCCTTGCATCGTCATCAGGATCATAGACATAACAGAGAAGGTCAAGTGCAGAAAGGCCGCAGAGCCGATTATCATACTGCTCTGCCATTGACAATGCCTTCTCCAAATGAGGAATGGCTTTGTCTACTGAGTCAATCATCAATATTCTGGACAGAGAAAGATGGGCAGACATAATACGTTCGGGCAGTTCTGCTTTCTCAAAACACTCGAGTGCTTTTCTATATCTGAGAATAGCCGCCTGCTCGTTCACAAAACTACTTCTGTAGAGCGAGGCTATACGGGTATGGAGCAGACCGAGCTGCTCCATGTCGCCCATGCGCTCGACCAAGGGCTCCGCCTCTTTGTAGGCGAGCATCGCACCCTCCGCGTCACCTCGCTCCGAGAGCACCGCTCCCTGCATGACCAGCGCACGGGCCAGCAGCTCTTCCGGTCCACGGCGGCGGTAATAACTTACTGCTTCCGACACCGCGGTGTCCTCCGTTACAGGCAGGTAGTTCTTATACTCCGCCTCCGTCATGAGCAGGGTGTGGAATGCACGGTCCTCTCTGTCCATTCTCCCGACCTCCGCACTGTCAATACCGCTCAGAATGTCAAGGGCACCCTGCGGATCCGTCATCATCAGGGAGTCCGCGGCGGCAAGCTCAGGATACCGGCTCACATGCCTGCCTGTACACGAGCACAGTGAGCAGAGCAGTACTATCAGGTATAGAATTTTCATGCTGCAAAGATAGCATGAAATCCCGTCATCATTCGCCTTTTATCCTGCCCTGAAGGACGCCCCGGGAGAAGTGACGACCTCGATTTTCTCGATTTTGTCGGCGGAGGTGTTGCGCAGGATGTCCATTGCCGCCTCCTGCCCCATCACAGGCTTGCGGCCGTCTATCCATATCTCAGCGCTCTTCCCGCCTACCACCGATACGTTTTCACGGTTGACGGTCACAAGCGGCGCGTACCCTAATATGGTGTATGCGTTTACCGCAGCAGCCACCTCTGCCGGAGGGACGAGTAGACCAGCCTGCCCGGACGCCTGTCCACGAGCCCCCTGCTGGCAGTAACCGTCACCTCGTCCAGCCGCTCCACGGACGGCTCCAGGACTATGGTCAGGAAATCCTCAGTCACCGGTCTCAGGACCTTTTCAAATCCTATGAAGGATACTTCCACAAATGCTCCGTCGGAAATACCGTCAAGCGAGAAGAATCCGGAGGTGTCGGCGTATGTAAAATCCATGACGGTGCTGTCTGTCCCGGACATCAGGACGACGAGCGCCGACTCAACGGGAGCCCCGGACGGATCGGTCACTTTTCCCTTGAGGTCGCGGGAGGAGGCCGAGGCGCAGAGCGCGGATACGGCGGTCAATAGGAGGATGGCGGACACCCCGTCGTATCATCGTAACAATCATATACTTGCACGATTTTTCATCATGTAAAATGTTATTCACAGCCAACATTCAGGTCTTGTCTTTTAGGCGCATTCTCTCCAAACGAATGTGAGAAGGTGACGGAGAAAGGCTGCTTCGGTCGGCACCTTCCGGACGGGGAGCCGGGGCAATGCCGGCGAGAAGGGCCTCCGAGGCGGGTCCGCTCATAACGAATTCGAGAAGGTGACGGTGAAAAGCTGCTTCGGTCGGCACCTTCACGATAGCCATGCCCTTTCGTCCACCCCGATAGACTCTTCGGCCAGTATTCTGCTGTTTGCCTCGGAGGTGGACGTGGTGGGCAT
>DVGV01000038.1 GCA_018712545.1 Candidatus Coprenecus merdigallinarum | reverse complement strand
GAAAATGTCGCGCAAATGTCACAACAAAAATTTGGATATGCAAATTTTTTTAGATTTTTTTGCGGGAAAATTTACAACTATTTTATAATCTACACCAATGAAAAACACAATCAGAAAGATTGCTTTGACCGTTTTGAGCATCTTTGTGGCATTTTCCGCATTTGCTCAGGTCACTACTTCCTCAATCAGCGGTAAGATTACGGACGAGAACGGCGCAGACCTCGCAGGAGCGACGGTCATTGCTGTCCATGTACCTTCCGGTACACAGTATTGGACTATAGCTGACGCCCAGGGTAATTACCGCCTGCTCAACATCCTCCCCGGCGGACCTTACACGGTGAGGGTCGAGATGCTGGGTTTCAGGATTACTGAAATCACAGACGTAAACGTCGCCCTTGCTGACAATTTCGTAGTAAATGCCGCCCTCGAGGAGGAAAGCATGGATCTGGATGAAGTTGTCGTAGTGGCTGAGAGTGCCACCTCCAATATGCGTTCAGACAGATCGGGAGCTGTGACGACTCTGAACATGAAGTCCCTCAACACCATCCCTGTCATCAGCAGGCACGTGCAGGATGTCATCAAGCTCACTCCCCAGGCATACGACAGCGGTAACGGCCCTCAGATCGGAGGCGGTACCTACCGTCAGAACAATTTTACCATCGACGGAGCCGCGGCCAACAATGCATTCGGTATCGGCGGGACCATGCCCGCGGGCGGTTCTCCTATATCAATGGACGCCATCGAGCAGATATCCGTGAACATCACTCCTTATGACGTGCGCCAGAGCGGATTTATCGGAGCGGCCATGAACGCCGTGACACGTTCCGGAAACAACAGGTTCGAGGCCTCCGCATACTCCTATTTCTATAATGAGAAATTCAGAGGAAGATACGTTGAGGGCAACGAGCTCACCATCAATCCTGAACAGCACCTCCTCGTAGGAGCCCGCGTCGGCGGTCCCATCATCAAGGACAAGCTCTTCTTCTTCCTCAACTTCGAGATGGAGAGAGACGTGGAACCCGGTCCTTCGCGTCTGGCTTCCTCAACCGAGCATCCCTGGACAGACGGAAATGACGGCTACGCCCGTCCTACCGCCCCCGTTATGGACGCTATCTCCAAGTATCTCCAGGACAACTACGGCTACAATCCCGGCGCATACCAGGGTTATTCGACCATCAGCCCCTCGTACAAGTTCCTGGCCCGTATTGACTGGAACATCAACAGGAACCACAAGTTCAATATCCGCTACAACATGACCAAGTCGAAGTATCCCTCGCCTCCCTCGACCTCTACCAGCGGTCTTGCCGACAGGAACAGCCTCAGGGGTGACAGGCAGGATATGGAGGCCATCTACTTCCAGAATGCCAGATATTTCACAGAGCAGAACTACTCCTCGATAGCGGCTGAGCTCAACTCCCGCTTCCTCGACGGTAAGGTCAACAACGTGCTCCGTGCCACATATTCCCATCAGAACGAGCCCAGAAGCACTGAGGGCGGCATGTTCCCCTTCGTGGACATAGGAGTAGGCGGATACTACTACACCTCTTTCGGTACTGAGCTCTTCTCCCTCGGTAACCTCAGGGACGTAAACACGGTGACTGTGACTGACGAGGTGACGGCTTCCCTCGGCATCAACCAGCTCACGGCCGGTGTGCAGTACGAGTGGAACAGGACCAAGAACGGTTTCCAGAGATTCGGTGCAGGCTACTATTCATTCCTCTTCGATACGGAGGATGATCTGATGAACGCCATTAACAGCGGCACCCTCTTCGACAATCCTTCACAGTACGCCATCACCCACTCGTTCAACGACGACTGGTCGCAGGCATTCCCTCAGTTCGACTTCCACCAGGTATCCCTCTACCTGCAGAATGAGATGAACTTCAACCGTTTCAAGCTCTCCTACGGTCTCCGTGTCGAGCTGCCCATATATCCTTCGCTGGACTACAACTTCAACCAGCAGGTGGCTGACGCCACATTCGCAGAATACAACGGCAACGGCGGCAAGTACGATACCCGCCAGCTTCCCTCCACCACCGTTATGTTCTCGCCCCGTATCGGCTTCAACTGGGATATCCTCGGTGACCGCAGCCTCGTGCTCCGCGGAGGTTCGGGCTTCTTCACAGGCCGTCTGCCTTTCGTATGGATCGTGGCTCAGGCCGGTGACGCAGGCGTGATACAGGCCACCACCACCAGAGTGGCCGGCGGTGACCTTCAGGTGCCTCCTTTCATCGTGGACAGGAACGAGCAGCTCAACTGGCTCTATCCCAACGGAGCTACCCCCGCTTCCACCAGCATCTCCAGCATCTCCCTGATGGCTCCGGACCTCAAGATGCCCCAGACATGGAAGAGCTCCCTCGCCCTCGACTACATCATGCCCGGTGACGTGATGCTGTCAGTAGAGGGTGTATACAACTACGACATCAACCCCGTGACCATCACCAACGTAGGTCTCAAGGATCCCGTATATTCCAATATCAACAACTTCGCGGATAACCGTTATGTATGGGACGGCTACTACGAGCCCAGCCTCCAGAACGCCTACCTGCTGAACAACTCCAAGAAGGGCGGTCACTACTATTCCATCACAGCCAAGGCCGAGAAGCACAACTTCTACGGTTTCGACGGAATGATCGCCTACACCTACAGCAACGCGCTTAGCTACGGCGACGGCTGGGGTGACCAGGTCTACTCCGCATGGCAGAACGCTTCGACCGTCAACGGTCAGAACCTCGTGGAGCTCGGTTATGCCGGCTACGTGATGCCTCACCGTCTGATTGCATCCCTGAGCTACACCGCTGAGTACGCAAGGAACTTCGCCACCGGTATCAGCATCTTCTATGAGGGCGGTCCCCGCGGAAGATACTCCTACACCTACACCTCCAACATCGTGGGTGACGGCGGTGCCGACAACCTGATCTACGTGCCTGCAAGCAAGGACGAGCTGACATTCGAGGATTATACCATTCCCGGAACAGATGCAGTCTATTCAGCTGCCGATCAGGCGGAGGATTTCTGGAACTTCATCAACAACAGCAAGTACCTCAGCACCCGCAAGGGTAAGTATGCTGAGCGCAACGGCCTTGTGGCTCCCTGGACACATCAGTTCGACGTGCGTATCTTCCAGAACTTCTACATCCCTCAGAAGAACGGTCAGCGCCATACCATCCAGATCGGTCTGGATATCGAGAACATAGGCAACCTCCTCAATCAGAACTGGGGACATTTCTGGTCAACCAACGGTACCCAGATTCTCGAGATTGCAGGCAACGGCTACACCCAGGGCGGTGTGGGCCAGAGCTCCAAGCCTGTATACCACTTCATGACGGACGGTACAGAGCGTCTGACCAAGGAGTTCTCTCCTTCCATCAGCCTCTCCTCCACATGGATGATGCAGCTCAGTCTCCGCTGGATATTCCAGTAGGATACAGGACAGTCAGATAAAATTTAATCCCGGCAGTCTCTCGCGAGGCAGCCGGGATTTTTTATAATGGAAAATGTATGAAAAAGTGTCCGGTCAGATGGAGGTCTCGAACTCCCTGAGGAAGCGGACGTCATTCTCGAAGTAGAGCCTGAGGTCCTTGACCTGCCATTTCAACATGGCTATGCGTTCAATTCCCATGCCAAACGCGAAGCCGGTATACTCCTTGGGGTCTATGCCGCAGGCTTCCAGGACGTTGGGGTCCACCATGCCGGCTCCCATGATCTCGAGCCAGCCGGTTCCCTTGCAGATGTTGCAGCCCTTGCCGCCGCAGATGTTGCAGCTGATGTCCACCTCTGTGCTGGGCTCCGTGAAGGGGAAGTAGGAGGGACGCATGCGTATCTTGGTGTCCGGGCCGAACATCTCGCGCACGAAGATGAGAATCGTCTGCTTGAGGTCGGCGAAGGATACGTTTTTATCAACGTACAGGCCCTCTACCTGGTGGAAGATGCAGTGGGCACGGGCAGATATGGCCTCGTTCCGGAACACTCTGCCGGGGCAGATGACCCTGATGGGGGGCTTGCGGGTCTCCATCGTCCTGACCTGTACTGAGCTGGTGTGGGTACGGAGCAGGATGGGATTGATGCCCGAGGAGATGAAGAATGTGTCCTGCATGTCCCTGGCCGGATGGTCCGGAGGGAAGTTGAGAGCCTCGAATACGTGGTGGTCGTCCTCTATTTCCGGTCCCTCCGCAAGAGCGTAGCCCTGTTTGCGGAAGATGGAGATAATCTCCTCGCGGGTGATGGATATGGGATGGCGGGTGCCCAGCTCGAAGTGGTCGCCAGGCATGGTCATGTCGGATGAGGGGGCGGCGCCTTCCGGCTCTCCTGCATTGCTGCGGAGCTCCTCTATCTTGGCGGCTGCCAGATTCTTGAGGTTGTTGAGCTTCTGGCCGAACTCCCTTTTCTTGTCAGCCGATATCGTGCGGAACTCATCGAAAAGCTGGGTTATCTCCCCTTTCTTGCCGAGCAGGTGCACTCTGAGCTCGTCGATTTCCTTTTCTGTCTTTGCCTTTGCATTCTGGATTTCCTCCAGGATGCTGTCAATTTTCTCGTTGATCATATTCACTGTGTGTTGATATCACTTATTCCCATTTTACAGCCTTGCGGGCCAGAGGCATTGTCATGCAGCGGGCTCCGCCGCCTCCGCGGGGCAGTTCCGAGCCTTCGATGGTGATTACGCATTTTTTATCACCCTTTACCGATGCCTTGCCTTCGATGAAGTCCCATGCGGGGATAATCTCGAAGTCGTGCTTTGACAGCTCGTTGAGAGTGTGGGTGTTGCGTGCGTAGGAAATCACCTTGCCGGGGGCGAAGGCGAAGAAATTGGCTCCGCTGTGCCACTGCTCTCTCTCCTGATCCCATTCGTCCGACTCTCCTCCGCAGACTATCGGCTCGAGGTCCATGCCCAGACGGCGGAGAACGGAGAGGATGTTGGATACGCTGTTTATCTTGACGACCTTGCCGTTTTCTATTGTGATGTGGACGGTCTGGTACTGGTTGTCACCGAGGATGAGGGGCTCGAATACCATGCATTTGTCCCTGTCCAGGAGAGTGAATACCATGTCCAGGTGGATGAAGGACTCGGGGGTGCGGGGCAGCTGCTGTACGATGATGTGCCGGCGTCCCTCGGGAGCGAGGGCTGCGAGTCTGGCTGTGAGCAGGTCGATGCCCTGTGTGCTGGTACGGGCGCCGTTGCCCAGCAGGAGGATGTCATCGCGGGCGATGAGGATGTCGCCTCCTTCCATGTAGATATCGTGGTTGCCGGGCTGGTAGTCGTAGGCGTTTATTATCCCGCAGTTGAACTCCCCGCTGCCCTTGTAGATGGCTTCCATGATCAGGGACTCGCGGGTTCTTACCTTGTTGGCCATCTTGCAGATGAGGGCGTTGTCGCCGATGGTGACGGCGGCGTCGCGGGTGAAGTAGAAGTTGTACAGGGGGAAGAGGGCGTAGTAGTCCTCGTTGAGGAATGAGGTCAGGGTGTTGATCTTGGCCGGCAGACCCTCGATGAGGACCTTGGCCAGGCGGGTTGAGGACATGTCCATGAGCATGTCGAAGTAGTCGGTTACCTGCTCCATCACGCAGATCTTGCCGATGAGGGACTGGCGCTCGGCGTCGTTGTCGAGGACCTTGACCAGCAGGTCGCTGACTGTATATACCTTGGCCAGCTTCTGGAGTACTCCGCTGAGCTGGGCATATTCTTCCTGGGCGATGGAGAGATTGAGGATGTCGCTGTAGAGCGCTCTCTGAGCCATCTTCGGGGTCATGTTCTCGACCTCGGCTCCGGGGGTGTGAAGCAGGACGGCCTGCAGTTCGCCTATCTCAGACTGGATGTCTATGTTCAGTGGTTTCTTGTCTGTCATATCTCTTGTTTTACATGTACTTGGATCTTTCGTTCACTGCCAGGTCAGTTATGACTTCCTTGAACTTGGCTTCATCGCGGGGACATATCATGAGCACGTCCTCGGTATTTACAACAAGGTAGTTGCTGAGGCCCTTGACGACCACCAGCTTGTCTTTTTCCTGGGACACGATGATGCTGTCCGTGGTGGTGTCGATCATGGAGTCTGGGCATTTTATGAGGTTGCGGTCGGAGTTTTTCGCCGCGTGGAGGTACAGGGATTCCCATGTGCCGAGGTCTGTCCATCCGAACGATGCCTGGAACACCCAGGCACGGCTGGTCTTCTCCATGACACCGTAGTCGATCGAGATTGCGGGGCAGTCCTCATATGTCTTGTTGATGAATGCGCTTTCCTCAGGGGTGCCGTAGTAGCGGCCTCCGTCCTTGAACAGGGAGTATATCTCGGGCAGCCATTTCTCCAGGGCCCTGCAGATGGTGTTGACATTCCATACGAAGATGCCTGAGTTCCAAAGGAATTCTCCGCTGTCTACAAATACCTGCGCCAGCTCCCGGTTGGGCTTCTCGGTGAAGGTCTTTACCTTGTACGCGATATTGCCGTTGACCGTAGTGGAGTCCTTCATGTTGCACTGGATGTAGCCGTATCCGGTCTCGGGGCGGGTGGGGTCGATGCCCATGGTGAAGAGCTCGTCGCGCTGCGAGGCATAGTTCATGGCTGATGATATGGTGTCGATGAAGAGTGCGTCGTTGGAGATAAAGTGGTCAGACGGGGCCACGACCATCGTGGCGTCGGGGTTGATGTTGCGGATCCACGTGGCGGCGTATGCGATGCAGGGAGCAGTGTTTCGCCTGTACGGCTCGGCCAGAATGTTTCCGGCAGGAAGATCTGGAAGGTGTTTACGGACCAGGTCGACGTAGATGGAGGATGTGACGACTATGATGTTCTGCTTGGGAACGATCTTGAGGAATCGGTCGTAGGTGAGCTGGATGAAGCTCTTTCCTATCCCGAGGATGTCCAGGAACTGTTTTGGACTGGAATTTCTGCTTACCGGCCAGAAGCGGCTGCCTACTCCGCCGGCCATGATTACACAGTAAAAGTTATTGTTCATCTCGTTTGATCTTTATAAAGTTGTGTCTTGTCTTCTGCATATGTCTCTCAGGGTCTGCTGTGCATCGGGTGGAACGCATCGCGTATGTGGTCCAGGCTCACTGTCCTGCCGTCCCTGTCCAGGATGACGGAGACGATGTCGAAATGTATCTCCCTGTTCTTTCCTCCCAGTCCGGCATACGACCTCGCCGCCGCTTCCAGATGGTGCTGCTTGTCTTTCCCCACCGTCTGTTCCGGGGCTACCGCAGCCGGTTCCCGTCTGGTCCTGACCTCGACTATGTGCACTCCGTCGCTTCCCTCCACGATCAGGTCTATTTCCTTGTACCTGCACCTCCAGTTTCTTTCAAGCAACTTGTATCCTGTCTGCAAAAGGTATTCCAAAGCTATGTCCTCGCCCAGTTTCCCGGTTCCGCACCTGCCGGTGTCAGTGCGCCGGTCGCTCCATGCGCTCTTCGTCCGGACTGATTTACTTCCTTCTCTGCGCTTTCTGCCGGTCCCTCCGATATTGACCGGCCGCGGTCCCCGCATTCTTTCCTTCCATCCCATACTGCACATGATATTAAATATTTAATATACCTGCAAATATACACAGCAAATATACGCAAAATACCGCGACGCAGGACCCTGTCACCGTGAAAAATGAAATTATTGCCAAAAAATTTGGAATTAAAAAAATAATGTCTACCTTTGCAATCCCAATCGCGGAAATAGCTCAGTTGGTAGAGCACGACCTTGCCAAGGTCGGGGTCGCGAGTTCGAGTCTCGTTTTCCGCTCTCAGGAGAGTCTGTCAAGGTCGAAGCTTTGGCGGACTTTTTCTTTTTTACGGCATAGGGTTTGCGGTTGGTTCTAAGAATGTTTCAAAAGCTATGAGAATTGTTGAGAAATCTATAAAATTACTGACACTCAGCGTGCTGATGCTGGCAGTGCAGGCTTTGGCCGAAGTTGCCGGGGCGCAGGACCGCAGTCTGCGGCCTTACCGGGACTGGTTCGGCAGTTACGGTTATGTGGATACAGTAGGCAATATCGTGATAGACTGTCAGTTTGATGATGCCAGGGAGTTCTCCGAAGGATTGGCGGCAGTGCTTTCGGGAGGCGGCAATGTGTCGGAGGACGGGGTGTTCGGGCCGCTTTCGCTTACTCTCAAGTGGGGATATATCGATTCTACTGGACTGACCGTCATCCCATGTCAGTTTGACTATGCGGGACAGTTTGCCGAGGGATATGCGGCGGTGATGTCAGGCAATAAGTGGGGATTCATCGATCATGAGGGAGATACTCTGGTGACTTATAGGTATGACGAAGTACGCCGCTTCGTGAACGGCTATGCGGCTGTCTGCCGGGGCGGTCTCTGGGGCTATCTCGATGCTGACGGCAACGAGCTGGTGCCCTGCCGTTATGGCATGGCGGAGGATTTCGGGTCCGACGGATTTGCAGCCGTCAGGCGGGACGACTCGACCGGTTATGTGTTCAGGGACGGAAGATGGTATGCCTCCAAGGACAGGGCGCTGGACTGGATCCGCGGCATCCCCTTCTCGGTATATGCCAAGGACAAGATTATGAACCGCGTCAACGAGTGGCAGCTTCCTGAGCCCGGGGAGTCCGTTCCGGATTGGGAGGCCAGGGTCAATGACGAGTCCTTCGCAGCCCGTCTCGAGGGGCTGGAACTGCGTTATGAGGCGGAGTATACGGGTGCCAACAGTCTGGAGAACCCGAAGCTGGTTCCCGGCGGGTACAATGCTGCGGACAGCACGTTCCCGGTGGAGATAGTGGACCGCGGGCCTTATGGCGGCGGCCGTCATTTTCACATAGACCTGCCTGTGCCTGCCGGGGAAGCGGAGGCTGTCGCCGAAAACTGGGACAGGGCTGAGGCCGAATTCGGATATTTTATCCTGAATGACCATACGGCGCTGTCCCGTGTGGCCGTGAACTTCCCAGGCAGGCGGACATTCACATGGACATCACCTGATTACAGCTCCAAGAGAACCCGCATTCTGGACTATGAGCTGGAAAACCTGGATTTTACGCTGCCCGGCAGGATATACCGTCTGATGGAGAAGGACGGGGCGGATACCTCGGCCGCCGATACGGACAAGGCTGTTCCGGAAGGCAGGGTCCACGGCTCCGACATGTACGCTGTTATCATTGCCAATGAGGATTATACCACCGGCATGAAAGTCCCTTATGCCCTCAATGACGGAGCTGTCTTCAGGGAGTACTGCCGCTCCAGGCTCCAGGTCCCCGAAAATCAGATCTATTGTCTGACCAATGCCGGGGCGGGGGACATCGCCACCCTTCTCCAGTGGCTCGACAGAATCTCGCGGGTGTTCGATGCGGATACGAGGATACTGCTCTATTTTTCAGGGCAGTGCCTGCTCGACAAGGGAGTGGGGGAGACCTATCTTCTGCCGGTGGACTATGACTCGGCGGGCGTGCAGAGCGGGCTGGGCCTCAACCGTCTGTATGACATGATCTCACAGTGGGGAGTGGACGATGCTCTGCTCCTTGTGGATGCCTCATACGGTAAGATCAGCCGCAACGGCATGAGAGTGAGTGTCTTCGATGACGGAGACACTCCGCAGGAATGGATGCGGCCGCACGACCGCATAGTTACATTCTATGCTGCTGGGGAGGACGAGGCTGCCCTGCCCTATCCGCGGATGCGGCACGGACTGTTCACGTATTTTCTCCTGAAGGCCCTGCAGCAGCATCCGGACGGAATTTCCTATGGTGCTCTGTTCGACTATATCTTTGAGAATGTAAGGGCGGTGGCAGGCAGGCTCTACGGCAGGGACCAACGGCCTCAGGTATGGTCCTCGGAGTGGGACGGTGAGGCTTGGAGGGAATTTTCCCTTTAGGCGAGCTTTTTCTGTGCAATGTAGCGGCGGCAGACGCGGCGGAAGCGCACGTTGAACAGCAGCGCGGCCACGGCCAGTCCCAGCAGCAGTCCGATCCAGACTCCGTCCGGGCCGAGTCCGAAGGTAAATCCGAGGAGGTAGGCGCTCGGCAGGCAGATGACGTAGTAGGAAATTCCTGAAAATACGGTGGGAATGTTGATGTCCTTGAGCCCCAGCAGGGAAGAGCGGCTGGCCAGCTGCACGGCGTCGAAGACCTGGTAGAGGGCCAGGATGATGATCAGCCTTCCGGCTATGGGGATGACGGCCGGATCCTCAGTATATATGAAAGGTATTACCCGGTGCAGGCTGATGAACAGCAGACCGAAGAAGACCATGATGGCCACGGCCATGTGGACTGCGGCTATGCCGGCGTGGTAGGCGTCCTCCCGGCGGCCCGCTCCGAACTGGTGCGAGACGCGGATGGTGGCGGCGGCCCCGATACCGGTGGCTATCATGAAGGACAGGGAGCTGAGGTTCTGGGCTATCTGGTGGGCTGCCAGCTGGTATTTGCCCATCCAGCCGACCATGATGGCGGCGAAGCTGAATGCCGTGACCTCCAGCAGGTTCTGCAGCGATATGGGCAGGGAGAGCTTGAGCTGGCGGAGCATCTCCCGAAGGTGTACCGCACGGCGCGGTGTGAGCCTGACGAACTTGCGGTACTCCTCCACCCGGAGGAGGATGATCAGGAAGGCTATTGCACCCAGAACTCTGGATATCAGCGTGGACCAGGCCGCTCCGGCCACTCCGAGTGCGGGAGCGCCCAGCTTTCCGTAGATGAGCACCCAGTTGAGGAAGATATTGAGGATGTTCGTACCTATCGTTATCCACATCTCGTTGCGGGTATTGCCGATGCCCTCGGAGAAGAAGCGGACATTGAAGAAGGCTATCATGGGGATGAATCCCGCGACGATGATGAAGTAGTACTGCCTGGCGTACCGGAGCACTTCCGGGTCCTGGCCCATCCGGTCCATGAAGGCACCGACGGTCAGCATGATGCCGGTGAGGACCACGGCCATGATGGCGTTGAGGGCGGCCGAGTTGCTCAGGGCCACCGCCACGGCCCGTCCGTCACCCTTGCCGAAGTGCTGTCCCACCACCGGAGTCACGCCCTGCGCGAAGCCTATCGCGAAGACCAGCCCGATCATGATGATGGCGTTGGCGAAGGACACTCCCGCCAGCTGGGCCGCGCCGAGGTGCCCGACCATGATGTTGTCCGCCAGCTGCACCAGCACCTGCCCGGCCTGGGTAATCATCACGGGGAATGCCACTTTCAGGTTTCGTTTATAGAAAGGTACGTATTCTCTTAAAGTCATATTGCATCTGTCTGTAGGAAATGGGACGCAAATATAAGTTTAAACCGGCAATCGTGGATAGAAAATAAAAATGTAAGTTGGTAGAGGCAATGGTCTTAAAATATTTAATGATTATCCGCGAACTTACCCTTACGCTTCATCGCATTGACAGATATCCTTTAATTATTTTCAACGAATTTACCTCGGGGTGCATTCCTTTTTTCAACCACTTGAAAATCAGTAGTCTGCAAAAGCAGCTGCACATTTGCTGGTTTTAAAAGAGGGCAAATGTGCAGCATGCCTCATAACAGTCTGATTTGCAAGGAGGTTTTCTTCTATGCGCACCCCGAAGTAAATTCGTTGAGAAAAGACCCTTGCAGTAGCCCTGTGTAACAGACACGACTCACAGTAACTCACCCCGTGCCCGAAACTCTCCTTCAGGAGCATCGGAACCTCAACCAGGTGACTTTCTTTTCTTTCCTGTGACTCTTTCTTTTGTGTCCGATTTTTTTGGGAACCCCATCGTCCCTCACTAAACCGAATAGTGGTTTTAAACTGCTTGCTGTGCAGCATGTTCCAAGCAACTACTGAGTTTAGTGGGACTGAAATCCGTTTTTGACTGCTATTTTAAGGTGACATAACATCACGCCCGTTCATAACTTCCAGAATGCCAGGTGTGTCTTTTCAACTAGTCGGTTTAGTGGCTTTCAGTCTGCCGCATCAGAACATCAGAGCATCACGGTATCACAGGACAACATACTGATAGGGTGAACGAAAAAACCGACATGTCAGCGCAGGCGCTTATGGCTGCCGCTCATCTGCCATTCATCCGGTCCAACCCCTACAGCTGTCACCTTACCCGGCAGCGTCAGAACCGCTGTTGTCCAGTGCATCTTAATCCTCACTTTGCATTTTAGTTGAAATGCATGCGTCTTATTATAAGCGCTTTATCACTTTGGTGATATGTTAGGTGTGACGTATCCCGGTCAAAACAGGCGTTTTTGTCGTCATTTAACATTTTCCGCAAAATGCAATAGCCAGTTAACCAAGCGGTTGTAACATAACTAAAATGTAAAGTGGTGATGCCTGCGGTCGCAAACGGCATCAGCTTTCAGACAGCAATCCTTCGAGATACAGATAGCCAGGCAGCCGCAGTCTGTTATGCTTATTTTTTCATATTCCCATATCCTACAGCAACTTACGCCAAGCGGACGACTTACAGCTTGACGACTTTTTGTCGGGCTGATGGGTTGGCAGCTTTCGTGCTGGTATTCAGTCTCTTTTGGATGGGGCCTTCCACCGTAAGCGTTTTGAAAAGCCTTACGGCGTAAGGTGTAGTTTTCAAATAGTTGAGTGTCAGCGCTTTGTGGAAAGAGCGTCAGCCCGATAAAATATAGTTGGAGAAAAGGATGGAAAATGGATGCCGAAAGTCTGCGAAAAATGAGGGGAGTTGGTGCGGAATGTCGCCAAATGGTATTATATTTGCATTTAATAAATCATTTAATTGATTATTAAATACGCGATGAAAGACAAGGACGACAAAGAAGACCGGGAGGGCGGCGACAGCAGCATGGAGGAGCGGATACTCGCGAGTGCGGAGAGGCTCTTTCTCAGCAAGGGGTACAATCTCACCAGCATGACCGAGATAGCCCGGGAGACCGGCTGCACCCAGGCTCTGGTGCACTACTATTTCAGGACAAAGGAGAATCTCTTCTCGAAGATCTTCGAGGCGAAGTTCCACCAGTTCATCGGCTGCATAGTCCAGCGGGAGGACGAGGAACTTCCGTTCGCGGAGCTTATCTCCGCCCGCACGTCCCGTCTCTTCGACCTGATGGCGGACAATCAGCGGCTGCCGTTCATGTTTCTGAGCGAGTTCGTCATCAATCCGGAGCAGCGCCTGACCCTCAAGGACAGCATTTTCAACCTCTGCGCGGAGGCTACTTCCCGTCTCGAGGCGATGATCGCCGCTGAGGTGGAGAGCGGCCGCATCCGGCCCACCGGCACGATGGACATCACGCTCAATATGTTCTCCCTCGTCGTGACATTCTTCGTGGTCCTGCCCTTCCTGGAGGATATGGGCCTGGTCACCGAGGCTAACAAAGAGGAGTTCATCGCCCAGCGCAAGCAGGAGATAATAAGAACCATAATAGGAAGTCTCAAGCCATGAAAAAGACAGGACAATATATACTGGCGGCGGCCCTCGCAGCTGCAGCGGTGCTCCCGGTGTCCGGGGCGTCCGCCATATCTGCGGAGCGGGTGCTCTCCGCGGATATTTACACCATCGAGCAGTGCTACGACCTCGTCCGGCAGAACTACCCTCTGGTCAAGCGCTATGAACTGCTGGACCTGACGGAGGAGTACACCCTGAAAAACGCCTACATGAACTATTTCCCCCAGATATCCCTTCAGGGCTCGGCCTCCTGGCAGACCGACGTGCTGGAGTTTCCCTTCGACCTGAGCCCCTACGGTATCGAGATGCCGACTTTCAGCAAGGACCAGTACGCGGCGGTCGTCGAGCTGTCGCAGGTGCTCTGGGACGGCGGCATGATAGCGGCCAACCGGGCCAACATCCGGGCCAAGGCCGACGTGGACATGGCCCAGCAGGAGATCAACATGTACTCGCTGCGGGAGAAGGTCAACGAGCTGTACTTCGGCATCCTCTA
>DVGV01000037.1 GCA_018712545.1 Candidatus Coprenecus merdigallinarum | reverse complement strand
ATCATGATACTGGCTTCCTGCGAAGGAAGCAGAAGCATCCCTACAGTGTACAAGGCTACTATTGACAGTGAGGATGTCGGGTTCCCATTCTCCGGAGCAGATAAGGAAAAAGTGGACAAATACGCCGAATTCGATGCTTCAGGCCGCTACATACGCAACATTTACCATATAGAAAATGATATGCTGCCGATACTGCGCGTCACTGTAACCGACATCACCAAAGGGGAAAGGACAATGTTTTCATCAGATGAAATAGACATTTCCTACATTTCATCAGACGGTATCAGCTACTCGCTGGACAAGGATGACGAGAGCAATGATGTACCTTGCTTCCTGATGATAAACAAGGAGGACCGGGACATCATCTCAATGGAGATACGGTGTGCTACACTGGTCCCTGACAGCGGAGAAGGCATGCCTGTATCCATTGACTACGGAAAGATCGAGGCCGTTCTGCGGCATCATACCATAACACGTTAATTTCCATACCATGAAAAAGTTTTCTGCTATCTTAATGACTATTCTGCTGGGCATTGCACCTCTGAACTATGCTTCCGCAAGGGAGAAGCACGTCCAGTTTCCCGAGAAGAAAGTACTGCGGTATCAAGGAGAGTTCAGCCTGACCGGAGGCGCTACCAGCTACAGTATCAACTTCGGAGCCGACATTCTCAACGGCATAAGGTTCAATCCCTATCTCTACGCCGGTGTAGGTGTGGGGCTTGAAGTGGGTGTTGCAGAGTGGACAGCACCTATCTACCTTAACATCAAAGGATATGCTCCCATCTCGAAAAGAGTGAATATGTACCTTGGTACGGACATCGGAGTCAAACACTGGCTGGGATACTCCATCTCCCGCTTCTATGCCGGTCCGGAATTCGGATTCAACTTCGAGTTCGGCAAGCGGATGGGCATAAACCTGGGCATCCAGTATGATATCTGGTGCATCCCGCTGACAGTGGACGATGTGGAGGTGGGCAATCTCAATACATTCGGCATCGTTCTTGGTCTGGTATTCTAGTTATACAACGATGCGCTCCCGAAGCTACCTCGCAATAAGCTTTCGGGAGCGCATCGTCATTTTAATCGCCTGATATTCTGCAAAATCATCTTTACGGACGCTCCTCAACGCAGCGGGCGGCCTGGTGTCAGGGAGGACTACCTGAAAGTCACCTCGACGATGTAGTCGGGCACGTCGGCAGGCATGTCCTCGGGCAGGGTGATGAAAAGGCCTTCCTTGTACTGCTTGAAGGCGAGCTTCACATCCGAGGAGCCGTAAGGTGTGACTGAAGCGACTTTCCGGCCGTCCTTGTAGGGCACGTAGATCTGGCCGTCAGCTGCGGCCTTGAAGGCGTCGGCGGGGAAGACGTGGAGCCACATCCGGTCATCCTTGTGGGTGGTCACGCCCCAGGGCTGGGGTTTCACGAGGGTGCTGCGGGTGCCGTAGATGGTCTCGCCGTTGACAGCCAGCCACTCGCCCATCGCGGCCAGACGCTCGAGAGCCGCTGCGGGAATGTTGCCGTTCGGCTGAGGTCCCACGTTGAGCAGCAGGTTGGCATCACGTCCGGCTGTTGAGACTAAATAGCGGATAAGCTCATCCGTGCTCTTGTAGTTCTGGTCGGTCATCCGGTAGCCCCAGGAGCCGTTCATGGTCTGGCATGTTTCCAGCGGAAGCGTCGTGCTGACTCCGCCGCTATGCCATCCGGCAGTATTCTCGCCGGGAATGTCGCGCTCGAATATCTGAATATTCTCACCTGGATAGGGAGTGATATGGTGGTTGTTACCGATCAGGCACCCGGGCTGGAGCTCATGAATCAGCGGGTACAGCTCGTCGTAACGGTAGTCGAGAGGCTGCTCCCACTCCTCATGGTCCCAGTTGCCGTCAAACCAGATGCAGCCCACCTTGCCGTAGCGGGTCAGCAGCTCGGTCAGCTGGCACTTCATGAAATCAAAATAAGTGTCGGGGTCGGTGGCCTCGGGCCGGCCCGTGCCCTGACCGGTACGTCCGCGGGGTGCATCGGTGCGGCCCCAGTCGATCAGCGAGTAGTAGAAATGCAGAGGCATGTCCTGGCGCTCGCACTCAGCCGCCAGCTCGGCGATGATGTCGCGCTTGAACGGAGTGGCGTCCATGATGTCGTAGTCAGTACATTTGCTGTCAAACATCGAGAAACCGTCGTGATGACGTGTCGTGATGCAGATGTACTTAGCCCCGGAGGCCTTGATGGCGCTCACCCACTCTGCCGCATCGAAATCGGCGGGATAGAAGCCCCCTGCCATCTTGCTGTACTCCTCGTGGGTCAGTCCGTTGTAGTTCAGGGCCCACTCGCCCTGACCATACATCGAGTAAATGCCCCAGTGAATGAAAATTCCGAAACGGTTCTCCCGGAACTGCTCCTGCGACTGAACGATCTCGGGTGAAGGCCGGTAATCCTCCTGCGCCGAGGCAGGAGAGGCGGCGGCAGCTGCCAGCAGGGACAGAGCCGCAATGGACAGTAAATGCTTTTTCATTGTATCTCAGTAACTATTTTAACAAATTCCTGTTGTTTACTTCTTCCAGCACCTTCATTTGTTGGATGGCAATTTGATTAAGCCTGACCAACCTTTCAGATTGCGGAATACCGTCATTGATAAATACGGCATTTAAGTTCTCCATATTCGACAAGCATATCAGCTCATTGATACTAGCATAATCTCTTATATTGCCTTTCATATCAGGATGTGTCTCCCTCCATTCCCTGGCGGTTTGTCCGAATAGCGCGACATTGAGCACATCCGCCTCATTGGCATAGACGTATGATATTTGCCGAGAAGTCAACTTGGCTGGAATGAGATTTTGTTTTATGGCGTCGGTATGAATGTGGTAATTGATTTTTGACAGTTCTCTTTTTGCGGTCCAACCTAACTGCTTGTGTTTTTCTTCCTGTAATCGTTGATACTCTTTTACCAACAATAACTGGAAGCGAGGACTGATCCACATTCCGAAATGATAGGCTATGTCTTTATGAGCGTAAGTTCCTCCATATCTTCCGGTTTTTGCTACGATGCCTATTGCGTTTGTGCGTTCAATCCATGTCTTGACAGACAATACAAAATTATTGCTGCCGGCGGCATTTCTAATTGTACCGAATTCGGTATAATTAAAATTGGGATTATACAATGCCTCCCACTCGCCAATATATTCAATTGTGCTTTTAAGGCTCATCCATCGGAATATGATATGCTCCTGCATTTGACTGTGAGCCATATCCGTCAATGAGATATAATCCTCCTGTCCTTGCGGAAGAAGGCTGATTTCAGCATTGTCTATATGGATAATCTGCTTTTTCATACTTGATTATTGTTAGTAGCCCTGTGCGTGGATGCCAATCTCAGCGCCTTCCGGGGTGACCAGGACTTCCCCGACGTCGGAGTGCGCCAGGTGACCGATGATGTCCCAGTCCTGGAAGTCGCGGCGCAGCGTCTCATGGAACTCCAGGGGGACAATGTACAGGAGTCGGTAGTCGTCCCCGCCGTTGACAGCAGCCGTAACCGGGTCGAGATTCAGTTCCTGCGCCATCTCAAAAGTCTTCGAGGCAATGGGAATCCTGCCGATGTATATCTTGACTCCGAGGCCCGTATCGGCGGCAATGCGCTTGGTGGCGTCACCCAGGCCGCGGCTGACGAAATACCCTCCGCATGGGATAATCCCCGCCTCGGCGAAGCGTCCCGGCACGGCGGGCTTCAGGTAAGGGCTGAGGTATTCGCCCACGATGTATTTGTACTGCGTCAGGTCCGGCTGCTTGGGTGCCGTCCCTGCGGGAGTGCCCTCGAATGCGGCCTTCTCCCTTTCCAGCACGTGCAGTCCCATGTAGGCCGCTCCCAGGTCACCGCTGAGCACCAGAAGGTCCTTCGACTGAGCATTTTTCCGTTTCTGAGCAATTTCCTTTCCAGCGGAGCCCCAGGCCGCGATGCTCACCACCATTCCGGCCGCAGAGGGAATAAGGTCGAGGCCCAGATGCGCCGCACCGTGCTCATTGGCGGCTGCGGAGATACCCTCCCAGAGATCCTGCACGTCCTCGACCGAGAAGCGGTTGGACAGGGCCACCGCGACATCCATCCCCACGGGAGCGCTCATGCGGGCGTAGAGCTCCCCGATGACGTTCAGGACGAGCTTGTGCCCGAGATGCCGCAGAGGATTGTACGTCAGGTCGAAATCCACCTTTTCCATGAATACCTTGTGAACCGTGCTGAAGTCCCCGTCGCCGGAGAACGCGCAGCCCCGCTCATTCACGAAGCCGCTGCCCTCAAAGAGCCGCGACAGGAGAGCCTGCTTGCCTATTGATGATATTTCCGTTGCCATATTTTTCAGATTGAAAGCCAAAGATACATCTTTTTTTTAACAGAAGCCGGGCAAAAATTTTCTATATTTGGCAAAATTTAAAATTCATTTTTCTATGAAAAATCCTGTTCAGTTATTTTTCGTCGCCGCTGCTGCTGTATTCTTGGCAACCGCATGTCAGAACTCTAAGGTATATACTGTCAATATCAGCGGCGAGGGCCTTGATTTCTATCCGGACAGCTCCAGGATGCTCGTATTTTCCGACCATGCCGACTTCAGGTATGACAAGCCTGTCGCAGACGGATACATAACGGACGGACGTTTCAGTCTGTCCTTTCAGGATTCGATAACAAGAGTATATGAAATGGTTGTAGAAAGTGATATCCTGACCGGCTCCTTCATGACTTATTCGTTCTTCTCGGACAGAGAGCCCCTGCATTTTACTTTCAGTGAGAAATATGGAACGCCACGTGCGGAAGTGACCGGCAGCTCCGATAACGAAGAGCTGTATCTCTACAGAAACAAAAGTGCCGAGACATACGAGGCCGTAGACAGCATGTCCTATGAACTGACAAAATGGAGAGTTTCAAAATACGGTGAAGGCGGTTATCCCGAAGAAGGTACTGAGGACTATGCCTTCATGCTAGCCGCTTTCAACAGCATGAATGAGATGCACGCCAGGATCACAGAAGAGTCCGGATACGACAAGTGGCTGGATGACAGAATACGGAACCATAAGTCCCTCGCAGGCCTTCAGAAGGTCTGCTCAAAGCTCAATTCATCCATTCAGATGATGAATCTGATCGGTCAGGCAACCGTGGATCAGGTTTCTCTCAAACTCTATTACGAATATCGCGAACTCTATCCGGACAGCTGGTTGGTTCAACAGACAGATGCAGCTCTGGCCACCATCGAAAGCCTCAAGCCGGGAATGCCGGCTCCGGATTTCAGCGCACCGGCTCTGGACGGTGAGAGATATTCGCTTTCGGAACTGATTGAAGGCCGTATAGCCGTGCTGGACTGCTGGGCATCATGGTGCCGCCCGTGCAGGGAACACTCCATAGAACTCATTCCGCTGTACGAAGAATACAAAGATAAAGGATTCACCGTGGTCGGAGTGGCACGTGAGTATGATTCCCTGGACGATATGCGCCATGCCATAGAAAGCGACGGCTATCCGTGGATCCAGCTCTATGACCTGGACGGGGCGGAAGGTATCTGGAACCTCTACGGACTTTCCACAGGTGGCGGAGGTATATTCCTGATAGACAGTGACGGCAGGATAGTCGAGAAAGTCAATGACATCGCTTCCGTCAAGGCATATCTTCAGCAGCACCTTGACTGACAAGTCAGAAGTTGACGGTGATGCCGTCTGACTGTCGGTTTTCCATACATCGGACATTTTATGGCCGACCGTTCAAAGATAACGGAAAAATCCTCATCTTTGCGGTCTGACTTTTGCAGAAAGCAAAGACTATATGAGCGAGAAAGACGACATACTAAAAAACATAGGCTCCGCCGAGTACAAGCACGGCTTCGAGACCCAGGTGGAGCAGGAATTCATCCCCAAGGGCTTGAACGAGGACATCATACGGCTGATATCGGAGAAGAAAGGCGAGCCGCAGTGGCTCCTTGACTTCCGCCTGAAAGCCTACCGCAAGTGGCTGACCATGAAGATGCCTAAGTGGGCCCATCTGGACATTCCCGAGATAGATTTCCAGGACATCATCTACTTCGCCGCGCCCAAGAAGGCTACGGAGAAGAAGGAGATTGACCCCGAGCTGATGGCTACTTTCGACAAGCTGGGCATTCCCCTGCACGAGAGAAGCGTGCTGGCCGGCACCGCGGTGGACGCCGTCTTCGACTCCGTGTCGGTCAAGACCACGTTCCGCGAGTCGCTGGCCGAGAAGGGCATCATCTTCTGCTCGTTCTCGGAGGCCGTGCGCGACTATCCCGACCTGGTGCGCAAGTACCTGGCATCTGTGGTGCCCATCGGGGACAACTACTACGCGGCCCTCAACTCCGCTGTCTTCTCCGACGGCTCCTTCTGCTATATCCCCAAGGGAGTACACTGCCCGATGGAGCTCTCCAGCTACTTCAGGATCAATGCCCGGGGTACAGGTCAGTTCGAGCGCACCCTCATCGTGGCCGACGAAGGCTCCTACGTGAGCTACTTGGAGGGCTGCACCGCGCCCATGAGGGACGAGAACCAGCTGCACGCCGCAGTGGTGGAAATAGTCGTACTGGACAATGCCGAGGTCAAATATTCCACCGTCCAGAACTGGTATCCCGGCGACGCGCAGGGACGGGGCGGCATCTTCAACTTCGTCACCAAGAGGGGCATCTGCAAGGGTGTGAACAGCAAGCTCTTCTGGACCCAGGTCGAGACCGGCTCGGCCATCACCTGGAAATATCCCAGCACCATACTCAAAGGCGACAACTCCGTCTCCGAGTTCTACTCCGTGGCCGTCACCAACAATTACCAGCAGGCCGACACCGGCACCAAGATGATCCACATCGGCCGCAACACCCACAGCCGCATCATCAGCAAAGGTATCTCCGCAGGCCACAGCCAGAACAGCTACCGAGGCTTAGTCAAGATACTGCCCGGGGCCGAGAACGCCCGCAACTACTCCCAGTGCGACTCCCTGCTGCTGGGCGACAAATGCGGGGCCCACACCTTCCCCGTAGTGGAGAACCAGAACCCCACCGCCATCACCGAGCACGAGGCCACCACCTCCAAGATCAGCGAGGACCAGCTCTTCTACTGCCGCCAGAGGGGCATCCCCGAGGAGAGCGCCGTCGGCCTGATCATCGGCGGCTACACCAAGGAGGTCATCAACAAGCTCCCGATGGAGTTCGCGGTAGAGGCCCAGAAGCTGCTCGAGGTCTCGCTCGAGGGCAGTGTCGGGTAGGGCATCTCGTCTTCAACTCCACCACCTAATCTACCGCAACGGCACCTTTCCCGCGGTTCCGTTTCCAGTCGCCTCGTCCCACCTTCCGAAGGTGAGCTGTTTTCCCGCATTTCTGCCTCACCTTCCGAAGGTGCGCAATCGACTGAAGCCCTCTGTAGCGTCTGTACCCGCGATTTCGCTCCCAACTGCCTTCTTCCACCTTCCGAAGGTGAGCTATTTTCCCGCATTTCCGCCTCACCTTAAGAAGGTGCGCTCTCAAGCGGCATTGTTGTAAACATCCCTTTTCTGTCAATTTGTCACTCAATCTATTGATTTTCAGGGATTTCGTGACAATTTGGCGGGAAAATGCGACATTCCGTCAAGCCTCCGCGTGCCAAAGCCCACTGGTCCACAATTTGCGATATCATATATCGAACGCCCGAAAGGGAGGGCGGAACGGAGACCCCGGTGAGGGGCACCGGAAAGACTCCCGGGAAGGTCCGGAAGAACGGGGCGACAGGATTCAGAAACGAATCCGCAGCCTCCTCTGAAAGACCGGAGACGTTCGGAAACATTTTAAGAAACAATTTAAAATTATGGAGGATAACATTATGGTACCCAGCAGAAGAACACAGCAGAATTGGCTGCCCGCTTTTTTCAATGACTTTTTCGATGATGACTTCAGACATTTCGGAAACATGATGAGGACTTCATCCCCTGCCATCAACGTCAAGGAGAATGACAAGGAGTACACAGTCGAGATAGCCGCCCCCGGCATGTCCAAGAACGACTTCAAGATCCGCATCAACGAAGAGAACGAACTGGTGGTCACCCTCGAGCACAAGGACGAGCAGAAAGAAGAGAAGAAGGACGAGAAATACCTCAGAAGGGAATTCTCCTACTCCCACTTCGAACAGGCCCTGCTTCTCCCCGACGACATCAAGAAGGAAGAGATCAGTGCCAGCATGGAGCACGGTGTACTGAACATCACCCTGCCCAAGATGACCGAGGTTCCTGTCACACCCAAGGAAAGATTCATTGATATCAAATAGCCGACGGCCCTTCAGTCCAAGGCTGCAACAAACCCAGAAGCCGCACTTCGACCAGCATCGGAGCGCGGCTTTTTTGCTGCCCGCAGGAAAATGAGACGGCTCATCTGACGCCCCGGCTATTTAAGGTCCTTCGAGGCGCGGAGAATGGTGTCTACGGCTCCGTCGATGCCCACGCGGTCGGTGTTGACAACTAAGTCATATTCGCCGATGTCGGTCCACTGGCGGCCGGTGTAGCGGCGGTAGTGGTTGGCACGGCCGGTATTGACCCGCTCGACTTTCCGCGCAGCCTCTTCATCGGAGATATTGAACCGGGAGGCGACACGGGAAGCGGCCGAACCGGGACCGGAAGTGACGAAGACACGGAGGACATGCGGATTGTCCCGGAGAATCCAGTTGCCGAGACGGCCGATGATGACGCACGGGCCGTGGTGGGCCAGCTCGCGGACGGTACGGCTCTGGCTGACATAGATAGCGTCGTCCTTCGACGGGTTCATCGAGACAGGTATGCCGCTGTCCTCGAAAATCATCTCCCAGAGCTTGCCGGTGGATATATTCTGCTCGTTCTCGGCCACGAACTCGGGTGTGCGTCCCATCTGCTCGGCGGTCCTGTCTATAATCTGGCGGCTGTAGCAGGGGCAGCCCAGACGGCGGGCCACTTTCTCGCCCACCTCATTGCCACCGCTGCCGTATGTACGGGCTATGGTAATCACACGGTGAGAAGCCCAGAGGGCAGCCTGCTGAGCCTGCGCTGAAGCCCTCGCGTCACGCTCGGACCGGGGAATGAATATCCGGTCCAGCCACCCGATCCGGGGCGAGAACACCCGTACCATAAAGCCCACATAGAACATTGACACGAGGGTACCCGGCCCGATCATTTTCCAGTCCCAGTGCCCGAAGAAGATGAGCATGAAGACCGCACCTATGGTCACCAGCGAAGTATCGCTGAATATCTTGACCTTACCGAAATCCTTCTTCAGGAACTTCGCTATCGCCAGCGGAAATCCCTCACCGGCCAGCATCAACGAGTCGCAGCGTACCTCGCACGCAATCCCGAAGGCCAGGATAGCTCCGCCGAGCAGCAGTTCCGCGAACCTGAGCGGATACCCCACCGCCGGATTGATGTCGAAAGGCACCTGCAGGAAACCGGTCAGCCACATGGTCACATCGGTGTACAGCCCGAAAAGGAACGAGACAAGTATCTGAGTCAGCTGCCGTTTCTCGAAGTCCTTGCGCAGCAGCAGTATCTGGGACAGGATAAAGAACACGTGCATGCATATCGTGAGCTGCCCCATGGTGAGGCTCATCCCGGGCACCAGCGACAGCACGTATGGAGGCGCCGAGATAGGCGACGAACCGAGATTGGCCCTGATGGACAGGGATGTACCGAATGCTATGACGAACAGGATCACCACGAAACTCAAGTAGCGCCGGATCCACTCCGCCCTGCTTCTCCTGATATTGCTCATGTCTTTCAACTCTTCGATTAAACCGGGCGCAAAATTACAGTTTATTCCGCCAACATATCCACTCTTTTCTGTTCCGCACGCACATACCGGACAGCTTGCCGAGAAAAGCGAAATTGACTATATTTGCCATACCAACCCGTCCAAATATGATTGTCATAGAAACACCAAGGCTGCAGCTGCGCGAGATGACCCCTGCCGACCGACAGGCATTGTGCCGCACCCTGCAGGACAGCGAAGTCATGTACGCCTACAACGGCCCTTTCTCCGACGAGGAAGTGGACGAATGGCTGGAGCGGCAGCTCGCCCGCTACCGGCAGTACGGCTACGGCCTCTGGGCAGTGGTGCTCAAGGCCACCGGAGAGATGATAGGCCAATGCGGCCTGACCCTCCAGCAATGGAACGGCCGGGAAATGCTGGAAGCCGGCTACCTCTTCCAACGCTCCCACTGGCATCAGGGCTACGCCACGGAGGCCGCCAGCGCCTGCATGGACTACGCCTTCGGCACCCTGAACTCCCCCATAGTCTGCTCCATCATCCGGGACAATAACCTTCCCTCGCAGCAGGTGGCCCTCCGCAACGGCATGACCCGCCAGGCAGGGGTAATGGTCAAGCACTACCGCGGCGCCGGGATGCCCCACTGGCTCTTCGTCAGACCCAGAACAATACGGACTGTCCGGTACCAGTCGCCGTGTGGGGAAATGCTCCTCGGAGCGGCGGGCGACCGGCTCTGCCTATGCAACTGGGCTCAGGAGCTGCATCCGGGAAGGGTAGAGCAGCGGCTCAGGACCATCCTCAAGGCACAATTCGAGGAGTGCGGGCAGATAACGGAGACCGCCGTAAGCCAGTCCAGGCAATCCGATGGAGGTGTCCCGGAACAATGCCGGACATTCACGCCCGAGGTCCTGCGGCGGACCGTCCGGGAACTGGACGAATACTTCCGTGGAGAGCGCAGTGACTTCGACATCCCCCTCCTGCTGGCCGGCTCCGACTTCCAGAAGCGCGTCTGGCAGCAGCTCCCCCGCATCCCCTACGGGCAGACCGCCTCCTACGGAGAGCTGGCCGCCGCCATCGGAGCCCCCAGGTCCGTCCGGGCAGTAGCCAATGCCAACGGCGCCAACGCCATCTCTATCATCCTCCCCTGCCACCGCGTCATCGGCAGCGACGGCCGCCTGACCGGCTACGGCGGAGGCCTCAGGGCCAAGCAGTATCTTCTCGACCTGGAACATAGACAATAAAACACAGCATTATGGATATACTGAACGACATCACGGTGATATGCTTCTCACCGACACACACTTCAAGGACAATAGCGGAGGCAGTGGCAGCCGGAATGAACGGCACGCCTGGCGGAACGGACGGCCATGCGGGTGCCTCACAGCAGATACGGACCGTCGACCTGACCCTCGACCGCTCGGACTCCCCGATAACTGTCGGGGCTGGAGAGACCGTAGTGCTCGGAGCTCCGGTATATGCCGGCAGGGTGGCTCCCGAGGCTGTACGGCGGCTCAGGCGGATACAGGTGGCGGCAGGAGCCTCAGTCCCCGCGGTGGTGACCGTCACCTACGGCAACCGCGACTACGAGGATGCCCTCGTCGAACTTTACGACCTGGCCGTCTCGATAGGCCTCAGCCCGTTCGCCGCAGGAGCCTTCATCGGGGAGCACAGCTACAGCACCCCGGAGATGCCCGTAGCCGAGGGGCGTCCCTACACATTGGACCTGGCCGATGCCCGTATTTTCGGAGGAGAATGTGCCCGGAAACTGGACAGTTCCGGAGCATTTGCCCCATTTCACATCAAGGGCAACCGGCCGTATAAAGAGCCGTCCCGTCCGGCCTCAGACACCTCCCGTAAAGCATCAGGAGCCTCGACGGACGGCGGCCCGGCCAAACCAGCTCCGGCTGTTCCGTCTGTCCCGGTGACCGCCGACGGCTGCCCCCTCTGCAGAGAATGTGTGAGGGTCTGCCCGACCGGAGCCGTCAGCATTGACCTGAATGCCCGGAAGGTGCTGACTGACCCGGCCCTCTGCATCCGCTGCTGCGCCTGCGTCAGGGCCTGTCCCGCCGGACTGCGCACCTACACCACTCCATTCACCGCCTTCCTCCACGAGCACTGCTCCGCCCGCCGGGACCCCGAGACATTTCTGTAACGGTAAGCAGTGCAGCAGGGGTATTTTGTAATCACTCACTGATCAGCAGGTTAGCAATGTAGCGTGATCTTTTGGAGGCGTCCGGACCGGCCGAAAAGCACGCATTGCCATGGTAACATCCTGATCAGCGAGTGATTACATTTTAAGGGTGTACGCGTACTTACCGTTAATCCAGAGCGCAGTAGAAAAAGCCGCGGCTGTCGTGACGGATTCCGACCAGCCCCCAGTGAACGAAAAGCGAGAGCAGGTGTACGACCCGGCGGCGGGGGATGGTCACGCGGCGGCATATCTGTGACAGGGTAAGGCCGCAGGAAGCGGCTGCGACTACGGCAAGCAACTCGCGTTCCTGGTCAGCAAAAGCCACCGAGGCCAGGCCATGGTGCAGATTTGAATCCGGCGCCATCCGGACGTTACCGACAGGCACTCTGTCCGCACTGCCGTTACGGCCATCATCAGCCTCACATTTCCACAGGCCGATATGCACCGGCGAGGCCAGGATATTCTCGTCGGCGATACGCACGTAGGCCAGTCTGCGCCCGTCTTCCTCCTTCACCAGCACCGGCTTGCGGACAGCCGGCCCGACCGAGGCGACCAGCACCGAACGGCCCTCGGGACGGTACACCCGCATGTCCACCTCAACCGCCGGAGTGCAGTAGACCTGAGCCGCAGCCTCGACCATGTACATTTCCTCCTCGCTGCGCACCCCGGCTATACGGCCATTGTCCTTGACCCCTATCAGCAGCCGGCCTCCCTCAGTGTTGGCAAACGCCGACAGCGACCGCGCAATCTTCCGCGAGTCCGATATCTCGAACTTGAAATCCTGCCGGACATGCTCGCCCTCCGAGATAAGGGCCCGTATGTACGCCGTATCGTCCTGTACTTTCATGTCCGCAAATTTACTACATTTGCCGGCATGATAGAGAAAATACTTAGACCATACATCCCGGAGAGGTTCGTCAGCGATGCCCGGTACCGCAGGGGACACATCCGCGTAATCAACCCGCTGCCGGGTACACGGGTGCTCGGGCTGCATATTCCCGATATGAGGAAATCCGCTGCGGAGCTGACATCTTCAGCCGACCGGGCGGCGGAACTCATAAGACAGTTCGAGGCCGCCCCCGAGCGCAGCCTTTACTACGAGGAGTACATGGTCTGGGGCATGATGCTCAACCGGATGAAGATGCCTCTGGAAGAGCGTCTTGACAGGCTGCGGGCATTCGTTCCCCATATCGACAACTGGGCCGTGTGCGACAGTGTCTGCGCGGATGCCAGGTGGGCCCGCCCGGGAAACCGCCTGACATGGGCATTTATCCTGGAGCACCTCGCCTCGCACATGGAGTTCGAGGTGCGTTACGGCCTGATCCTGTACATGTCCCGCATGATGGAGGAGAGCACGCTGCCGGAGATATTCCGGCTGATGGAAGGGCTGGACCTGGAGCACATCCATTCGGACTACACCCAGGGAAAAGCTGACCGCGACAGCCCCGACCTCTGCCCCGGAACCGCCGCCGGCCGCCCGCCCTACTACGTCCGCATGGCCATGGCCTGGCTGATGGCCACCGCCCTTGCAAAATATCCTGAACTCACCCGTCGCCTACTGGCCAAGGCCCGAACCCGCCTGCCCGAAGACGTTCTCCGCCTCTACGTCCGCAAGGCCAGGGAGTCCTTCCGCACCCGCACCGTTTCCCCATTCTGACATCCGGCACAAATCTGCGCTTTTATGCGGTAATTCCGCAATTTTTCCCTAAGTTTGCAGCCGAAATGAAAGTACGGGCGAAAAAACGGTTAGGGCAGCATTTTCTCAACGACGAGGGCATCGCGCACAGGATAGTGGAGTCTCTCTTAGAGATGGATCCGCGCGGGGCGGAATGTTCTGTCTTAGAGGTCGGTCCCGGCATGGGCGTGCTGACCAAATACCTGCTGCAGGAGGACGGTCTGGATTTCAGGGCCGTGGAGATAGACGAGGAGTCGGTCGAATACCTCATCCAGAACTATCCTTCCATCCGGCCGCGGCTCTACGAGGAGGACTTCCTGCGGATGGACCTCGGGAAAATATTCCCCGGCAGGCTCGCGGTCATCGGCAATTTCCCCTACAACATCTCCTCTCAGATATTTTTCAAAATCCTCGACCATAAGGACAATATCCCCTTCGCAGTGGGAATGATCCAGAAGGAGGTGGCGGACCGTCTCGCCTCCCCTCCGGGCAACAAGGCCTACGGCATCCTCTCGGTGCTGCTGCAGGCCTGGTACGACATCGAATACCTGTTCAGCGTGGAGCCCGGCTCGTTCACCCCTCCCCCTAAGGTGCGCTCGGCGGTAATCCGGATAAGGCGCAATGACCGGACGTCCCTCGGCTGCGACGAGAAGCTCTTCAAGGCGGTCGTCAAGACCTGCTTCAACATGAGGCGCAAGACCATCCGCAACTCCATCAAGCCCCTCCTCGGGAGCGGCCTTGCTCTGACGGACCCCGCCTCTCCGCTGCTGGACATGAGGCCGGAACAGCTGTCCGTAGAGGATTTTACCGCACTGACAAACATTTTAATTTTAACCAATACTAACAATTAATATCTACAGACATGAGATTCAGATTAGGTTACATTGCACTGGCGCTGACAGCCGCTTTCGCAGCCGCTACATCCTGCGATTCAGTTCAGCATTGCGACAGTTCCATTCCCTACGACATTCAGGACGGGAAGATAGTATTCCAGGTGCCCCCCAGGGTTGACGGCCAGAAATCCGTCATCGGACTTACCACCGAGCCCATGGAGGTAGTGCGCGTAGGCTTCATCGGCTTAGGAATGAGAGGTCCCGGCGCAGTGGAGCGCTTCACCCACATCGAGGGCACGGAGATCAAGGCCCTCTGCGACCTGTATCCCGAAAGGGCAGCAGCCGCTCAGAAAATCCTTGAGAAGGCCGGACGTCCCCACGCTGACGAGTACAGCGGAGAGGAAGGCTGGAAGGAGCTCTGCCAGAGAGACGACATCGACCTCGTCTACATCGTGACCCCCTGGCAGAAACACGTAGAGATGGCCGTATACGCCATGGAGCAGGGCAAGCACGTGGCCATCGAGGTACCTGCAGCCACCTCTCTCGCCGAGTGCTGGGAGCTGGTCAACACCGCCGAGCGCACCCAGAGACACTGCATGATGCTCGAGAACTGCGTCTACGACTTCTTCGAGATGACCGCTCTCAACATGGCCCAGCAGGGTCTCTTCGGTGAGGTCCTCCACGGTGCCGGCGGATACATCCACAACCTCGAGCCCTACTGGGACGAGTACCAGGGCAACTGGCGCCTCGACTTCAACCAGGACCACCGCGGTGACGTCTACGCCACCCACGGATTCGGTCCCGTATGCCAGGCCATGAATATCCACAGAGGCGACAAGTTAGAGACCCTGGTCGCTTTCGACACCAAGTCCGTCAACGGCCTCAAGCTCGTGCAGGACAAGATGGGCCTCGATGAGTGTGCCAACGGTGACTACACCATCACCCTCCTCAGCACCGCCAATGGCAAGATGATCGAGATCCACCACAACGTCATGACCCCCCGCCCCTACGACCGCAAGTACCAGCTGACCGGTACCGAGGGCTTCGCCAACAAGTACCCCATCGAGGGCTTCGCTTTCGAGCCTGAGAACATCAGCTCGGACGAGGTGCCTGACCACGAGGACCTCAGCTCCCACAGCTTCGTACCTGAGGCAGCCCGCAAAGCTCTCATGGAGAAATACATGCACCCGATTCACCGCGAGGTGGGCGAGATCGCCAAGAAGGTCGGCGGCCACGGCGGCATGGACTTCGTGATGGACTACCGTCTGGTTTACTGCCTGCGCAACGGCCTGCCCCTCGACATGGACGTCTATGACGCAGCCGAGTGGTCCTGCGTCGGCGAGCTCGGAGCAGTCTCCATGTTCCACGGCAACATGCCCGTAGAAGTGCCCGACTTCACCCGCGGCGACTGGGACAAGACCGACGGCTTCCACTTCGCATACAAGAAATAACAGGCATCCCGCCTGAACACACGTCAAGGCCGGTCCCGCACTGTCAGGGCCGGCCTTTTCGTCAATTTGCAATATTCTGACGTCAATCACGCATACTCTCTTCACAGCACGTCGTCCGCTATCGAATAAAAGTAGAATTTTGGGAAGGTCTTGACCACGCTGCCGGTGGCCAGGCGGAAAAGGATGTCAGTGCACATCCCGGCGAGCATGCTCGAGGCTACGGACAGCCAATACCCGCCGCAGCACAGGACATCACCGTCACCGGAAAGGTGACCGACACCCGCCGGGAACCCGTGCCGTTCGCATCGGTAGTGCTCCGCAGCCTGCCCGACTCGGCCGTCGTAGCCGGAAGTATGACAGGAGACGACGGAGGCTTCTCTCTCAGCGCTCCCGAGGGCAGCAGCTATCTGCTCACGGTATCATTCATCGGCTACCTGACCCACAAGCAGGTTTGCGGGACATCCTCCGACCTCGGGGACATCGTCCTCGAAGACGACGTGCAGATGCTTGAGGAGGCCGTAGTCGTGGCGCACAGGGTCGAGCACAGGCCCAACGGCTACCACATCAACCTCCGCAACGACCCCATCGCCAAAGGACGCCAGGCCACTGAGATGCTCTCGTTCCTCCCCGGAGTCAGCACCGATGACGAGTCTGTACAGATACTCTCGCGCACCACACACGCCATATACATAGACGGCATAAAGATCCAGGACTACTCCGAGCTCAAGGCCCTCCAGGCCTCGCAGATAGAGTCCGTCGACATCGACTACATGAGCGGAGTGAAGGAGGCGGCCGACGCCCAGGGAGGAGTCATACGGATCAAGCTGAAAAAACAGGCCGACGGAGGATTCTCCGGCTACCTGCAGGCCTCCGCGGGCGCCAACATGTACGGCTACGGAGGTGAGTCCGCCCGCAGCATCTTCAGGGCCAGGACCGGCAACCTCAGCATCTACAACATCCTCGCATACGTAAGGCAACGCTATTTCAGCGACAATGAGAGCGAATACCTCTTCAAGGAAACCGGCTCGGACATCCTCTCCAGGGAGGAGTACCGCAGCTGGGGAGGATACCTCTCCGACAGGCTCAATCTCTCATACGAGATAAACCCTAGCCACTCCCTCGCAGTATTCGGAGTAGAGGGCAACCTCAAGCCCTTCAAGTGGTGGACCGTCAAGCCCATGGTGAGCCTGCTGCTGCAGTACGCCAAGACCAGCCGGTACACGGTCAGCAACCAGGCCATGTGGAAATTCTCCCTCAGCAACAACTTCACCTTCTCCCCCACCTTCGGAGGCACCCTCAACGCCAACTACGAGCCCGAGAGCCGCATGCTCGACGCCCTCTGGAAACCGGTAGCCCAGGTCAACGGATCCCTCTACAAGACATTCCTCGACGACCGCCTCGAGCTGCGCCTTGACTTCACCCTATGGCGCTACGGACGCAGGACCATCATAGAGACACCCGTCTACATGCAGTCCGTATGGAACAGGACCAAGGAGACACGCGCCGAGCTCACGATCACATGGAACTTCTCCGGAGGAAAGAAAGTCAACGTCCGCCGCAACGCCGACAGCATCCAGGATTACAAGCAGATTACAGACCAAAGATAATATACTATTCAAACAATGCACTCAAATCCCAGGACATGAACTCCTCAAGCGGCACTCCTCCGGTACCTACGACAAGCGAATGAACAGGGTGGAAGGCGGCAGCAAACTTCGAGAGGCCGCGGCCGGCAGTCCGGCTGCCGCTCTTTACCTCTACCGCGACACAACGGCGGCGGCTGTCGATGACAAAGTCGACTTCGTCATCCCGCTCCCGCCAATAATAAACCTTATAGTCCAGTTCCTCGGCGGCATTGAGGATATGCGCCCCTACGGCACTCTCTACCCAGCGTCCCCATAGAGCAGGAGACGTGTACACTTTCTCAAAGCTCATCCCGGCAAGGGCACTCAGCAGGGCAGTGTTGTAGACCATCAGTTTCGGCACGGAATTGTACTTTCTCGCACTGTCGCTGGCATATTTTTGCAGACCCGTCAGCATCTGAGCTTCCGAGAGAGTGGTAAGATAACTGGCCAAAGTGGTCACATTGCCGGCGTCCTGAAGCTGCCCGAGCAGTTTGGTCAGTGAAATCTCCTCGCCGGAATAAGTGCATCCAAGTTCGAAAAGCTGCTTCATCAGTTCCGGCTTATAGACAGTCCGGGTCATCAGTACATCCTGTTCTATGGCCGGAGCGATGATACTGTCCTTGATATACCGGCGCCAACGGGACTCGTCTCCGATGAACTTGGCCGCTCCAGGATATCCGCCGAAGTAGATATACTGAGACTGATCCAGCCCGAATGCCCCGTGCATCTCCTTCCAGCTCCAGTGCGGCATCCTGATCAGCTCATAACGTCCGGCCAGGGACTCCGTCAGCCCGTCTTTCAGCAGCAGACGGGAAGAGCCGAGAATCACCACCTTCAGATTGACATCATTGAAGGTATCCGCATCCCACTGTTTCTTCACTTCCTCGCTCCAGTTGTCTATCTTATGCACCTCGTCTATCACTAACAGATATTCCCTGTGTCCGCCCAGCCGCATCCTGGCCCTCGCCGTATCCCACACCTCTCCTATCCACGCGGTATTTTCCTTCGGGATACCGTCAGCCGACACCATCATGTTGGGGACTTCGGTCTCCTGGAGCACCTGCTTGACCAGAGTGGATTTACCCACCTGGCGCGGACCCACCATGGCCTGAAGCTTGTTGCGGTCTTCCGATATGCGGGATGCAAGTTCTTTGAATTGCGGTCTTTTGAACATAACTGCCTGTGTATTTTGAGACAAAGATATACAAAATACTCAAATCTTTATTACAAAATGTTCAATTTTCGCTGACAAAATGTTCAAATCTCAACCATTGATAGCGCGGACTGGCCTTCTGCTAAAAAGCGGATATTCAGTTTTTAAGACATCCGAGCGGAATTACTTTTACCCCGTCCGGCCTGGTATAGGCCATACGGCCGCCCGTTAAGATTATCAACAGATCCGGTTCACGCAGAGGGACTTGTCTTTCCTCTTCATTATGTTGCCGTATAAGACGCTGCAACTCGGTTAAATGCTGTGCACCTGACTCCATTTGCATTTTTGCGATTCCCATTCGGTATTCCTGATTTTCGTTGACTGGCAGGTGCCGGGGAAAGCGGCCTTTTGCCACCACCTTCTCGATTTCGTTATAAACCGACCCGCCTCAGAGACCTCTCTCGCCGGACATGCCTCGATTTCCCCTCCGGAAGGTGCCGGGGAAAGCGGCATATCTCCACCACCTTCTCGATTTCGTTATGAGCGGACCAGCCTCAGTGCCATCTCCTGCAGGCCTTATCGGGAAAGTCATCACGGTAAGCTGCTTAAAAGATAATCATTGACGGCATATTGCCGATTATATGTACAACTATGCTGAATAACATTCCGTGTTTTATTCTTGCGTATCCATATAATATAGAGCCGGGAATCTTGGCACAAGCATAACAAACAACATACAGCCACTGTGACACATCTAAAGTCTGATGGCTGTAATTAATTAGGGACTGTCGTAAAAAGAATAAAACTTTATAAAGAATTGATTGCCAATGTAATATAAAATTTGTATCTTAGCCAAAGATAAAAAGAATACCTCCAATTGCCCTGGAAAAGCCAAATTTGGAGGTATCG
>DVGV01000036.1 GCA_018712545.1 Candidatus Coprenecus merdigallinarum | reverse complement strand
AGGCCGCAGAGGGCGAAGCGCTCCGGATACTGCTTCAGGTCTATCTGCTGCATGGCGGCATCCGCGCCGGCGTCGAGCTTCAGCTCCACTAAGTAGAGTTTAGAGGCGGTGCGCATGACCATGTCCACCCTGCCTTTCGGAGTGCGGACTTCCACGTCCACGTAGTATCCGAGAAGGGAGAAGATGATGTAGAGCATCTGCTGCCAGTGGCCCTCGTAGTCAGTATTGTCGGTGTAGGGGACGGTGCCGAGGAAGGTCTGGAGGAGGCGGAGGGCGCCGTCAAGGTCCTCGTTCAGGATGGCTCCGTATATTCTGGCGACGGTGGTTGAGGCCTCGGTGGTGTACGGAGGGGTGACATAGTAGGGCAGGAGGGAGCGCATCAGGCCTATGCGCACCTCGTTGTTGGGAATATCCAGCGTGTAGAGGTCAATTATCCGGTCGTATGCCTTGATGGTGATATAGCCGCTCTGGTAGAGCAGCGGAGTTATCTCCGTCATTCTCTCCGTCGGGGCATCAAACGCCGGGGCAGGGGCTGAGTTTCCTCCTATGCGTGAGGGTGTGACGTGGAATTTTCTCATCATCTCTATCAGGTAGGTCGGTGTGCCGCTGCCGAACCAGTAGGAGTCGAGTTTTGCGTTGGCGAAGGCCCTGAGGAGGCTGAACGGATTGTAGATGTCCGGGGATGGCCAGGTGAAGTGGTATCCGTCGTATTTGGATTTCAGCTTGTCCAGTGTCTCTTCGCGGCTGAGTTCCAGCCTTTGGGCCAGTCTGTCGATGTCCGGACTCATCTGAGTAAGGATCTCTTCCTCGGTGATGCCGCATACGGCTGCGTACTGCTCCAGCATACTGATGTTCTCTATGTTGTTGAGCTCGCTGAAGATGCTGAGCTGGGAGAACTTGGTGATGCCGGTCATGAAGACGAAGCGGAGATACGGGTCGCAGGCCTTGAGGGGGCTGTAGAAGTTGCGCATGACGTTGCGGAGCACCGGCAGGGTAGTATCCTCGTGCACCACATCCAGCAGGGGTGCGTCGTATTCGTCGATGAGCACGACTACTTTCTGCCCGGTCTGCCTGTATGCGGCCTCAATCAGATTTTTCAGTCTGAGGTTCGGGCCTATCTTTTCTGGAGCGACATTGTATTCTTTCTCGTAATAAGAGAGTTGGTTTCCCAACATTGCTTCCAGCTGCTCTTTCTCCGCATGCTTGGCCATACTCATGTCGAAGTGCAGCACCGGATACACCGTCCAGCCCTTTTCCAGCGCCTCTATGGCCAGCCCCTGGAACAGTTCCTTCCTTCCCTCGAAGTAGCTGTGCAGCGTAGATACCAGCAGTGACTTGCCGAACCTCCTCGGGCGGCTGAGGAAGATGTACTTTGCCCCGGAGTGGGTCATGCGGTACACGTATTCGGTCTTGTCGATGTACAGGTAATTCTCATTCCGTATATCCGCGAATGTCTGTATGCCTATCGGGTATAGTCTCTGCTGTGTGTCCATGGTCATGCGCGTTTTCGTTTCCGACTCCAAATTTAGTTAAAATAGCCGAGATTCGGTAAATCTTGCTATTTTTGCTACATGATTCAGACATTCTATTTCAACGACCTGCGCACCTGCTGCTACGTGCTCTACGATGAGGCAGGCGAGTGCGCGATAATCGATCCGGGCTGCATCAAGCAGTCGGAGAAGGACAGACTGGTGAAATTCATAGAGGAGAAGCATCTCCATCCCAGGATGATACTGCAGACCCACGGCCATTTCGACCATGTGATGGGCAATGCCTTCGTGGCCTCGAAATGGAATATCCCCACATATCTGGCGGCGGCCGACATCCCCCAGCTCAGGCGTGCCAGCTCCTACGGCAGCTATTTCGGCTATGAGTTCGAGCAGCCTTCGGAGGACAATATCCGCGACATGCAGGACGGGGACATCATCAGCGTGGGTACCATACGGCTTAAAGTACTGGCCTCCCCCGGACACACCGCCGGCGGGGTGCTCTTCTACGATGAGAAGGGCGGTTACGTCTTCACCGGCGACACCCTCTTCTGTGGCAGCATCGGACGCACCGACCTTCCTGGAGGGGACTTCGACCTGCTCAGTGAGAGCATCCGCACCAAGATACTGCCCCTGCCCGTGGATACTGTGGTATATCCCGGTCACGGTCCCGCCACCGACATCGGACGGGAGAAGATGACCAATCCATTCCTGGAAGATATCATTGCAAGGGAGATAGACCGGCAGCAGAACGCATAGGCATGCAGGACAGCGGCTACATAGACATCTGCAAGGCCTCGGTCCACAACCTCAAGGGCATCTCCCTGAGGATACCGCGGCATGCCCTCGTGGTCATCACCGGCCTGAGCGGCAGCGGCAAGTCGTCGTTGGCCTTCGACACCATCTACGCCGAGGCCCGGCGCCGCTACATGGACACCCTGTCCGCCTACGCCCGGCACTACATCGGCGTGATGGAGCGGCCGGAGGTGGAGAGCATCGACGGTCTCAGCCCTACCATCGCCATAGAGCAGAAGAGCACCAACCGCAACCCCCGTTCTACCGTCGGCACCATCACGGAGATCTCCGACTTCCTCCGTCTCCTCTACGCCAGGGCCTCCACGGCCTATTCGCCCGTAACCGGCAAGCCGATGGTCAAATACACCGACTCCGGCATCGTGGACCTGATCATGAAGGAGTACGCCGGCCGCAAGTGCATTATCCTGGCCCCTCTGGTCAAAGGCCGCAAGGGCCACTACCGCGAACTCTTCGACAGCCTGCTCAAGAAGGGCCTGTCATACGCCCGCATCGACGGGGAAATCCGTCCGCTCGGGGATATGGCCTCCGGGGTGGACCGCTACAAGGTGCATTTCATCGAGGCGGTCATCGACCGGGTAGTGCCCAAGGAGGAGGACGGCAAGCGGATCCGCGCCTCGGTCCTCTCCGCCCTGACGCAGGGCAAGGGCTCCCTGATGATTCTCGACCCTGAGACGGGGGAGGTCCGCCATTTCAGCAAGCATTTTATCTGTCCGGACAGCGGAATATCCTTCCCTGAGCCGGCGCCCCATACATTTTCCTTCAACTCCCCGGCGGGAGCCTGCCCGGTGTGCAACGGCCTCGGCACCGTCCGGGAGGTGGACATGGCCAAGATAGTTCCCGACCCATCGCTGTCCATCGCGGACGGCGGCATTGCCCCTCTCGGCAAGAAGCGGGACAATGTGGTGTTCACTGTCCTCGAGGCAGTGGCCCGCAAATACGGTTTTTCCCTTTTCGACCCGATCAGGGACATTCCCCAGGAGACAATGAACATCATTCTCAACGGCTCGGAGGACCTGATCCGGGTGGATACCCGCGGCGGGCTCTCGGAGATGATCACCTTCCCGGGGCTGCTCTCGCGGTTCGAGGGGGACGGCGAGGAGGATGACAGCGTCGCCAGCAGGTATTCGAGCGATGTGGTGTGTCCGGAGTGCCACGGCAAGCGGCTCCGTAAGGACTCGCTCTGCTTCAAGATCGGAGGGCTGGACATCGCGGAGGTCAGCGACATGGACGTGAGCGTGCTCTACGACTGGGTGGGCGGTCTGAAGGACAAACTCGACCCGAGGGGGCAGGCGGTGGCCGCCGATATCGTCAAGGAACTCCGGGAGCGGATAGGCTTTCTGGTGGATGTCGGGCTGTCGTATCTCTCGCTGAGCCGCAGCACTATGTCGCTCAGCGGAGGGGAGAGCCAGCGCATCCGTCTGGCCACCCAGATCGGTTCCAAGCTGGTCAATGTGCTGTACATCCTCGACGAGCCCAGCATCGGGCTGCATCAGTCGGACAATATAAAACTCATCAACTCCCTCAGGCGGCTGCGCGACGAGGGCAATACGGTCATGGTCGTGGAGCATGACGAGGAGATGATGCGCAGTGCGGACTGGATAGTGGACATCGGTCCGGGCGCGGGCGAGAAGGGCGGCGAGGTGCTTTTCAGCGGGCCGCCGCAGCTGAAGCTGGACCCTGCGTTCAGGCTGCCGGCAGATCTGCCGGTCATCGACAGGGAGGCTCACGGGGGATTTACCTTCGAGTACCTCAAGGGAACGCGGCAGATAGAGGTGCCGTCCTACCGCCGTCCGGGCAACGGGAAGCTGATCACTCTCCGCGGGGCCTCCGGCAACAATCTCAAGGACGTGGACATCAGCCTTCCGCTCGGCTGCATCATCGGCATCAGCGGAGTCAGCGGCAGCGGCAAGTCCTCCCTGATCAACGACACCCTCATGCCGGTCATCAGCAACCGGCTCTACCGCTCGAAATACAAGGTGCTGCCGTACCGGGAACTGGAGGGCCTGGAGAACATCGACAAGCTCGTGGAGATAGACCAGTCTCCGGTGGGCCGTTCCCCGCGCTCCAACCCCGCGACCTACACCGGCGTGCTCACCTACATCCGCAATCTCTTCGCCGAGACTCCGGACGCAAAGATCCGCGGTTTCAAGTCCAATAAGTTCTCGTTCAATGTCAAGGGCGGCCGCTGCGAGGCCTGCAAGGGTGCGGGGGTGGAGGTCATCGAGATGAATTTCCTCCCTTCGGTGACCGTCACCTGCAAGGAATGCCACGGCAAGCGGTTCAACCCGGACGTGCTGGCTGTCAAGTACAAGGGCAAGAGCATCAACGACGTCCTCGAGATGACCATCTCCCAGGCCGTGGAGTTCTTTGCCCCCGTACCGTCGATAGCCCGCAAGCTCAAGACCCTCGAGGACGTGGGTCTCGGCTACATCCGTCTCGGACAGTCCTCCCTGACCCTCAGCGGCGGAGAGAACCAGAGGGTCAAGATAGCGGCCGAGCTGGCCCGGCAGGATACCGGACGCACCCTCTACATTCTCGACGAGCCGACTACCGGCCTGCATTCCGAGGACATCGCCGTGCTGATGAACGTGCTCCAGCGTCTGGCCGAGGGCGGCAACACTGTCGTCATCATCGAACACAACCTGGACGTACTCAAGTCCGTGGACTACCTCTTCGACATGGGCCCGGCAGGGGGCCGCGACGGAGGCCGCATCGTCTCGCAGGGCACCCCCGAGCAGGTCGCCGCCGACCCCGCCTCGGTCACCGGTCCCTACCTTAGATCCCTATTGAAACTATAAGATGAAAGATATGATTACGGTATACTGCGACAGCCTGCAGGGTTTTTACGACTGCGCTCCCGGGACGACGGTGGGCGAGTTGGCACGGAAGATCGACACCGGGTGCAGATATCCGGTGGTGGCAGCGCTGGTGGACAACATGCTCAAGGAACTGAGTTTCCCGATATATACTCCGCACACCGTCAAGTTCCTGGACTGCACGCATCCGGACGGACGCAGAACCTATTCCCGCTCCCTGTCGTTCGTGCTGCAGAAGGCGGCGGTGGACTTGTTCCCGGACCTCAGCCTTTTCCTGGACTACACCCTGCCCAACGGCCTGTACGGCGAGCTGCGCCGCGATACCGGAGACAGGGTATATGTCACCGAACCGGCAGGAGCGGACAGGGTGGGAGCCCTCCGCAAGCGGATGGCGGAGATAATAGCCGCGGACCTGCCTTTCGAGAAAAAGAAGATGACCAATGACGAGGCGGCCCGGCTCTTCCGCGACAACGGCCGGCCGGAGAAGGCCTCGCTGGTGGCCGATATGGAGAAGTTCTTCGTGTCGGTGTACTGGCTGGACGGCTATGCGGACACCTTCTACGGCCCGCTGCTGGAGCGTACCGGAGAGATTGGCGTATTCGACCTGATACCCTACGGGGACGGCTTCTGCCTCCAGTCGCCTTCGGCCTCTGACCCGTCGGTAATCTCGCCCTACAAGTACCAGGACAAGCTCAGCGCCGTATTCAAGGAGAACTCCCGCTGGTGCTCCATCCTCGGAGCCCATGGCATCGGCTCGGTCAACGAGGCCGTCAGGCGCGGGGAGGCCAAGGACCTGATAGCCGTGGCAGAGGCCCTGCACGAGCGCAAGTACGCGCAGATAGCCGACCGCATCTACGACAGGCGGGATACTGTCAAGCTGGTGCTGATCGCCGGTCCGTCGAGCAGCGGCAAGACCACTACCTCCAAGCGCATAGCCATGCAGTGCCGGGTGCTGGGACTCCGCCCCCTGGTCATCGCCATGGACGATTATTTCCTGGACCGGGACAAGACTCCTAAGGACGCTAACGGCGAGTACGATTTCGAGAGCATCTATGCCCTCGACCTGCCCTTCCTCGGAGCCCAGCTCAACGACCTGTTCGACGGTAAGGAGGTGGAGCTGCCCAAGTACGACTTCGTGAACGGGTGCCGCCGCTTCGACGGCCGCAGGATGCAGATGCGCGAGGGCGATATCCTGATCATGGAGGGTATCCACGCCCTGAACCCCGAGCTGACCAAGCACATAGACGGGGAGAAGGTCTTCCGCGTCTTTGCCTCCGCCCTGACCTCCCTGTCTGTGGATGAGAACAACTACATCTCGACCGCCGATAACCGCCTGCTGCGCCGCATGGTCCGGGACAATTTCACCCGGGGCATTACCCCCGAGGATACCATCCTCCGCTGGAAGAGTGTCCGCGCCGGGGAGGAGAAGAACATTTTCCCCTATCAGGAGAATGCCGATGCGATGTTCAACTCGGCCCTGCTCTTCGAGCTGCCCCTGCTCCGCTACTATGCCGAGCCCCTGCTCGAGCGCATCCCGCCCCTGTCGGAGGCTTACTCCGAGAGCGTGCGGCTGCTCAAGTTCCTGTCTTACATTGCTCCACTGACACCGGACGAGATAGACTGCATACCGCCGACTTCCGTGATGAGGGAGTTCATCGGAGGCAGCAGCTTCGAATATTGATGATTGCCTGACAGAGGATTTACCGCAGCCAGTTTTCAGGGTTCTGCTTGGCGGTGCCTTTCCAGAGCTGGAAGTGCAGTTCCGCGTTACCGTCTTCGTTGAGGCTGATGTCGCCGATGCGGCCGCCTGTGGAGACACGGTCACCGGCCTTGACGTAGACTCTCTTGAGTTTGCAGTAGAATGTGAAGTACTCGCCGTGCTGGACAAGCACGCACTGGTCATAGCCCGGCATGACCAGTATCTGCTTGACAACTCCGTCAAACACGGCGCACGCTGTGCTGCCGGCGGCGGCAGAGATGTTGATGCCGTTGTTGTAGGGCATTTTGAGGTTCTTGAAGACGGGATGGTAGTTCTGTCCGAATTTCTGGATGACCACTCCCTTTACCGGCCACGGCAGCCGGCCTTTGTTGTCTCCGAACTTGGCGGAGAGGGCGTAGTCCACTTTCTCCCCTGTGCCGTCTTTCTGCTGTTGGACTGCCTCGGCCAGGATACGCTCTATCTCCTTGTTGAGACGCTCTACCTCCTTTTGCTTCTGCCGCAGCTCACGCTGCATGGCTTTCTCCTGACGTGATAATTTGACTACCAAGGAATTGGCCTCACGTTCCTCGGAACTGAGGGATTGCCTTTCCTTTTCCCGCTCGTTGCGGGTCTGCATGGAACCCGCCTTGAGCTGTTCCAGGCGGGCGCTTTCCTGCTGCAGCTCAAGCTCGGTGTTCCGGATGGCCTCTGCCTGTTCCCGTATGGATCTGGAGATGTTTTTGAGATAGGACCATCGGCGCAGGCCCTGGTTGATGTCCTTGCTGGAGAGGATGTACATGAGCCAGACTTTGTTGTCACGGGTCTTGTAAGCTCCGAGCACCAGATCCGCATGGTATTTGCGGAGAGTGTCCAGTCGGTCGTTGAGTCTTTTGATCTGCATGCCGGCCGAGGATATCGAGCGGTCGTATCCGGAGATTTCGGCGTCCAGCTGCTTGATAAGCTTTTCTCTGGCCTGCAGTTTTTGACGTGTGAGTATCAGTGTGTTGAGGCCTTTTTGCCGTTTTTTGCCGGTGGCTTCCAGCTGTTTGTCGATCATGGCTATCTCCTCCTCGAGCTGTTTTTTCTGCTCGCGGTGCTCCTGCAGGTCCTGTCCGGCAGACGGAAGGACTGCCAGCAATGCGGTGATTATTACTATGACCGTTTTTTTCATTATCTGCCTGCCTGTTTTCTGCGTTCTTCTATTTTTGCACTGATTCCCAGGCTGGGGTCGAGCTTATCGGCGTTGCCCCAGTACAGGAAGGCGAGATTGTATTCCTTGAGGGCGAAAAGGGCCTCTGCATAGTGGTCCAGTACCTCCGCGCTCTCCTTGCCGCCGTAGACCATGGCCTCCTTGAGGTATTTTCTCGCGCCTTCGTAGTCCCCGGTCAGGTAGAGCAGCCAGCCGTAGGTGTCCAGATAGGTCGCGTTCTCGGGCTCGCTGAGGACAGTTTTGCGGCTCATCTCTATCGCCTTCTTGAGGTTGCGGCGTTCTTCACTGAGGTAGTAGGCGTAGTTGTTCAGTATGGGGTTGTAGTTGTCGTCTATCTTCAGGCCCTTCTCGTACCAGGAATAGGATTTGCGGCGGTTGCCCAGCTCGTGGTAGAGGTCTCCCAGCGAGCCGCAGCAGTTGATGAGCATGGGGTGGTCCTTCGGCAGGACCTTAAGTATCTGATGGTAGATGTCTATGGCTCTGTCGATGTTCCCGTCCTGCCAGTAGGCAACAGCAAGCACTTCCATCATCGTGAAGTCCTCGGGAAACATCCTGACGCACTCCTGTGCGGCAGGTATCAGCCTGTCCCAGTCCTCCAGGTAATAGAGCTGGCCCATATAGGCTGAATGGGCGGAGCGTACTTCCGGATGCAGCGTGACGTTGCGCTGCAGGAGCTCGAGACCTTTCTGCACGCTGTCCATGGCGACATAATAGGAGCCTGTCATGTTGAGGATGGTAGAGTCTGAGGGATGGGCCCTGAGGAGGTTGGTCATGATGGTGTCGATCTGAGGCCGGAAGACCTGGAGCATGCCGGAGGGGAAGACCACCTCGTTGAGGTATGACGCCTTTATTTCTGGGTTCATCTCAGGACTGGACATGAAGACGTTGATGTTCTTGAAAAAATTGTAGAAGTTGCGCTGCATGCGGTAGACGTCTGCTATTCCGAAATAGGCAGGGGTAAATTCCGGATTCAGCTCCAGAGCCCTCCTGTAGTAGTGCAGGGCCGTGGAGTCGTCGTACCTGGACTTGTAGAGGTCTCCCAACAGCAGTGCGGTGCGGGCCGATGGAAAGTCCCGGTCCATCCTGACCGCTACTGCCTCTGCCTCTTCCAGACGGTTCTGCCGTATGAGTATCTCGTAGCGGGCGCCGCTGGTCAGCTCGTCGACTCCGCGCAGCTCGTCTATGCGGTCAATGACCTCGAGAGCCTGGTCCAGTCTGCCGCCGCGTACCAGCAGGTCCGCCAGCTCGTAGTAATAGTCGCTCTTGGACGGATGCTTCTGTATCAGCTCCTCGAAGATGCCTATCGCCAGGTCTGTCTCTCCCAGGGTGCTGTACAGCCTGGCTGCGGTCAGCCGGTACCATGGGTTCTCCGGTGATATTCCGGATGCTCTGTCCAGCAGTTCCATAGCCCTGTCAGTGTTATTGCCGCTAAGGCTTATCATGGCCAGGTAGTACATTGCGGCATCGTTTTCCGGGTCGAGCCTCAGGCATTTGGTCAGATGTGAGCCGGCTGTACTGTAATCTCCTGCGCAGTATGAGCGTACACCTTCTATATAATAGTCCGCGGCGCGGACAGAGTCTTTATCACCTGCCGCCGCCTCAGCCCTGCATGCAAGGAGAGAGACTGCGGCTGCCAGCAGTGTAATCTTGAATACAGTAAGTTTCATGTATGAAAAAATATCTTCGGACAAAGATACAATATTCGAGCCGAAGATGCAGCAAATTGAATTATTTTTGCATCTAATAAAAAGGCAACAGAATGTCGTCAGGCAGTATTGACCTAAGTACTGAAGAAGATCTGGTCCTGGGATGCACCAGACAGGACAGAAGAGCTCAAAGAGCTTTGTACGAGAGGTTTTCCTCCCGTATGTTTGTCGTTTGTCTGCGGTATTCCAAAGACAGGGTCGAGGCTCAGGACTTGCTGCAGGAGGGTTTTATAACGGTTTTCTCGAAAATTTCCACATTCAGCGGAACCGGTTCCCTCGAGGGATGGATGAGGAGGATATTTGTCAATACGGCCTTGATGAAACTGCGCAAGGGAGATGTCCTCCGCGGAGCGGCGGATGTGGATGACGTGGCGGCGCGCAGTGTGAGCAGCGGAGAGGATATACTGTCCGGCATAGGAGGCAAGGATATCCTGAGGATGATGCAGCAGATGCCGGAAGGTTTCAGGACTGTGTTCAATATGAGCGTGATAGAAGGGTATTCGCATCAAGAGATATCCCGGGAGTTAGGGATATCCGAAGGTACGTCAAGATCACAGCTCAGCAGGGCCAGGGTATGGCTGCAGGAGAAGTTGCAGGAAAAGAGAAGTAGAAAATGAAAGAGGAATTATTCGACAAGAAGATTAAGGAAATGCTGGATTCCTGCTCCGAAATCCCTGCCCCGGAAGTATGGGACAGGATCGAGTCGGGTATCGGCAGGATGCGTGTAAGGGCTGTATGGAAGAGGATTGCGTATGTCTCTGCCGCAGCTGCAGTAGCGGCGTGTCTTGCGCTTTCGGTTTTCCTGCGTCCGCAGCATGATGCGGCCGGAACTCCGGAAATGCAGCTGGCGGAAGTGGAAGTTCCGGAGGCGCCGGCCGTCGGAACCTCGGTCAGGACGGATATTTATTTGGAGACTCTCCCCCGTCTGACGGCTCCCGCAACGACTTCCATGTCCGGGAAGCCCGCAGATATAGCTGCGCCCAGGCCCGGAACCGGAGCTCAGCCCGGTTTGCCGTCCGGGACGGAGGCTGCAGACCCTGTGGCCGCCCGTTCCGGAGGTGCTCCTACGATCTATGACCGTACATCCGGCATGGATTCCTATACAGCACTGGTGAGGCAGAGTGAGGAACCGGTACGGAAAAAGCGGATGCGGCCTTCTTTTTCCATGTCTGCAGGAGGCAATGTCTCGCCTACCCGTGCAACCGGCAATGTGGATTTTTCCCAGCCTGACTATACCTGGGGTTCCGGAGCCTCAGCTTCTTATACCGGTATCGTCCCTGTTTCCGAGCCTGCGCACCATTTCCCCGTGTCTGTTGGTCTTGAGTTGAAATATTCTTTCCTCAACGACCGTCTCGGAGTCGGTCTCGGACTCAACTACACCTTTCTAAAAAGCAGCTACGAGGCTTTGGTGGACCGTCAGTACCAGGCATCCGTCGACCAGTCGGTGCACTATCTCGGCATTCCGCTTAACTTTTACGTCAATATCCTTTCCAATGACAGGCTTACGTTCTATGCCGGTGCAGGCGGTATGCTTGAGCGTGCAGTCAGGCTCTCGTACAGTATTACTGACTTATATTCCGTGAAATACCAGCAGGAAAAGGAAGCCCGCGGCGTCCAGTGGTCAGCCAATGTAGGTCTTGGCTTCGAATACCGTTTCCTGGATTTCCTGGGACTGTATGTGGACCCGCGGCTGACCTATTTCTTTGACTGCGGCCAGCCTTACTCAGTCAGGACCGAACAGCCTCTCCAGTTCAGCCTTCAGATGGGTTTCCGCTTTCATATCGGATCTTGAGCTCATGGGCCATGCGGGATGAGAAGATGAACTCGTCCAGTTCGCTGCACTCGGAAGTCATGATGTTGTCCTTCGAGCCTTCCCAGCACTTTTCCCCTTTGTGGATGAACACCACTTTGTCACCTATCTCCATGACTGAGTTCATGTCATGGGTGTTGATGACGGTAGTGATGTTGTATTCCCGGGTTATCTCCTGAATCAATCGGTCTATCATGACGGAGGTCCTTGGGTCCAGACCCGAGTTGGGCTCGTCGCAGAACAGGTACTTTGGGTTGAGGGCGATGGCCCGCGCTATGCCGACTCTTTTCTGCATTCCGCCCGACAGTTCGGACGGATACTTGTCATCCACGCCGTCCAGTCCGACACGGTGCAGGCAGAAGCGTGCCCTCTCAATTTTTTCTTTCCGGTTCATATTCGAGAAAAATTCCAGGGGAAACATCACATTCTCCATTGCGGTGGCGAAATCGAAGAGGGCACTGCCCTGGAAGAGCATTCCCATGCAGCTGTGTATCTTTTTTTTCTCCTTTGGGCTCAGGCGGTTGAAGACCGTTCCGTCGAAAAGTACCTCTCCCTCGTCCGGGTCCTGCAGACCTACAGTGGATTTGAGCAGTACTGTCTTTCCGGAACCGCTGGCACCGATGACAAGCGAGCATTGCCCCGGGAGGTATTCTACAGAAAAGTCCTTGACGGCCGGCTGTCCATTGTAATATTTTGTGAGATGACGGACTGTGATCATAGCATGATCCGGGTGAGGATGAGGTTGAAAATCAATATCAGAGCGCTGGAGACAACGATGGCCGTAGTGGCCGACCGCCCTACTCCGAGGGAGCCGCCGCCGGCGTAGTAGCCGTAGAATGCCGAGACGGAGCTGATGATGAAGCTGAACACGGCTGTCTTGATCAGGCTGTAAGTGATATAGTAACCGTTGAAGGCAAACCGTATGCCGTCGAGGTAGTCGCTTATCTTTATCATCCCGGTGAGGGCTATGATGAGGTAGCCTCCGAGCAGCCCCATGATGAAGCTCATGAGGGTGAGCAGGGGGTTGAGCAGGGTGGTGGACAGTATCTTGGGCATTACCAGGTAGCTGGCAGAGTTGATACCCATCATCTCCATTGCGTCAATCTGCTCGGTAATGCGCATCGTACCTATCTCAGAGGAGATGTTGGATCCTATCTTGCCTGCCAGGATGAGGCATACCATGGTCGAGCAGAATTCCAGAATCAGGGACTCGCGGGTCATGTATCCGATATACATTTTCGGCAGCATGGGTGAAGTCATGTTGTTGGCGGTCTGTATGACCAGAACGGCGCCGATGAAAACGGATATGAGTGCTGTCAGCGGGATGGAGCCTATGACCAGTTTGCCGGCTTCGACGAAGAACTGCCTGATAGTGAGCCTCCACTTCTCAGGTCTTCTGAAAACCTGCCTCAGGAAGAGCAGGTACCTGCCTGTAACATATAGGAAATGTCTGATCAAAATAAACGCCGGTTTTGAAACTTGGTCCCAAAGGTACTAATTTTAGGTTTTTGTTTATACATTTGCGCCCAAATTTAAGGGCGTGGAATTTTTTTACAACTTAGGTATATACTTCTATTTTCTCGGAGCAAGGGTCGCGGGGCTCTTCAATTCCAAGGCTGCGGAATTTGTCTCGGGGAGGAAACACCTCATCAGGAGAGTCGCAGAGGGAATGAGAAGTCGCGGGGACCGCGATACGGTGTGGTTTCATTGCTCGTCGGTAGGGGAATTTGAGCAGGCGCGCCCTCTGATAGAACGGCTCAAGGAAAGTGCTCCGGAAAAATTTATTGTCCTGACCTTTTTCTCACCTTCCGGATACAGGCTGCGGAAGGATTACCGTTTCGCCGATTCCGTGTTCTATCTGCCGATGGATACCAGGCGCAATGTACGCCGTTTTCTTGACATAGTCCGGCCGTCGATAGCCATATTCGTAAAATATGAGTTCTGGTACAACTATCTCACATCCCTAAGTCAAAGGAATGTCAGAACCTACATCATTTCCGCTATTTTCCGTCCAGGACAGATTTTCTTCCACTGGTACGGCTCTTTCATGCGCAAGGCACTGCGCGCCTATACCGTGCCCTTTGTCCAGAACGAGGAGTCCCGCAGGCTGTTGGCCGCTATAGGTATTGACAACGCCGTCATCGCAGGCGACACCCGTTTTGACCAGGTGGAGGCGGTATGCCGTCACAACGACCTTCACAGCGAGGTTCTGGAGTGTTTTATCAGCGGTTACGGGGCCTGGGTGGCGGGAAGCACATGGGACGAGGACGAATATGTGATTTCCAGGGCACTTAGGAAACTTTCCGGTTTCAAGCTGATACTCGTGCCGCATGAGGTGCGTCCTTCTCACATCAGGCGTATTCTCGAGATGTTTTCGGACTATTCGGTCATCCTCTATTCCGAATGCGCGGGGAAAGCCCGGGAATACTGGAAAGAGAGTGCGGAGGCGGCCGATATCCTGGTCGTGGACACTGTAGGTATGCTTTCCAGGATTTATAAGTACGGGAGCTTCGCCTATATCGGCGGAGGTTTCTCAGGAAGCGGAATCCACAATATCCTGGAGGCTGCAATCTACGGCTGTCCTGTCATATTCGGACCTCACTATGGGAAATTCCAGGAGGCTAAGGATCTTGTCTCGCTCGGAGGAGCGTTCTGCATATCTTCCTGGAAGGAACTTGTCCCGTTGCTGGAGACATGGCTCAGTGCACCGGAGTCTCTGGAGCGTCCTTCGCTTATATGCACGCAGTATGTCGAGAGCCATCTCGGTGCCTCTGATAAAATAATGGAGCAGATTTTTAAAAAAGGGTAGTTTTTTAAAATCGTGTAATCTTTTTTTAAAACGGCACGTTCTGTAAAATTTCAGCTGTCCCCCTGTTGTATCTCCGCCTGCAGGCGTATAACTTAGCATCCGGTAAAACACTATAAGGATGAACAATGGAGGAAATCTGTACAGGACATACAGCGCTACGTGCATCGGCGTGGATGTAGTTAGAGTGACTGTGGAGGTGTCAATAACCTCCGGTGTCGGTATTTTTCTGATAGGACTGCCGGACAATGCGGTGCGGGAATCCCTGCTGAGGGTTACGACCGCCATGCAGCGCAACGGATTCAGCATACCGGGCAGAAAAACAGTGGTCAATATGGCTCCCGCGGACATCAGGAAGGAGGGGTCGGGCTATGATGCGGCGATAGCTGTCGCAATGCTGGCGGCTTCGGGCCAGATGTTTTTTCCGGAGCCGGAGCGTTATCTGATTATGGGCGAGCTTTCGCTGGACGGGAGACTCCGCAGGGTCAGAGGCGCACTTCCGATTGCTGTCAATGCGGCCGGGATGGGATATGACCGCCTGGTTTTCCCCAGGGAATCGGCGCAGGAGGCTTCATGGGCAGAAGGAGTGCGTGTCTTCGGTGTCTCGGACCTGCAGGAGATGGCTACAGTGCTTGCAGGAGGGGACGGGGCTGCTGCATTCGAGGTGCGGCGGAGGATCTACAGTCCGTCTGTCGGGCCGGGCAGCTGTGATTTCGCGGATGTGGCCGGTCAGCCATTCGCCAGACGGGGACTGGAAATAGCTGCGTCGGGAGGGCACAATGTGCTTCTTTTCGGTCCTCCCGGTTCGGGCAAGAGCCTGATGTCCAAGTGTCTCGCCTCTATTCTTCCTCCGATGACAAGGGAAGAGGCCGTTGAGACCAGCATGATATATTCCGTGGCGGGTCTGATCCGCGATGATTCGGGACTGCTTACTTACAGGCCTTTCCGCTCACCTCACCACACGGCCAGTACGGTGGCGGTAGTGGGCGGGGGAGTAAAGGCTATGCCCGGAGAGATATCCTTGGCTCACAATGGCGTGCTCTGTCTCGACGAGGTGGCCGAATTTGCCCCGTCTACCCTGGATGTCCTCCGCCAGCCTCTCGAGGACCGCAGGATTGTCATTTCCAGGGCCAGATACAGGATATCCTATCCCGCGTCCTTTATGCTGGTGGCATCCATGAACCCCTGTCCTTGCGGCTATGCCGGCGAGGATGACGGACGCTGTACCTGTTCCCCGTCGGCTATACACCGCTACCGGGCCCGCATCTCAGGTCCATTGCTTGACCGTATAGATCTTAATATCAACGTCAAGGCTGTGGACAGCGCTATGATGTCCGCCTTTCCCCGCCAGGAGTCAAGCCGGGATATTGCACGCAGGGTTGCGGCGGCAAGAGAGGTGCAGAACCGCCGTTTTACAGGAGAGGCAGTACACACCAATTCGGAGATGCTTCCATCCCATATCCGCCGTTATTGTGTGGTGGGGAAAAAAGAGTCGGCATTCCTGCAGAAATTGATGGACAGCTACCGTCTTTCGGCCCGCGGTTACGTGAGGGTCCTGAAGGTTGCCCGGACGATAGCGGACATGGCCGGGTCTGACGAGATAAAAATTGAGCATATTTCGGAGGCCGTGCAGTACAGATTCCCGGAAAATGTTTAATTTTACATCTTTATACTACAGGTATGGGAAAAATCAGTATTCAGAATATCTCCTGCATAGAAGATGCTGCCCGTGAGTTCCTGCGTCAGACGCAAGGAGTGACGGTCTATGCTTTTTACGGCCGGATGGGTGCCGGTAAGACGACTTTCATCTCGGCTGTATGCTCGGTCCTCGGTGTAGGGGACGAGGTCGCCAGTCCGACGTTCACTATCGTCAACGAGTACCGCGCTTCGGACGGTACGCCGGTGTTCCATTTTGATTTTTATAGGATAGAGAAGCTGTCCGAGGTACTGGATATCGGCTATGAAGAGTATCTCGACAGCGGCGGGATATGCCTTATGGAGTGGCCAGAGAAGATAGAGGAACTGTTGCCGGAGGATGTTCTGAGAGTGAGCATTGTCGAGGAAGAGGACGGTTCCCGTACTGTTACGTTCTGATATTGAAATTGAAATAACAGCTGATATGTGGAAATATTTGGTCATAGGCTCCGGATTGGCGGGACTGTATGCCGCTCATAAGGCATCGGCTTACGGTCCTGTTCTGGTGGTCACTAAAAAGGCCCTGAGGGACAGCAACTCCTACAATGCCCAGGGCGGGATAGCCGCAGTTACCGATATAGAGGACAATCCCGAGATTCATTTTACCGATACCGTTATCGCAGGGCGCGGCCTGTGCGAGAACAGGGCGGTGGAGGTGCTGGTGCAGGAGGGACCGCAGCGCATCAAGGAGATTATCGCGGAGGGCATGAAGTTCGACACCGAGAACGGAAAGCTGTCCCTCGGTCTGGAGGGCGGGCATCACCGTAAGCGCATTCTCCATGCCGGAGGAGATTCCACAGGCCGTTATATCACGGAGTTCCTGATATCGAAGGTGCAGTCCGATCCGAATATAACGATAAGGGAGAACATGTCGGTAATCGACTTTCTGACTGAGGACGGGGTCTGCTATGGGGTGCGCTGCTGGGACGAGGAGAAAGGATGCGAGGAACTTATCTATGCAGAGCACACCTTCCTGACCTCAGGAGGTACTTCCGCCATCTATACCCGAACCACCAATCCTGAGACTACGATAGGAGACGGTATAGCCATGGCCTACAAGGCCGGCTGCCGGATAGTCGACATGGAGTTTATCCAGTTCCATCCTACATCCCTGTATATAGAGGACTCACCGAAGGCATTCCTTATAAGTGAGGCGGTGAGGGGAGAGGGCGCATACCTGCTGGACAAGGAAGGAAGGCGCTTCATGCTTCCCATACACGAGCTGGCGGAGCTGGCTCCGAGGGATATAGTGGCCCGGTCGATATTCAAGCAGATGGCTCTGGATGACAGACCGTATGTGGAATTGTCCCTGAAGCATCTGGATCCGGAGAAGATCCGCAGCCGTTTCCCCAATATCCTGGCAAAGTGCGCTGAGTATGGATACGACCTTACCGACAGGATACCGGTCGCCCCTGCAGCTCATTACACCGTGGGAGGGGTGGCCTCGGATCTGTGGGGACGCTCCGATATAAGCCGGCTTTATGTGTGCGGAGAGATTGCCTCCACCGGTATAATGGGAGCCAACCGCTTGGCTTCCAATTCTTTGATAGAGTGCCTCGTATTCGGGCGCAGGGCCATAGAGAGGTCGGTCGAGGCCGGCCCTCTGGACAGGATTCCTCATTTCGCGAAGCTTTATCATAAGGATGAATCGCAGGCGGAGAGGTATTTCGCCCTCAAGCGGCAGATTGCCCACATGATGAACAACTGTTCCGGCATCATCCGTTCGGAGCTGCTGCTCTCCACGGGTCTCAATCTGGTGAAGAAAGAACTGAGGGAACTGGGATCCGAGCGGAACGAGTACTATGACGAGGCTTCACGCAAGCTGCTGACAGTGGCACGGCTGATTATGACCGGCGCCCGTTTCCGCAGGGAGAGCCGCGGAGGGCATTACAGGGAGGACTATCCGCAGTTGCGGGAAGAGTTTGCAGTGCATACAGTGCAGCGGGCAGGAGAAAAGCTGTCTACCAGAAAAGTAAATGAACAACAATAAAATACAGAAAGATATGACGACAGAGCAGCTCCGCCGGGAAGAACTGGTGGACAGATTGATAGATCTGGCAATTGACGAGGACATAGCCTCGGGAGACGTTACCACAGACTCGATTATTCCGGAGTCTACAGCGGCAGTGGCCACCATGACGGCCAAGGCTGACGGGGTCATCTCCGGCCTTCCGATAGTGGAAAGGGTATTCCGCCGTTTCCAGAATGACATAGTGCTGACACCGATGCTCCATGACGGGGACAGGGTGAGCAAGGGGGATGTGATACTCCGTGTGGAAGGCAGCTATCCGGCTCTGCTCAAGGCGGAGAGGACGGCACTTAACTTTTTTCAGAGGATGTCCGGTATAGCTACCGAGACTGCTAAGTACGTGGCTGAGCTCAAGGGCACGCATACCCGTCTGCTCGACACGCGCAAGACCGCCCCGGGAATGAGAGTCACCGACAAGATGGCGGTAAAGGACGGAGGCGGCACCAACCACCGCATGGGACTGTACGACATGGCCATGATCAAGGACAACCACATCAAGATGGCCGGCTCGATAGCCCGGGCCGTGGAACAGGTGCGTGCCAGGGTGCCCTCAAGTATAAAGGTAGAGGTCGAGGCCACCACGCTTGACGAGGTCAAGGAGGCTCTTGACGCACGGGCTGACATCATCATGCTGGACAATATGTCCACTCCCATGATGCGCGATGCAGTGAATATTATCGGCGGCAGGGCCAAAACCGAGGCATCAGGCAACATGACTCTCGGCAGGGTGCGCGAAGTGGCGCAGACAGGGGTAGACTTCATAAGCGTCGGAGCTCTTACGCACACCGTCAAGGCCTTGGACATCAGTATGAATATCCAGCTTACTCCGGAATATCTGACAAAGGCTATAAAGGAGATGAAGCACAGGCACAATGCCGTGATACTGGCTCATTATTATGTGCCCGCAGAGGTGCAGGATGTTGCGGACTTTGTGGGGGACTCCCTGGAGCTGTCGCGTAAGGCTGCTGCAGCAGATGCGGATGTCATAGTGTTCTGCGGAGTCCGCTTCATGGCTGAGACGGCGGCCGTGCTCTGTCCCGGCAAGAAAGTGCTCCTGCCTGTCCCTGACGCAGGCTGTTCCCTGGCGGACGGCATAACCGGAGAGGATCTGCATGCGTGGAGAAAACGCCATTCGGACGGAGTGGTGATATCCTATGTCAATACGACAGCGCAGACCAAGGCTGCTACGGATATATGCTGCACTTCCGCCAATGCTGTAGAAGTGGCGCGGACAGTCTGCTCCCAGGCCGGTGGCAGACCTGTGCTTTTCGCTCCCGACCGCAATCTGGGCGCGTATGTCAATTCTACGGCGGGCCTGAAGATGGACTTGTGGAAGGGCAGCTGTCATGTCCACGAGCGGATTACCTCCAGGCTGGTAGAGGAGGCTTTGACGAAATATCCCGAGGCAGAGATTCTCATTCATCCCGAGGCCGCCTGCTCGGGTGATCCGAAGATTACCGGCAATCCCCGCTGCTTCTTCTATTCTACATCCGGTATCATCCGCCACGTGCGGGAGTCGGACTGCAGGCAGTTTGTCATAGCTACGGAACTCGGAGTGATGCACCGTCTGAGACAGGAGGCTCCGGACAAGGAACTGATTCCCCTGTCGGAAGATCTGATCTGCGGAGATATGAAGAAAGTTACCCTGCTCTCTCTCTTCGAGACCCTGCTGCATCAGAACCCGCGCAAAACAGTAACGCTGCCCTCCGAGACAGCTCAGAAGGCAGCGTTGCCTGTTAAGAAGATGCTGGAATTATAAGTTCTCGGCAATCAGCGCACGTATTTCTCTTTTGGCGGCTTTCCATCGCGGAATGTCTATCTTGGGCCCCACTACCTCCACTACCTTGGAGGCGGTGATGGAGCCTACGCGCCCGCAGATGTCCAGCGGCATACCCAGCGCATGGGCGTAGAGGAAGCCGGCGGCATACAGGTCTCCGGCTCCGGTAGCGTCCTTGACATCGGCCGGGCAGGCTTCGATGTGGTGGAATTCGTCCCCGCTCCTGATGTAGGAACCCTTGGCGCCTATCTTTACGACGGCGATGTCGCACATGCCGGCGATAATGTCCACGGCCTCGCGGGGGGCGTGCCGGGTGAAGCTTGCGGCCTCGGTCTCATTGGCGAAGACTATGTCGACGTACTGCTCCACGATGTCGTGTAGGAAGGTGTCGTTGGACTCCACTACATTGTATGACGCCATGTCTATGGCGATGTAGCAGCCGGCCTCCCGGGCAAGCCTGACGGCCTGCCTCAGGAGCTGCTGGTTCTGCACTAAGTATCCTTCTATGAAGAAATAATCGTATCCTGTGAAATACTCCGGCTTCAGGTCCTCGGGGCAGAGCTCAAGCGCGGCGCCGAGGTAGGTGGCGAATGTCCTTTCGGCGTTGGGCGGAGTGATGAAGACGGAGGCTCTTCCGGAGTCCTCCCTGCCGGTCAGGAGTATCGACTTGATGCCGTTGCGCTCCTGGTCCGAGCGGTAGAGGGCGCCGACCTCGTCGTCTCCTACCTTGCCGATAAATCCTGAGGGCATTCCGAACACGGCGGTGCCGGTGATGGTGTTGCCGGCCGCTCCGCCTGCCACGTACTGCGCTCCCATTTTCTTGAGTACCTGCCAGATTTTATTGCCTGTCTCCTTGTCGACATGCTGCATGCTCCCCACCGGCAGGTGGAACTGCCGGAGCAGACTGTCGTCGGGGAGCACTGCGAGTATGTCGGTAAGGGCGTTGCCTATTCCGAGGATGGATTTCATTCCTTGGCGGATTATAGGTCGTTGTTGAGCTGATGGATGTCCACGTCCTCCTCGCAGTCGCCTATGAGCCAGCGGCTGAAGAAGTCGGCCATCCTCCAGAAGAAGTATTCGTTCATGTCGCCGAAGCCGTGACGCTGACCGGGCAGGTAAAGCATCTCGAAGCGCTTGTTGGCGCGGATGAGGGCGTCGGCTACGCGGATAGTGTTGGCGGGATGGACGTTGTTGTCCATGTCACCGTGCACGAGCATGAGGTGTCCCTTGAGATTCTTGGCGAACTGGTGGTTGGCCTCGATGCTGTAGTTGAACGTGGTGTCGCCGTCGGCGGATACTTTTTCCTTCACTCCGTGATGGGTCTCGCTCCACCAGCGGTTGTAGATGTTGTTGTCGTGGTTGCCGGCACAAGAAACGGCGGCCTTGTAGAAGTCAGGATAGGTGAGGATGGCCGCTGTGGACATGAATCCTCCGCCGGAGTGACCGTGGATGCCGACTTTGTTGATGTCCATGTACTTGCGCTCGGCGGCAAGGTTCTGAATTACGTATTTGTGGTCAGCGAGGGGATAGTAGCGCATATTGCCGTATCCGAAGTTGTGATACCATTTAGAGCGGTCGGGGTGGCCTCCTCTATGACCTACTGTAACGACGATGAATCCGAGCTGTGCCAGGCGGTCGGTACGGGTCATGCCTGCGCTCCAGGTGTAGTTGGTGGACTCTACCTGAGGACCGGGATATACGTACTCGATGATGGGGTAGAGCTTGGTGGAGTCGAAGTCGAAGGGTTTGTAGATGACGCCCCAGAGGTCTGTGACGCCGTCAGCGGCCTTGGCCTTGAATATCTCGGGATACTGGTATCCGGCCTGGAAGAGGAGGCTCAGGTCGCAGGTCTCGAGGTCCATGATCTTGATTCCGTTGGCGCTGTAGAGAGCGTTGGCGGGAGCGGAGTCTACTCTGGAGGCGTTGTTGACGAAGTATTTCAGGTCATCGGGCATCCAGCTGTTGTTGTAGAAGTCGCCGGGGTTGAGCATCTTCACTCCGGAGCCGTTGAGGCCGACGCGGAAGAGATGGTTGTAGTAGGGGTTCTCGTTCTTGTCATAGCCGTTGGCGGTGAAGAATACTGTGCCGCCCTTCTCGTCCACGCCCATGATGGCGGAAACGTGGTATGCGCCTTCTGTAAGAGGACGGATCAGCTCTCCGTCGCTGTCATGCAGGTAGAGCTGGGCCCAGCCGTTGCGCTCCGAGCGCATTACGATCCGGCCGTCCTTCAGAAGCTCGAAGTCGCACACGTCGATGTAGGTGTTCAGACGCTCCTCTATCAGTACCTGGACGGAGTCGGTGTCGAGCCAGTAGCGGCAGATGTCCACACGGTGCTCGTCGCGGCTGGTGCGGGTGAAGTAGAAGGACGAGGCGTCACCGAGCCATTCGGGAGCCACATAGTCCTTGTACCTGTCCTTGGTGGTGTAGGGCTTGCTGTGGATGCTTACGGTCTGGTCCTTGAAAGCCCAGACGTCGAGTACTTTGGAAGATTTGTCCTGCATGTCGAAGAGCATGAGGTAGCTCTTGGGACCGGGCTCTCCGGGCATCTGGTACTTGTAGGTCTCGAGCTTGGGACGGGGCTCGGCGGTGGAGTTGATCACCCAGAGCTCACCGATGTTGCTCATGTCATATTTTTCCATGATGAAGTGCCTGGAGTCGGGAGACCACTGTCCCCATGCGGAGTATCTCCTGCTGGTGTCCCTGTCGTCGATGCCGGAGTAGCTGTTTCCGCCGTAGGGCACGTCCTTGGTTCCGTCAGTGGTGAGGGCGTACTCTACGATAGTGGAATCCTTATCATCCTCCATGGCCTTGCGGAGGTTCTCCATGTCCATGTACCAGAGGTTGTAGCCCTTGGCATAGATGACGTAGCTGCTGTCGGGTGCGATGTTGGCCCAGCGGGGGAAATCCTTCTTTTCTTCCTGGTCGGATACGTCGGTCAGCTTCCTGGTGGCGATGTCGTATTCGAAGCGGAAGGTCTTTTTCTCCATCTTGGGATTCTTCCTGGCTGCGGCGGAGGTGTCCTTGTCGTCCTTCACGGGCTGTTCCACGGTAGAAGGAATCTCAAAGGTGAAGGTCTTGTCGTCCTTGAGCCTGAAGTTCCTGAAAGGAATGTGCTGGGCATCGAAGGGATCCTTGATGATGGAGGTCAGCTCCATGGCAAGCTTGTCCATGTCGAAGACGGCTGTCTTGGTCTTGGCCGCGGGGTCCACAATCCAGTAGTTGACACCCTCGTGGCTTTTCCACTGATACCAGAACTTGTCCGAGTTGGGGAACCATGACGGACGTATGTTCTGTGAGAAAACCATGCTGTTGACCTTATTGGTCGAGAACCGTTCGGCCAGCTCGTAGTTGGCCTCGGTCACCGGGGTCTGCTGTGACCATGCGGCAGTCGCGGTCATGCAGAAGAGTGCTGTGATTATCAGAAAGTTGCGTTTCATTTGTGTTGTGTGGGTTGATGATTCTCAAAAACGAGTGTAAATATAGTGATTATTTGACAAATCTGGGCCATTCTCCGATCTCCATGCCGTGAATATCCCCGTCGTCGATGTGGACCCTTATGGCTGTCCTCACCTGATGGAAGCCCTGGATGCCGGCGGCACCTGGATTGACGGTGAGCATGTTGTATTTCTTGTCGAAGATGACTTTGAGGATGTGGGAGTGGCCGCAGACGAAGATGTCGGGAAGGTGGGCGTTGATGAGCTGGAAGGCCTTGTAGTCGTAGCGGCCGGGGTAGCCGCCGATGTGCATCATCAGGACTCTCTTTCCCCCGCACTCGAAAAACTGTGTGTACGGGACTCTGCCGCGGACCTGCGTGCCGTCGCAGTTGCCGTATACTCCTTTGAGCGGCTTGAAATCCGCAATCTGCAGCAGTGTCTCCTCGTTGCCGAAGTCTCCCGCGTGCCATATCTCGTCCACCGGCTCGAGGAACTTTTTCAGCGGGTCGTCGAACCAGCAGTGGGTGTCTGAAATGATTCCGATGTACATGTGTCGGTTGTCGTATTAGTGAGGGCAAATATACTGCTTTCGCGGTTTTTTTGTTTACATTTGTGCCCGGACCGTTAAATTTATTCAGACGATGAGTTCTCTTCCATTCAGAATAGGCCACGGCTACGACGTGCACGCCCTGGGTGACGGGCTGGAGCTGTGGCTCGGCGGGGTGAGGATCCCGCATACCAAGGGCTGTATCGCCCACTCGGACGGGGACGTGGCCATCCACGCTCTCTGCGACGCCATGCTCGGGGCCTTGGCTCTCGGCGACATCGGTCAGCATTTCCCGGATACTTCGGAGGAATACCGCGGCATAGACAGCAAGATCCTGCTGCAGAGGGTGGATGCCTTGGTCCGCTCGCATGGCTATGCAGTATCCAATGCCGACATCACCATAGCCGCCCAGCGTCCCAAGCTCGCTCCGCACATCATCCAGATGCGGCAGACCTTGTCGGATATCCTAGGTGTGGACATCTCCCAGGTCTCCGTCAAGGCCACCACGACCGAGCACCTCGGCTTCACCGGCCGCGAGGAGGGCATCGCCGTCTGGGCCTCAGTCCTGCTGCAGGCCGTGTAGTGCGCTAAGCAGAATAGCTGTTATAATTCAAAAACTGTTTTTCCAAAGGTTTTCGTTTTTCCAATTATCCGGGAATCCCATAGCGCGTACATCGATTGACGGATAACGCTTCAGAAGCTCGCAGAACCTTGGAACAAGCGAATGGTTCGGGTTGACCGTGTTCAGCAGGTAGATAATCATGCTCAATACAAAATAGATCTGCTGCGTTCCGCCGGTCGGCAAAGGGATGAATGTGTTGCGCGGAGAACGCGGCATCTGCGGACGGATACTTAAAGACCTGTTCCACAATCGGCTGTGGTGCGCACAGATGTTCCTTACATACACGATGCAGTGAAGCCATGATGCGAAAACCTTGTCCGCCAGAAGAGGATACCAGTAACCGCTCAAACGGTAATAGCTGATGTTATGCAGCAGGCGGAGGGCTTTGGCTTCATCCCCGAAGACCATGCCCCTCTGTTTGAGTAGGCTTATCTGATCCGTAAAGGATATGAGTTGTTTGGGATAAGGTATCTTGTCCGTTGTCATGGGCGCATAAAATAAAAAGCTCACCCTGAGCGCGCTGTTCTTATGGGAAGCGGGGTAAGCATGTTGCTGCAAAGTTAATACATTTTTCTTGTGCGACAAAATATTTGAGCGGGGACGAGCCCTCAACGCATTGTGTGAGCCGATGCCGTCTGGGCCTCAGTCCTGCTCAATCGCTCCGACGGAGGAGATATGCAGCGGTCGAAATGACCAGGCCCTCCCACCGCTTCGCGGCGGGCCCCTCCCTCTAGAGCCGAGGGCGGCTAGTCATTTCTCGTCGCTGCATATCTCCTCCTGCTACTGCAAAGCGCGCCAGATGCGTACGGTGCGGACGGCCTCTGCGACGTCGTGGACGCGGAGGATGGAGGCGCCGCGCTCGAGGGCTGCCAGGTGCAGGACCTGGGTCTGGGGCAGGGACTCCTCTGGGGTGATGCCGAGAAGACGGTAGATCATGCTCTTGCGGGACACGCCGACGAGTATCGGGCGGCCCAGTGCGGCGAAACGCTCCAGGCCGGCCAGCAGCCGGTAGTTCTGCTCCACAGTCTTGGCGAACCCGAATCCGGGGTCCGGAATCCATTCCCTGATGCCGTGCTCAGCGGCCCGGCGGCCGAAATCCACGAAGTAGGCCAGCACATCCTCCACCACATCTTCATATTGGCACAGCGACTGCATGTCCGCCGGAGTGCCGCGCTTGTGCATCGCCACGTACTCCAGTCCCAGCCGACCCACCAGCGGCAGCATCGCCGGATCGTCCTCCCCCGCCGATATGTCATTGACCATGAACGGGCCGACCGTGTCGAAGCAGCGTTCGACGACCGAAGCCCAGTAGGTATCGACCGATATGCGGACACCGTCCCCGAAGGCCCTGCGCACCTCCCGCAGGAAAGGCCCGAGCCTGCGCCATTCCTCCTCTGCGCCCACTCCCTGCGATCCCGGACGGGTCGAGCACGCACCTATGTCTATAATATCGGCGCCCTCGGCCAGCATCCGCTCCGTGCGGTCGAGAGCCTTGCCCAGGTCCACCTCTCCGGAGGGGCCGAGGCAGCGGCTGGAGGCAAAATAGGAGTTGTCAGTGAGGTTGACGATCCCCATGACGGAGATCCGGCGGTCGGGGAAAAATGCTGCGCTGTTCATGTCCTGTGAGTCTTTAACGGACTGCCAAGATAGGAAAAAATGGAGTATTTTTGCGGGCATGGAAGTATTTTATTCAAATGATATCCGTGACGGGAGGATCCGTCTCTCTCCCGAGGAGTCCGCTCACTGCGTCAAGGTGCTCAGGCACAGGGTAGGGGATGAGGTCTATGTAAGCGGAGGGGACGGCAATCTCTACCGCTGCTGTCTCGAGGAGGCGGACAGCCGTGCGGCCGTGGCCCGGGTGCTCTCGGTCGAGGGCGGCTTCGGAACGCATCCCTACCGGCTGTGGATGGCCGTGGCTCCGACGAAGAATATCGACCGCTTCGAGTGGTTTACCGAGAAGGCTACGGAGATGGGAGTGGACCGGATCACACCCCTGCTCTGCGCCCATTCCGAGCGGAAGGTGTACAATCAGGAGCGCGGGCAGAGGGTCATCGTCGCTGCCGCCAAACAGTCCCTCAAGGGGGCAGTGCCGCAGCTCGACGGACTTACTCCGTTCCGGGCCCTGATGGAGGAGGTGCGCTCGGCAGGGTTCTCCGGGAAGAAGTTCATCGCATACTGCGACAGCGATATAGCGGCGGGGCTGAATACCCGTGTGCCGCTGATGGAGGCGGTCGCCGCCGTGAAGGCCGGAGGGGATGAGGCTGCCGGAGAGGCCCGGCCCGGGGCATTGTTCCTCATCGGGCCTGAGGGGGATTTCTCCTCGGAGGAGATCGCGGAGGCCCTGCAGGCCGGTTTCGAGCCCCTGTCCCTCGGCCCCTCGCGCCTGCGCACCGAGACTGCGGCAACTCTCTGCGTTGCTGCGGTGTATTCTTCCATAAGCTGTGACAATGATTAAATAAAACTGATTATGAAAACAGGCAATACTGTGGCCGCATCGGCCTTCGCGGATTCCAAGCCGCACTATGCCATTCTGGACGGGCTGCGCGGAGTGGCCGCCCTGGTGGTGATATGGTATCACGTGTTCGAAGGTTTCGCAACCAGCCCGCTGGACCAGAAGTTCAATCACGGGTATCTGGCCGTGGACTTCTTCTTCATCCTCTCCGGCTTCGTGGTCGGATATGCTTACGACGACCGGTGGAAGGGACGGCCGGGGGACGCTTCCGGAGTCCGCGGGGGCATGAGGATAAGGGATTTCCTCAAGCGACGCCTGATCCGTCTGCATCCGATGGTGATGCTCGGCTCGGTGCTGGGTGCGGTGACCTTCCTGATTCAGGGCTCGGTGCAGTGGGATGGGACGCATGTGCCATTCGGAGCGGTGATGCTGGCCATGCTGCTGGGCATGTTCCTGATTCCGGCCTATCCCGGGGCGCCCTACGAGGTGCGGGGCAACAACGAGATGTATCCGCTCAACGGCCCTTCCTGGTCCCTGTTCTTCGAATATATCGGCAACATCCTCTATGCGCTGGTCCTGCGCAGGCTGTCCACCCGCTGGCTGTCTGTTGTGGTCGCGGTCTCCGGCCTGGGCCTGGCGGGTTATGCGGTGGGCGGCCTTTCCGGCTTCGGCCATCTCGGGGTGGGCTGGTCGTTGACGGACCTGAACCTTCCGGGCGGCTTCCTGCGGCTGATGTTCTCGTTCGGAGTCGGGCTGCTGATGTCCCGCGGCTTCCGGCCGTGGAAGGTGCGCGGGGCGTTCTGGATCTGCTCGGCGGCTGTCATCCTCCTGCTTTCGGTTCCCCGAATCGGAGGAGAGGACCGTATGTGGCTCAACGGCCTGTACGAGGCGGTCTGCGTCACCTGTATCTTCCCTCTGCTGGTCTACATAGGAGCGTCGGGGCGCCTTGCCGGTCCTGTCTCCGGGCGCATCTGCAAGTTCCTGGGCGACATATCCTATCCGGTCTACATGATCCACTATCCCTTCATGTACCTGTTCTATTCCTGGACCTTTACCGGCGTGCCTTTCTCCGAGGCGTGGCCGGGGGCGGTGACGGTGTTTCTGGGCAGCATAGTCCTGGCGTACGTCGTCCTGAAGGTGTATGACGAGCCTCTGCGCAGGTGGCTGAGCCGGAAGTGGCTGTTGCAAGTGAGGTAAATTTTATCTATTTTTGTAAGTTGCAACATTAAAGAAGACAAGCGATGGGTATAAGTTTTTTCAAAGTCCCCAATCACCGCGTGTTCCACTACGAGCCCCGCTACTGGGACGAGCGGAAGGAACGCCGCGAGATGGTCAAGAACGAGACGCTCCGCGAGAAGGCCCTCCGGGAGGGCAAGGAGTGGAAGGACGAGTCCTACAGGCCCGGCATGTATATCAGCGGCAAGTTCCAGGAACAGGCCCGCAACAACAGACGCGGCTCGCTCAGCAAGAATCTCACCCGTATCATAGGACTGGTGTCGGTCGCCACCTTCCTGGCGCTTCTGTACTTTTTCGCCAAATACGCGACGATAGTCCTGGAGGGCATACGATAACAGGATACGATGCTTAGGATTCTGCCTCCCAACATATCCAACCTTATAGCCGCCGGGGAAGTGGTCCAGCGCCCTTCCTCTGTCGTCAAGGAACTTCTGGAAAATGCCATAGACGCCGGAGCCGGCTCGGTCAGCGTCATCATCGAGGATGCGGGCAAGACCCTGATCCAGGTGATCGACGACGGCTGCGGCATGACTCCGGAAGAGGCGCGGCTCTGCTTCGAGAGACACGCTACCTCCAAGATAGCGCAGGCCTCCGACCTGGACTCGATTCTTACCTACGGTTTCCGCGGGGAGGCCCTGCCCTCCATCGCGGCGGTGGCCGAGGTCACGCTCCGTACCCGCAGGAAAGGTTCCGAAACCGGCACTGAGACCATTTTCGCTCCCTCCGGACTTGTCTCCCAGGAGGAGGCGGCCATGCCCGAGGGGACCAATATCGCCGTCCGCAACATCTTCTACAGCCTCCCGGCCAGGCGCAAGTTCCTCAAGTCGGACAATACGGAGCTGCGTCAGGTCATAGCCGAGTTCTCCCACGTGGCCCTCTGCCGTCCGGATGTGGGCGTCCGCCTGTCCCACAACGGCAAGGACATCTACAACCTCAGGCGGGCCAATACCCTCAAGCAGCGCATCCTCGAGATTGAGGGCAAGGACATGGGCAAGGAACTCATCGACGTGTCCACCTCGACCCGCATCATAGAGATATCCGGCTTCGTGGGCAATCCTCAGGATGCCCGCCGCAGTGCCGGCAACCAGTATTTCTTCGTCAACGGCCGCTATTTCCGCTCGCCTTACTTCCACAAGGCGGTGATGAGGGCCTACGACAAGCTCATCCCCGAGGGGACCTATCCCTCCTACTACCTCTTCTTCTCCACTCCTCCGGAGAATGTGGACGTGAACATACATCCCTCGAAGACGGAGGTCAAGTTTGAGAATGAGACCGAGATCTTCGAGCTGCTCACCGCTGTGGTGCGGGAGGCTCTGGGACGGAGCTCATTTATTCCTACGATAGATTTCGACCACGATACCCTGCCGGACATACCGGCTCCCTCGCAGTTCCATTATTCCAGGGGAAGCGGCGGAAGTTCCGGAGGGGGACGCTCTGTATCCGGGAAGAAGGTGGACTACGGGGCGATTCTGCCGGAAGCAGCTGATTTTCCGGGGCATCGCTCTACGGCTTTTGCAGCCGAGGCATTGTCCCCCGCTGAACCGGATGTCGCCGGCTACGGCCATATCTTCGAGGACAGCGGAACGGCCGGAAGCGGGGCGGGGGTCCTTCAGATTTCCAGCCGCTACATAGCGACCCCCATGCGCTCCGGCCTGCTGATAGTGGACGTGCGCAGGGCCAGGGAGCGGATATTCTACGAGAGATACCTGAGGCAGCTGGACGACAGCTCGCCCATTTCCCATCAGGTGCTCTTCCCGTGTGCGGTGACCCTTCCGCCCGAGCGGTACCATCTGCTGATGGAAGACCCCGGAAGGCTGCGGCAGCTGGGATTCGACATTGAGGATGCAGGGGATTTCACCATATCCGTCAAGGGACTGCCCGAAGGGTTCGGTACGGACGGGGAGGCTGTGCGGAAGGCTGTGGATGACATAGTGGCAGCGCTGATGGATGCCGGACCGGATGGCCTCGTAAAGGCCTCTGCGAGGGAGGAAATGGCCCGGAAACTGGCCCGTGCCGCCGTTTCGGGGACTGACACCCGGATATCGGGAGATGAGGCACGACTTTTGGTAGATACCTTGTTTTCATGCGCCGAGCCCGAGATTTCGCCGGCCGGCCGCAAGTGCATGTTTATATTGACAGAACAAGACATAGAGAGACATTTATGAATTACGGCTATTACCGACCCGGACTGCCTTTCGTAGTCAAGAACCTGATAATCATCAACGCGATAGTCTTCGTAGTGACTATGTTCGCCCAGAACTTCATGTACGGGACCTTCTCGCTGTTCTATTTCACCTCGCCTTTCTTCAAGCCTTTCCAGCTGATTACCTACATGTTCATGCACGGGGGCTTCTGGCACATATTCTTCAATATGTTCTCGCTGTACATGTTCGGCAGCGTGCTGGAGAATTACTGGGGCGGCAAGAAGTTTTTCCTCTACTATATGGTCTGCGGCATCGGTGCCGGACTGATCAACGAGCTGGTGATGTACCTCCAGATAGCCTTTGCCGAGACTCCTGGACTGGTCGAGGCCGCCATCAACCGGGTGCCTACCGTAGGCGCCTCCGGTGCCATCTACGGGCTGCTGCTGGCTTACGGAATGATGTTCCCGAACAATGTGCTGCAGTTCATATTCCCGCCCATAGCCCTGAAGGCCAAATGGATGGTGATTATCTTCGGAGCCATTGAGCTCATATCGGGCCTGTCGGGCAGGGGCGGCAATGTGGCCCATTTCGCCCATCTCGGCGGTATGATCTTCGGTATCATCATGATACTGTACTGGAAGAAAAAGAACCGGCTGTACTCATAGAAGCGCACGATTCTGATGGGCAGGAAGAAAAATCCGTTCCTGAGCGTCTCCTTCAGGCTGGTGGCGACAGTGTTCTGCATACTGTTGCTGCTCAGCTACGTGTCGGTGCTGATTGATCCCGGAACATTCCCGCCTGCGGGATTTTTCGGCCTGTATTTCATCCCGGTTCTGGCCGTCAATGTGCTGCTGCTGATCCTGGCTCTGCTGCGATGGTCGTCCTCAGTGTGGATTCCCGTCATCGCTATCCTGCCGTCACTGTTCTTTGCCGGTTTCTTTTTCCGGGCCGGAGACCGCAACTCTCTGCCGGAGAAAGTCGTGTCGGAAACAGACGGACTCAAGGCCCTGACCTGGAATATTGGCGGCTTCCGTTCGGGCACCGGTGCGGGTGTCAGCGACAATATCCTTGGGGTCAGGAATCTGGTGGATGCGGAAGATCCTGACATGGTGCTGCTGCAGGAGTTCCGCACTGACGACACTTCGCGTGTGAGGCGGATGTTCCCGCATTATCCGTATGCCAGAATGCATTTTTACAGATTGCGTAACGGAGATTATGTAGGTAATGTGACCTTGAGCCGTCTTCCGCTCCTCGGATCCGGTCACCTCCCTTTCCGTGGAACTACCAACAGGGTCCTGTACACGGATGTTGAGTATGCGGGTCAGGTCTACAGATTCTACAACGTACATCTTGAGTCGAACAATATCTCCCTGGCCTCCCTGGTCAAGGACGTCAAGGGCGGAGGTTACGACGAACTGCCCCATGAGCTGGCGGAAGCACATGAAAAAGTTAAAAAATCCTCGTCCAGAAGAGGCGGTCAGGTACGGGCTTTGCTGGAGGATATCTCAGGGAGCGGACTGCCGGCCGTTGTCTGCGGGGATGTCAATGATACGCCGATGTCCTATTGTTTCAGAACTTTGTACCGCGGGCGGAAGGACACGTTCTGCGAGGCCGGGAAGGGTTTTGGTGCGACTTACAGGATGCTGTGGCCGTTGCTGCGCATAGATTACGTATTCGTACCGCAGGAGGCGGAGGTGCTGGAGCACAGGACTCCACGTGTGGACTGGTCGGACCATTATCCGGTAATAGTGAAAGTACATATGTAAAATATAACAGTTATGACAGATAGAAAAGCGCAGATTGAAGAGGCCGTAAAGGTGCTCAGGGCAGGCGGGGTCCTGCTCTATCCGACTGATACGATATGGGGTATCGGATGTGATGCCACCGACAGTGCGGCAGTCGAGAAGGTCTTCTCCATCAAGCAGAGGGCCGATTCAAAGAGTCTTATTATTCTGGCGTGTGACATGGGTATGGTGGACCGCTATGTCCGTGAGGTTCCCGAAATGGCGGTTACCGTAGAGTCATTGAGCGACAAGCCTCTGACCATCATTTATCCCGAGGGAATCAACCTTGCTCCCAACGTCACGGCCGAGGACGGCAGCATCGCCATCCGCATTCCCAAGAACGATTTCTGCATCGAGCTGGTACGGCGTTTCGGCAAGCCGATAGTGTCAACTTCCGCCAACGTCTCGGGCACTCCGGCTCCCCGCAGATACCCGGATATCCCGGAGGAGATAAAATCTGTTGTGGATATGTGCGTAGACCCTGCATTGGATCATGGCTCCACAGGAAAGGCTTCGTCCATCATCAAACTTGGTCTCCACAACGAAGTTCAGGTAATCCGAGAATAATTGTAAATTTTTTTTGATTTTATCAAAAATTGTCTACCTTTGCGCTCCGATTCCAATTGAGCTATGGTGTAATGGCAGCACGACAGATTCTGGCTCTGTAAATCTAGGTTCGACTCCTGGTAGCTCAACAAAATGATGGCGAGATAGCTCAGCTGGTTAGAGCGCATGATTCATAATCATGAGGTCCCCAGTTCAATCCTGGGTCTCGCTACTGACTTTGAGGCGCCTGCGGCCGTGTGGCTGCGGGCGTTTTTCTTTTGGGTGATATCCGTGCCTTTTGATCGACTCCTTCGGATGGCTGAACGGACGATGTGGCTCAATATTTGCGGTTGTGGTGGGGATTATGGGAAAATCCGTAAAAAAATATGTGGCTGTGACGGTACTGGCGGCATGCTGCGCGGGCAGTGTTCTGGCGCAGGTGCCGGATGCGGTTGTGAAAGGTGTCCGGCAGCAGGATCGGGATACGGCAGCGTTGCAGGTGGCGGAATACGAGGCGGATATCCGGGCGCTGATGGACCGGGCGGTGGAGGTCGGGATGCTGGATAAGGCCGGAAGGGATTCGGTGCTGATGGCGGCGGGACTGTTGCCGGCAGAAATGCCGGTCACAGGAGAAGGGCAGGAGGCGGTGAGTCCGGACGCGCTGCGTGCAAGAGCGGGATTTCTTATGGAGCTGCGGCAGGAGTGGTACGGGAGGCTGCGGGGAGAATATCTGCGGCAGGATGCGCTGACGGATCTGGTCGGGGCTCCGGAGCAGATGCCGGCGTCGGCGTTTCATCCGAGATATCTGCCGCTGGATGTTGTCGGGGACAATCTGAAGTGGGCGGCCAGCCGTCCTCTGGGAGTCGGCGAGATACTGGCAAGGGACCGGAGGCTGATACTCAGCCGCATGATAAATGAGGGCAGTATGCCTCAGTTCCTGCGGGATGTCCGGGAACAGAATCCTGCCGTCTATTCCGTAGTGGCGATAATAATGGGAATACTCGGAGGTGGAGGCGGCTTCCTGCAGGGTTCGATGATGGAAATGCTCGTGCCGCGGCCAGTCGTAGGGGGACAGCCCTGGTTCGATGATATGATATTCCTGGACCCTAATTTCGATCCGAGTGTCTATTATCCGTCGCTGCCCGTGCCTCAGTATGATCCGGAGAATCCGTCGCAGCAGTTCAAGGCGGCTCTCAGGGGAAACAGCGGACGTGGGGATACCAGGTCAGTCCAGGTGCGGAGTATTGGTAGTTCAGGGCCTGCGGGTCCCCCGCCCGTACAGAAGTCCCGGTACGTGATTCCATAGCTTGTAAGACTTTTGGCACGCAGTTTGCATCAGGGTACAGCGATAGTTTTTTCATAGGTTAAGTTTAGGTTAATAAGGAAAAAGGACATCAGTTTCTGTGGCTGATGTCCTTTTCTCTTTTGCGTTTGGGGCTCCGGCCCCGGTTCCTATCCGCAGTGATAGTACTTGCGGACAAGCTCCATCATCAGGCCCTTGTCGCGTGCGGTCTCCTCACGGATGTTGGCGTCGTTGTAGGCGCGGAGCATCGCGATGCGTCCGTCGATCATGCTCTTTGAGAACACTCCCTTGGCCTCGTAGAGGGCGCGGTTCTTCTCCAGCTCGTCTGCTGACTTGGCGCAGGAGGTGGGCAGCTGGGCGAGGGAGTTGAGGATGGCTGCGTTCTTGTCGTCGTGGATATTGACATCCACGTAGGTCTTTTTCGCTATCTCGAGAGCGTCGGGGAGCTCGAAGCCGATACGTGCGGCGGTCACCAGTCCGGCGAGCATCAGATGGATGTCGGCCGAGCCGTCACCTGAGCGGAGCTCCACGGTCTGCTTGTCGGGCATCACGATGTCGGGATTCTGGGGCAGTCCGTTGGCGATGGCGGACATGTCGCTCCTGCCGGTCCATCCGAGGGGTACGCGCACGAGTACGGAACGGTTGCGGTCGCCCCAGCAGATGCTGGTGGGAGCCTCCTGGTGAGGCACGAGGCGGAAGTAGGAGGTAGGGTTGGCGTTGCCGAAGGCGGTCAGCGAGGAGGCGCAGGTCATGTAGCCTGCGATGGCCTTGCGGGCCTCGTCGGAGAGGCGGCCGTCCTTGAGCATCACGGAGTGCTCGCCGTTCATCATGCGGGTGTGGAAATGCAGACCGCTGCCGGCCTTGCCCTCGGTGATCTTCGGAGCGAAGGTGATATCGAAGCCGTACTGCCATGCCAGTGTGCGGAGAATCCACTTGGCCATCACGAGCTGGTCAGCGGCGGACTCTACGGGCGATACGAGGAACTCGATCTCGTTCTGCTCGTACACCTTGCCGTCGAGGGTGAAGTTGCCTACCTCGGAGTGGGCGTACTTGATGTTGCCGCCGACCTGGGAGATGAGCTTCATGGCCTCGGTGCGGAATGCCTCGACCTTGGTGAAAGGTGTGGACTCATGGTATCCGCGCTGATTCTCCGAGGGGAAGCAGCAGTCGTCGTCATAGATGACGTAGAACTCCAGCTCGCCCATGGCCTCGAAGGTGTAGCCGGTAGTCTTCCTGAACTCCTCGTGAGCCTTGTGCAGGGTGTACTCGGGAGAGCTCTCCAGGGGCAGTCCGTCCTTGGTAAAATAGGAGCAGAGCAGTCCGAGGGTGGGAATCTCAGCGAAGGGGTCGAGGTAGGCCGTTGAGAAACGGGGAATGACGTAGAGGTCGCTCGAGCCGGCCTCGATGTAGGAGAAGAGGCTGGAGCCGTCTACTCTCTCTCCGAACGAGAGGATCAGGTCGAGATACTGGAGGCTGCTGACCGGGAAGTTGAGGGTCTTGAGCCTGCCGTCACCTGCGATGTAGCGGAAGTTGACGACACGGATGTCGTTGGCTGTGATGAAATTGATTATGTCCTCTTTCGTAAACTGATCGGGTGTCTTGCCGATAGCGTTGACGAGAGGATTGATGTTGTACTTCAGGATGTTGTTGTCCATAAAAATGAAGGTTAGTGTTTGTTTCAAATTTTAAGCAAATAAGCATAAAATAATTCAGAATTGCAACATAAAACGGTATAATATGTTAATCCTCTCAGTTCAATAGAAAGTTCGTGGGAAAAGAGGTCCGGCGGTGTCTGAAAAAATACTATATTTGTAGGTATTTTAGGAAATTTTTAGATTCTAAGTCGAAATATGAAATTAAGAGGGAAAATTACCATAGTCCTGATTCTCGCGGCAGCTACTGGATACTGCCTTTCAGCGGAATCAGCAGAAGAGGCAATGCACCTCAATCCTACGGCTGCCGAGATTATCCTCGGTGACGGTCACCGTATGACAGTGGACTTTTATGCTCCGGATATCTTCCGTCTTTTCCGGGATGACAACGGAGGCATAGTCCGTGATCCAAAGGCAGAACCGCCTGCCGAGATTCTTGTCCGCAATCCCCGCAGAGGGGTATCCTACACGATCGAGGAGGATGCGGACGCCTGGCATCTGTCTACAGGAGTTATCCGTGTCTCTTTCGACAAGGAGACCGCGATGATGACCGTTGCCGACCTGCGCAGCGGTAAGGAGGTTCTGCGTCAGACTGCTCCCGTGATCTTCGAGAGCCGCGGAGGCAAGACCCGCACCGTCCTTACGCTGGCCGAGTCCCCCGATGAGTATTTTTACGGCGGAGGCGTGCAGAACGGACGCTTCTCGCACAAGGGACGTGTCATCAACATCGTAAATGAGAACAGCTGGACCGACGAAGGAGTGGCTTCGCCCGCACCTTATTACTGGTCGACCGGCGGATACGGTATCATGTGGCATACATTTGCTCCCGGAGCATACGATTTCGGAGCCGCTGAGAAAGGCACCGTGACCCTTACCCACGACACGGATTACATGGATGTATTCGTCATGGTGGCCGGAGATCCTGTGGCTCTGCTGGACACCTACTATCAGCTTACCGGCAACCCGGTGCTGCTGCCCAAGTTTGCCTTCTATGAGGGTCATCTCAATGCCTACAACCGCGACTGGTGGGTGGAGGCCGACGGTCCCCGCACCGTGCCTTTCGAGGATGGCAAGCGGTATAAGGAAAGTCAGAAGGACAACGGCGGCATCAGGGAGTCGCTCAACGGCGAGAAGGACAACTACCAGTTCTCGGCCCGCGCCGTGGTGGACCGCTACGAGGCTCACGACATGCCCCTGGGATGGATTCTGCCCAACGACGGTTACGGCGCCGGTTACGGCCAGACTTCCACGCTCGACAGCAATATCCTGAACCTGAAATCGTTCGGTGACTATGCCCGCTCGAAGGGCGTCGAGATAGGCCTCTGGACCCAGTCCGACCTGCATCCCAAGGAGGGTATCGAGGCCCTGCTGCAGAGGGATATCGTCAAGGAGGTCCGTGACGCCGGAGTCCGCGTGCTCAAGACAGACGTGGCCTGGGTCGGCTGGGGCTACTCCTTCGGTCTCAACGGTATAGCCGATGTGGCCGGCATCATGCCCTACTACGGTGATGACGCCCGTCCCTTCATCATCACCCTCGACGGCTGGGCCGGTACCCAGCGCTATGCTGGAGTGTGGTCGGGCGACCAGACCGGCGGCGACTGGGAGTACATCCGCTTCCATATCCCGACCTACATCGGCTCGGGTCTGGCCGGTCAGCCCAACATCTGCTCCGACATGGACGGTATCTTCGGCGGAGCCGATGCGGTGATCAACACCCGTGACTTCCAGTGGAAGACCTTCTCCATCATGCAGCTCAACATGGACGGCTGGGGCTCCAACGAGAAATATCCCCATGCCCTCGGTGAACCCGCGACCTCCATCAACCGTATGTACCTCAAGCTCAAGTCCGAGCTGCTGCCCTACGCCTATACCTGGTCCCGCGAAGCAGTGGACGGCAAACCCCTGATGAGGGCCATGTTCATAGATTATCCCAACGACTACACCTATACCCCCGCGACCCGCTACCAGTACCTCTTCGGTCCCGATTTCCTCGTAGCTCCCGTCTATCAGGATACCCAGGCCGATACTCTCGGCAATGACATCCGCGACGGCATCTACCTCCCCGAGGGAAGGTGGGTGGATTATTTTACCGGAGCGGTCTATGAAGGAGGACGCGTCATGGAGAATTTCCCCGCACCGCTGTGGAAGCTTCCCGTGTTCGTGCGTCAGGGCGCTGTCATCCCGATGGTACGTCCCAACAACAATCCCTCGCAGATCAATCCCTCCGAGCGTATCTTCGAGTGCTGGCCCGCAGAGGGCGAGTACCATACCCATGTGTATGACGATGACGGCAGGACGATGAGCTATCTAGCGGGAGAGAGCGTTACCACTAGGATCGACGCCTCTCTGTCCGGCGGCAGGTACATTCTCACCATTCATCCGGCCGAGGGCAGCTTCGACGGCTTCGTCAAGGATCAGAGCACTCAGGTGAGGGTCAATATTACGGCCGAGCCCAGGAAAGTTACCGTGAAGGTAGGGGGAAAGAAGGTCAATGCGGAGTACAGCTATGACGCGGCACCTCAGCTCAACCGCTTCGCCACTCCCGGCAGTGAGTTCGAGAAGATGGACCTGAGGAAAAATCCTGTGCTGACCGTCTCCATCCCCGCCTGCGACATCACTCAGAACGATGTAGTGCTCATCATCGACGGCTATGAGTATGCACCGGCAGACGACAGCCGCATCTGCAGCGGAGAGCTGACGGCGCCTGTAATCCTGGCGGACAAGAGTACGGTGGAACCTTACGCCGCCACCCTCGCGTGGGAGCCTCAGGAGCTGGCCGACTACTATGAGATAGAGTTCGACGGCCTGCTGCATACCGGCATCCGGAACACTTACCTGACATTCGCGGACCTGCAGCCCGAGACTGACTACAGCTTCCGTCTGAGGGCAGTCAACCTGACCGGGGCCTCGGACTGGACCGACTACAGCTGCACCACCGAGGGCAATCCTTTAGAATGGGCCATCCGCGGTATCGTAGGATCCTGCTCCTTCCCCTCTCAGGAGGGCTTCGAGGTGTGGAGGCTCTTCGACTGGGCCGAGAGCGGTGACACCTGGCATACGAAGTATCAGGCCAAGGCCCTGCCCTTCGAGCTTACCCTCGATCTCCAGGGCATCAACAATATCGACCGCTTCGAGTACCTGCCCCGCTTAGATGCCGGCAACGGTGTCCTGCTCAAGGGTGAGGTCTTCTACAGCGTGAACGGCAAGGACTGGACTCCCGCCGGAGCCTTCGAGTGGGAGCGTGACGGCCAGACCAAGGTCTTCACCTTCGGCGGAGGCCCGAGAGCCCGCTACATCCGTATAGCTGTATCCGACGCGGTGAACAACTACGGCTCGGGCCGCGAGATCTACGTCTTCAAGGTGCCCGGAACGGAGACTGTCATCCCCGGCGACATCAACAAGGACGGCAAGGTGGACGAGAACGACCTGACCTCCTACATGAACTACACCGGTCTGCGCAGCTCTGACAGCGATTTCGACTATGTGTCGGACGGTGATATAGACGGCAACGGCCTCATAGACGCCTACGACATCTCAGCAGTGGCAGTGCGTCTCGACGGCGGAATCAACACCGAGTACTGGATGCGCGAGTACCATAAGAGCGCCGGTGACACTCTCTGCGGCGGTCTGCGTGTCGAGGTGCAGGACAAGCCTCTTAAAGCCGGCGATACCCTGACCCTGTCATTCTACGGAGATTCGCTCAAGACGGTCAATGCCCTGAGCGTAGCCCTCCCCTACGATGCCTCGGCATTGGAATTTGCCGGTGTGGAGGCCTCCGGCCTGCAGCAGATGGAGAACCTTACCCGCGACCGTCTGCACACTGACGGTACGAAGGCGGTCTATCCGACCTTTGTCAACTTGGGCGGGAAGTCTCTCGTATCCGGAGACGGCCTGTTGTTCCGCGTAAGCTTCAAGGTGCTGCGCGGCGGTGCGGATATCCCTGAGGCAGTGGATGCCGTAGTGGTCAGTCCGGCTCTCGAATATGAGTATGTCGAAGTGAAAAAGTAGAAAACAAATACAAAATCGAACTATATGACAAAATTCCGAAGACTGTCACTCGTCGTGGCAGCAGCAATCCTGACCGCTCCCGTGTGGGGCAGTGACTCTGTAAGACAGACGGCCCTGTACCGTCAGATCAACCCTGTCCCGCATGTGGTGGAGATAGCTCCGGAGGGCCCGGTGCTGGATATATCGGGCGGTGTATATGTGGTGGACAGGCACGGACTGTTCGGCAGTGACGTGAACTTCCTGAACAAGGGAGATAAAAAAGATGTCCGCCTGACGGTGGACTTCCACCCCAAGAAGGCCATGAAGGCCGGAGTGAAGCCTCTCTCCGGAGCCTATCTGCTCACTGTCTCTGAGGACGGTGTCTCTATCTTAGGATACGATGAGCGAGGAGCCTTCTACGGCCTCCAGACTCTCCGCCAGATAGTGGGGCTGACAGGAGAGAGGAACCTGCCCTGCGGTCTTGAGATCAACGACTGGCCCGACCTGCCCGCCCGCGGGGTGGTGGAGGGCTTCTACGGTACCCCCTGGTCCCATCAGGCCCGTCTGTCCCTGATAGATGTCTACGGCCGCTTCAAGATGAACACCTATATTTATGGTCCCAAGGACGACCCCTATCACAGCTCTCCTAACTGGCGCAAGCCCTATCCCGAGGACGAGGCCCGCAACATTGCCGAGTTAGTCAGGGCCTGTGAGCGCAACCGCGTGGACTTCGTGTGGGCTGTGCATCCCGGTCAGGACATCAAGTGGAACGAGGAAGACTATGGCAATTTAGTCGCCAAGTTCGAGATGATGTACGACTTGGGAGTCCGGGCCTTCGCCATCTTCTTCGACGACATTTCCGGAGAGGGTACCAATCCCATGAAGCAGGTGGAGCTGCTCAACCGTCTGACAGCCGAGTTCGTTGCGGCCAAGGGCGACGTGGCCCCGCTGATCATCTGCCCCACCGACTACAACCGCTCCTGGGCCAATCCCACCGAGCGCGGCAGTCTGGCGGTCTACGGCCGGGAACTCGATCCTTCGGTGAGAGTGTTCTGGACGGGAGACGCCGTATGCAGCGACATGACTCCCTCGACCCTGAAATGGGTGGGAGAGAGGATTCAGCGCCCTGCCCTTTACTGGTGGAACTTCCCCGTGACTGACTACTGCCGTCACATCGTGATGCAGGGACCGGTCTACGGCTTAGACAATGGGTTGACATCCAATGATGTGTGCGGATTTGTAAGCAATCCCATGGAGCATGCTGAGGCCTCCAAGCTGGCCCTCTACGGCGTGGCCGACTATACCTGGAATATCAAGGAATACGACCCCAAGGCCAACTGGGAGAGAGGACTTGCCTGGCTGGCAGGCGATGATGCGTACAGCGCCTACCGTACATTTGCCATTCACTCCTGCGACACCGAGTCGGGCTACCGCCGTGAGGAATCCTGGGAGACAGAGACCTTCCGTGTGGAAGGAGACTGGACAGAGGCTCAGTACGACGCTCTTTTAGAGGAGTTCGGAAAGATAGAGCGGGTCTATGAGGAGATGTCCCTCAAATGTGACAATGACGCCCTTATGCGCGAGCTCCATCCCTGGTTAGAGGAGTTCGGGAAGTTGGGCACCAGGGGACGCAAGGCCCTTGAGCTGATCAATGTATACCGCGGGGGAGACAATGCTGCCTTCTGGAGCGCCTATGTGGACAATCTCATGAGTGAGGAGGAACGCGATGCGTACGAGGCCCACAAGTCAGGTACTCTCAAGCTCCAGCCCTTCTACGAGAATGCCATGGACGACATGCTCGACGGCTTCTACCGCCGTATAGCCGGCCGCGGCCCCTTCTCCTATACTTCCATAGGCTCTTATCCCAATTCCGGAACTGTCAGCGGCAAGCTGATGTTCGACGATGACTCCACCACTTTCTATACCTCGGCCTACGGTCAGAGGACGGGGGACTGGATAGGAGTGGACCTCGGCATAGTCCGCGGTCTTCGGGAGATCAATATCCTGCAGGGCCGCAATTCGGTGGATGACGTGGACTATTTCGACATGGCCACACTCGAGGCCTCCAAGGACGGCAATCTCTGGTATCCTGTAATAGACACCATTGACCACCAGTACATCATCAACTGGGAGGGACGCGGCATCGATGCCCGCTACGTCCGTCTGCGCAAGCTCGAGTCGGACAAGACCAACTGGTGTGCTGTCCGTACCTTCAGTGTCAATCCTCAGAGGACGGAGTCCCTCGGTTTCGGGGTGGAAGCTCCGGATATGACCAAGGCCGTTTATGCGTTTGACCGCAATCCCCGTTCCTTCTATGCCCTTGACGGCGTCCTGTCCTTTGAGATTCCTTCCGGGGAAGACCGCCGCGACAGCCGCACGCTTCTGATGGACCCTCACGGCACCCTCCTCATCCGACAGTATGCCGCTGACGGAACTGTCCTCTCCGAGACTGTTACCGATAATCCCTACTGTGCTCTTGAGCTTGACGGACGCACCGTGAGAGTCAGCATAGAGGGACATGCAGACATATTTGAAATCATGTAACTCCCGTCGACTTATGAAGAAAATATTCCTCGCCATGCTGGCTATAGCCGCAGCCCCGGTCCTGCTGGCCCGGACTTACAGCAATCTTGTACCTCAGCCTCTGAAAATAACCCCTGCAGAAGGTGTCTTTGTGATGGAGAAGGGGCTCTCAATCAGTGCTTCGGACGCTATAGAGTCCGAGCAGGCCTATCTCCTGAGGCATTTGGAGAATGTATTTGCATTTGATATTGACCTGAGGGACGTTCCGGTGTACAACGGAATATCCCTGAACATAGTGGACGGCATGGCCGCCGAGGCTTACCGCTTGTCCGTCAGCAGCTCACAGATCGTCATCGAGGCATCTGACGCCGCCGGTATCTTTTATGGCGTACAGACACTCCTGCAGATGATGCCTCCGGCAGTTTACGGACAGACGGATATGGAACTGACCCGCTATGAACTGGACGCCGTGGTCGTGGAAGATGCTCCCCGGTACGGTTATCGCGGTACGATGCTGGATGTGTCCAGAACATTCTACGATGTGGACCATGTGCTCCGTCTCATAGACTGGATGGCCTACCATAAGCTCAACCGTTTCCACTGGCATCTGGCCGATGACAACGGCTGGAGGATCGAGATCCGCAAGTATCCGCAGCTGACAGAGAAGGGCGCATGGAGGGGCGATGATGAGGTGAGTCCGGCCGCCTACGGTCAGGGGCATGACCGCTACGGCGGATATTATACTCAGAAGGAGATACGCGAGGTCGTGAAATACGCTGCCGAGCGCCATATCGAGATCATCCCGGAGATAGACCTGCCCGGACACAGCCGCTCCTTGGTGGGCGTCTTTCCGGAGATGGCCTGCCCTGTGGACGTGCCCTATATCAGCGTCAACGGAGAGACTGACAACGTCCTCTGTGTGGCCAGAATGGAGAACTACAAGATTCTTACTAACATATTCAAGGAGATAGCAGCGCTTTTCCCCTCGGAGTACATCCACATCGGAGGCGATGAGGTGGATCACACCTCCTGGAACAACTGTCCTCACTGTCAGGCTCTGATTAAGGAGTATGGTCTGGACGGCCCTCAGGAGCTTCACAGCTGGTTCGTATACGAGGTCGAGGACATCATCCACAAGCTCGGCAAGAAGATGGCCGGATGGGACGAGATAGTCATCTCCGATGCCCGTTATGACAGTTCTTCCATGGTATATGCCTGGAGGAGCGTGAAGAGCGGACGTATGTCTGTGGACAAAGGATACAGGACTGTCGTCCAGATAGGCGAGTACTGCTACCTCGACATGAAGCAGTCTCCTGCCGAGAGAGGCCACAGCTGGGCCGGTATCGTGCCCCTGTCGAAGACCTACTCGCTGGAACCGGATGAAATCTTAGTGGGAGCTCCGGCTGACAGCGCCCTGATCGTGGGAGTGCAGGCCGGTCTGTGGGCTGAGCTGCTGGCATGGCCGCCGAGGCTGATGGAATACCAGCTCTTCCCCCGTCTGTGCGCTCTCGCCGAGGTGGGCTGGAGCAGCAAGGACGCCCGGAACTTCGGGAACTTCGAGCAGCGGCTCTACGCGGAGCATTTCTCCCGTCTGTACAATATGGGCATCGCATTCAGGGTGGCACCGCCCGAGGTGACATTCGACGGTCAGGAGCTTCAGGTGCGGCCTCCCCATCCTTCGGCGGTAGTCCGCTATACGATGGACGGCAGTGCCCCCGTCGCTTCCTCACCGGTATGCCGCGGAGCTATTGTCACCGACAGTCCCGAGGCGTTCCGCTTTGCGACATTTTTCGGGGACGGGCTCAGCAGCATAGCCGTGGGTGCCTCCAATATCGACCTTTATCACTATATTGAGCCGGAGATGACCGTTGAGAGCAATTTTCCCCTGTCCGAGAACAATCTCAAGGCCCTGGCCCGCCGCGGCGGAGTCGGATACTCGCAGCGGGTGCTGCAGGAGGGAGATGTGCTGACCTACACCATGACGGCTCCCGTGGAATGCAGCCGCATCACTGTCACCAGCGGAGCTCCTTCTTCCGGGATGTTCTATGTGACTGATGCATACGTGGAGTATGTCACGGCAGACGGACAGACTGTCAATGCCGGTGAGCTGTATCACGGTACCCTTAGTTTCGAGCCGTGCGGACCGGTGACTCAGGTCCGGGTGGTTATGACGGATTCCAATGACGGATATACAGCTGTGCTTCACGGTCTGAGTATTGAGAAATAGCGGAGTATGAAAGGATATAAGCTGAGACTAATATTACTGAGTTTCTTAGAGTTTGCTGTCTGGGGAGCTTATCTGACAAGCCAGGGAAGATATCTGGCCGGTGTGGGGTTCGGGGAGAAAATCGGCATGTTCTACGCCATCCAGGGCATCGTGTCGATTTTCATGCCCGCTGTCATGGGTATTATCGCCGACAAATGGATTCCGGCGCAGAGACTGCTGGGTATCTGCCATCTGGTGGCAGGGGCTGCCATGATAGGTGCGGGTATCTACGGGGTCTCTGCCGGCGAGGCGGTGCAGTACGGCACCCTCTTCGGGCTGTATGCCGTGAGCATAGCTTTCTTCATGCCTACTATCGCTATCTCCAACTCGGTGGCCTACACCATCCTCGAGAAGGCCGGGAAGGATCCGGTCAAGGATTTCCCGCCGATCAGGGTATGGGGTACAGTGGGCTTTATCTGCTCGATGTGGTTCGTGGATCTGGTGCATTTCCGCGGCGCTGCCATGCAGGAGACCTCGATGCAATATGTGGTTTCGGGTGCACTCAGTATCCTGCTGGCTCTCTATACCCTGACCCTGCCCGAGTGTCCTGTGAACCGTTCGTCTGAGAAGAAGTCCCTGGTGGACGCCATGGGACTGAGGGCCTTTACCCTTTTCAAGCAGAGGAAGATGGCTGTTTTCTTCATCTTCTCGATGCTCCTGGGAGTGGCGCTGCAGATTACCAACGGCTTCGCCAATCCTTTCCTGGCCGACTTCGGCAATCTGGCCGAGTACCAGGGTACATTCGGAGTGGAGCACTCCAACATGCTGATATCCCTCTCCCAGATTTCCGAGACCCTGTGTATCCTGCTGATACCTTTCTTTCTGAAGAGATACGGCATCAAGAACGTGATGCTCATAGCGATGCTGGCCTGGGTGCTCCGTTTCGGATTCTTCGCCGTGGGCAATCCCGGCAGCGGGGTGTGGCTCATCATCCTGTCGATGATAGTCTACGGAGTGGCCTTCGATTTCTTCAATATCTCCGGCTCGCTCTTCGTCAACGAGACCACCGACAAGTCGATACGCTCAAGCGCTCAGGGGCTGTTCATGCTGATGACCAACGGCATCGGAGCGGCTGCCGGCACCATCGGAGCCCAGGCTGTGGTCAATGCCCTGGTCAACTCGCACCGTGTGCCGGGAGCCGACGGGGTCATAGACTGGCATGCCGTTGTCGCCGGCTGGAGCCACGCATGGTGGCTGTTCGCGGCCTATGCTCTCATTGTCGCCATCCTTTTCGCCATCCTCTTCCGCTACAAATACCAGCGTCCCAAAGAGATATGACGATAAGCCTTCCTGAAACTTCGAGAAAGATGAAAAGTACTGATATTGTTACAGCATTTCTGATACTTGTCCTTACATTCTCATGCAAGATGCCTGAGGGCGGCATAGGCTCGCTGCAGGGCGTGGTGACCGACATGGACGGCCTTCCCCTGGAGTCCGTCGCAGTCGTGTACGGAGATTCCGCAGTCTATACCGACGGGGCGGGAGCCTATCTCTACGAGGCCATTCCTGAAGGACTTCAGGGCATCAGCTTCATGCTCGACGGATACCGCGGAACCGTACGGCAGGTGAACATCCCCCACGGACAGACCGGAACGTGCGATGTCGCACTGGACATATATACCTCAGGCTGGGCAGTGGGTGCCGGAGACAGCGGTTACGGTACCATCCTTTATACCTCTGATGCCGGGAGGTCGTGGACCCGTCAGGGCAATACGGTAATGGTCCCGGATGTCACGCTCCGGGATGTCTGCGCCGTGAGTGACAGGAGCTGCTGGGTTGTAGGGGACGTGGACACATTCCACCGGAGAACCGTTATCCTGCGTACGGATGACGGAGGGCAGAACTGGACCAACCAGGGAGTGTCGCTAAGCGGGACCGAACCGGTAAACCTGTCCGCAGTGATCTCCCTGGACGGGGTAAGTGCGTGGGCTGCTGCTGCCGACACCTGCCTGATTCTCCGGACGGACAACTCAGGCAGTACGTGGAGCGTGTGCCGTACGTCGGAGACTGCCGTGAGATTTTCCTCTGTCACTACAAACGACGGTCAGAATATCTGGTGCTGCGGTACGGGGACGGACGGAAGTGCAGTACTGGAATATTCAGCTGACGGCGGATTGACATGGAATACGGTCAGCATGGCCATGGAGTATTCAGGGCAGCGGCCGGAGGACATATCCGTAACGCCCTCCGGAGTCCTGTATATGGCCGGGACAGGGGCCATGGGAACAGTCCGCTCCGAGGACGGCGGCCGGTCATGGACGCGTGTGCTGGAATCAGCTGCGGACCTCGTCTCCATAGATGTGTACGGGGAAGAGGTCGTGCGGGTCTGCGGTGCGGACGGACTGCTGTACATATCGTCAGACGGTTTCGGAACAGTCAGCCGGCTGACTCCGGCTTTTGACTCCTATCCTGGCGGAACCCTTTCGTCCGTCTCATTTCTCCGCGATTCCAGACGTGGTGTCCTGTCTGTGAAGTCTGTGAGCGGAGCTTCGGGCAATATCCTCTATACGGAGGACGGAGGGAACTCATGGACCGGCAGTACCGTGCCTTTCAGCTTCAGCATAGAGGCGCTGGATTTTGTCGGGGGATTTAATTAGAGTTTGGCACGGAGTTTGTATGTGAATAAGGCGATAGTTTTTTCATAGGTTAAGTTTTAGGTTAAGTTAAGCGGTGCGCCTCCAGTCGTGAGATTAGAGGCGCACTTTTTTGCGTCATAGCGGGCGAACTTCTGCGGATTTTATCGACATCACGGTTCAGCGGAAGATGATGAGTTCGGAAAGGGGGCGTTTGGGAACGTGGTGGATACCGTCCGGGGTGCGCCAGTACTTGAACTGGCCGTCGGTCATCTCCTCGATTACGACGGTCTCCTTGGGCTTGCCGAGAGCGATGACGTTGATGATCTTCAGGTGCTCCGGCAGTTCCAGTATCTCATGCAGCTCCTGGCGCTTGACGGCGGCTATGATGCAGCCTCCGTAGCCGAGCTCCACTGCCTGCAGCAGCATGCTCTGCGCAGTGATGCCCTCGTCGCACAAGGTGCCGGATGCTATCGAGGTGTCGAGCAGTTGGACGATGTAAGCTGCCGGTCTCTCTCCCTCTTCGGGACCCGGCCATTCCGGCAGGTATCCTGCCCATGACAGGGTGGGGAAGATGAGTGAGTTTGTCTCAGGCCTGTTGCTTATGAGGAACTTGAGCGCCTGTATATTCCGTCCGGAAGGCGAGAGCCTGGCGGCGTCCGCTATAATCTCCAGGTCGGCATCAGTTACCGCCGTGTCCTGATAGAAACGGCGGTAACTGCGGCTGACGCGGAGTGCCTGTCTTACATCCATGGCGTTCAGATTACAGGGGTTATGGATATGATGCGCACTTCCTTTAGAGGTCTGTCGTTGGCGTCTGTCCTGACTGCGGCGATGCGGTCCAGGACATCGAACCCGTCGAGTGTCTCGCCGAAGACGGTGTACTCCCCGTCCAGATGGCTGCATATCTCGGCGTTGTGTACGATGTAGAACTGCGATCCCGAGGACTCTTTCCTGGGGTTGGCGGTGTCTCCCATCCTGGCTGCCGCCACCGCTCCTTTCTTATGGGTGTGCCCGGGTACAAACTCGGCAGGAATCGTGTATCCCGGACCTCCGGTGCCGAAGGCGGCTTCGTTGGCCGGATTCTTGGTCAGGGGGTCTCCGGTCTGGATCATGAAATTGTAGATGACGCGGTGGAAGAGCACGCTGTCATAGAAGTGCTGTGATACAAGCCTGGCGAAGTTGTCGCGGTGCAGGGGGGTGTCTGCGTAGAGCATGATGGTGATGGTGCCCTCGGTCGTGTGAATCTCGTAGATGGGCTCCTCCGGCAGGTTCGCCGGGTCGGGTGTCTGGCTGCTGTTCATTGCGGTTGAGTCTGTTAGTGTCTGTTCTGTGGCTTCTGCCGTGGCGGCAGTTTCCTCTCCGGAGGCTTTCTGATTGCGGTTGCCGCAGGAGGCTGCTGTCAGCGATACGATGAGTATCAAGGCAAAAATTTTTGATTTCATAACTATGTTTGTTTATCTTTGAGTGATTTTACAAAGATAATAATGCGGTTTGGAATAATATCAAGAATTCTCATTTTATTGTGCCTGACATTGTCGGCCGTGTCTCTGCGTGCCCAGAGTGTGGGTCTGGTTCTCAGCGGGGGCGGAGCCAAGGGCCTTTCGCATATAGGCGTGATCAAGGCATTGGAGGAAAACGGTGTCCCCATAGACTATATCTCGGGGACATCGATAGGCTCCATCGTCGGCGGTCTCTATGCCATCGGCCTGTCTCCGGATGAGATGGTGGCTCTCATGAAGACCAGGGAGTTTCAGGCATGGTATACCGGTGACGGAGAGAGGGAGTTCTTTTCCTACCTCTACTCCGGCTATCCGACTCCGTCGATGGTCAATCTCAACCTCAAGTGGGACGAGAAGGCTCTCGGGGAAGGCCGCCGCAAGCTGAAGTTCTCCTTCCCGACCAGTCTGGTCTCTCCTTACCCTATGGACATCGCTTTCGTGCAGATATTCGCCAACGCATCGGCCGCCGCAGGCTATGATTTTGACAATCTGATGGTGCCCTTCTTCTGTGTCTCGGCCGACGTGCTTCACAAGCGTCCCTATGTCACGGACAGCGGGGACCTCGGGTCGGCAGTCCGCGCTTCCATGACATTTCCGGCCTATTTCAAGCCGGTGGTCATCGACTCGGTGCTGCTCTTTGACGGAGGTTTCTATAACAATTTCCCGTGGGAGATAATGAGGGACAGGTATCAGCCTGACTTCATAATCGGGGCCAAATGCGTCAAGGGCGAGCCCATCGGTGCGGACCAGGATGATCTGTACCGTCAGCTGGAGACCATAATGACTGTGGATACCGACTATGAGCTTCCCCGGAAGGACGGTGTCCTGATATCCGGCACATACGACTATTCGCTGCTGGAGTTCGACAAGATTGACGAGCTTGTGCGGAAGGGCTATGACACGGCCATGCTGTATATGGACGAGATTCTTTCCAGAGTGTCCAGGCGCCGCACCCGGGAACAGACGGATTCCATGCGCATAGCATTCAGGCAGAAGTGCCTGGATCTCAGATTTGACTCGGTGGAGGTCAGGGGAAATGTGACAGATGCTCAGAGGAGATACATATCGGCGACCATAACCGACAGGAAAGATACATTCTCCTTCAACCAGGCCAAGAGGGGCTATTACCGGGTTCTGTCGACCAATGCGGTACAGTCCTTCTATCCGACGGCATATCTCAACAGCGATTCGCTCTTTACTCTCAGACTGCAGACCAGACCCAAGAATGTCCTGTCCATATCAGTAGGCGGCAATATTTCCTCGTCCTCCCTGATGCAGGGCTTTGTCGGGCTTTCCCACACACATTTTTCCCGTCATCCGTGGAATGCGGCTGTCAACCTGGATATCGGTCAGTTCTTTACCGGTGCCGGTCTGTATTTCCGCCAGCATATCGGAGTCCGTCCGCTATTCCTCTACGAGGTGATGCTCAATGTGCATAATTTCGACTACTTCGGCAGCAGCCAGGGACTGCTGTTCTCGAAGTCACTGGCCAGCAATATCAGGGAGAACGAGACCTATATTACCCTCAATATGGGTACGCCTATATCCTACAACAGCAGCATATTGGCCGAGTTCGGCATTACCGGAGGCATCAACCAGTACGTTTATTTCCCAGCCGACAACTATACCCAGTACGATGTGGAGGACAGGACCAGTCTATCCTACCTGACCGGCAGGCTTAAGATGGCCCAGTCCACCCTGGACTACAATATGTATCCCACCTCGGGAAGGCGCAGGCTGCTGGAGTTCCGCTATATTTTCAGTCATGAGAGCCATACGCCCGGTACCATGTTCGCGGACAGCACCGGAGTGACCGCGCCGTTTAAGCATACTTTTCTGGCCCGCCTCAACCTGGAGGATTACTATGACCTGGGCAGATGGTTCTCATTGGGCTACAACTTTGACCTGACTGTGTCCACTCCACTGAATCTGAACGATTATACCTCCACTATGCTCGCTATGCCGGCCTTCCAGCCGACAGTGCACAGCAAGACCCTGATGATGGGAGCGTACAGGGCACCGATATACGCCGGTCTGATGATTACGCCTGTCATAAAGTTCACCAAAACATTCTTCCTGCAGCTGTCCGGAGGATATTTCCAGCCGTACAGAGCGCTGGAGGAGACGGCAGCCGGAGGATACAGGTACACCGATCCGTTCCCCCAAGGCGGCTTTATAGGCAACGCGGCCCTGGTGTGGCAGTCCCCGATAGGGCCGGTGTCCCTTTCCTGCGCATATTATGAGAAGGCGGAGAGAGCCAAGTGGTATCCCTCGTTCAACATCGGTTTCCTGATATTCAGGGAGCACGGACTCAAAAATTAAATATCGCCGGGCCTATGGGAATGAAACAGATACTGGGCAGGCTCGCCGGGCAGACGGCTGTCTACGGGACGAGTACCATTGTAGCCCGCTTCCTCAACTATCTGCTGCTGCCGCTCTATACTTATACACTCACTACTGCGGACTATGGAGTGCTGACGGAGTTCATGTCCTATATCGCCGTGCTGCAGGTGCTGCTGACCATGGGACTGGAGACCGGCTGTTTCCGTTTTGCCAACAAGGAGGGTTACGAGCCGCGCAGGGTATTCTCCGGAGCTCTTGCCGCTGTATCCACGATATCCGCCGTTTTCCTGCTGCTGATGATTCTCTTCGGACGGGGGCTGGCGGACAGTATGGGTTACGGCAGCTATTGGAAGCTCTATATCTATATGGGTATCATCCTTTTCTCGGACTGTGTCACTGCCATTCTCTTCGCCAGGCTGAGACAGGAAAACAGGGCATGGCGTTTTGCGGCTTTCAAGATTATCAAGATAGCTGCGGAGGCAGGAACCAATCTGCTGCTTTTCCTGTGGTATCCTTCCTATGCGGCGGAGCATCCGGGCAACCTGCTGTCAGGACTGATTCCCCCGTCTCCGGATTTCTCCTATCCGATATTCTCGATTCTGGTGAGCTGCGTACTTTGTTTCCTGCTCTTCGTCCCCGAGCTGCTGCGGCTGGGCTTCGGTACTGACCGGCGGACAGTCAAGGGACTGATGCGGTATTCCCTGCCTCTGATGGTTGCCGGTCTGCCCGGAGTCATCAATGATTTCCTCGACCGGGTGCTGTTCCGCTTCTTCAATGTGGATGACAGTCTCTGGCGCTCAGAGCTGGGCATATATCAGGCGGCGGTCAAGGTGGCGGTAATCATGAGCCTTTTCGTACAGATGTTCCGTTTCGCGGCGGAGCCTTTCTTCTTTTCCGGCACCCGCCGGAAGGACTTCAGGCAGGTGTACGCGGCGGTCATGGAGTATTTCGTGATGTTCTGTATGCTGATATTCCTCGGGGTGGTGTTCTACCTGGATATCATACAGCTCATCGTGGGGGGCGACTTCCGTGGCGGTATGGGCATAGTGCCCGTGATGCTGCTGGCCTACATGATGATGGGCATGCTCTTCAACGTGTCTATGTGGTACAAGCTGTCCGACCGTCCTTCATTCGCGATATACATCACCCTGGCCGGGCTGGCGGTAACGGCCGTCATCAACATCCTCTTCCTTCCGGTATTCTCCTACAGGGCCGCGGCATGGGGCCATTTCTTCAGCTATCTGGTGATGCTGCTTCTCAGCGTGCTCCTCGGCCGCAGGTATTACCCCATACCGTACCGCTGGCTCAAGATCGGAACCGTCATAGTCCTGGGCCTGCTCCTCTATGCCGTTGCCTGCGTACTGCCGGCAGGACTGCCCATGGGCTGGTCGCTGTTCATAAAGACCTGTCTGCTGGGAGCCTATCTTGCCGGCCTTTATGTCATAGAAAAATATTTCAAAACACGTCATACCCTTGCACATGAAAGTAAAGATAGTAAATAGCTCCCCATACGGGGCCCCTTCTTATTCTACTCCACTGTCCGCCGGCATGGACCTGCGGGCAGACCTTGCAGAACCGGTTGTCCTCAAGCCGCTGCAGCGCCTGCTGGTGCCTACCGGCCTGCGCATTGAGCTGCCTGAGGGCTACGAGGCCCAGATACGTCCGCGCAGCGGACTTGCGATAAAGCACGGAATATCTCTTGTAAACACTCCCGGTACAGTTGACGCCGATTACAGGGGGGAGATAAAAGTCATTCTGGTCAATCTGTCGTCGGAAGATTTTACGGTCAACCCGGGTGAGCGCATAGCCCAGATGGTCGTTGCCCGTCACGAGAGGGTAGAGTGGGAGGAGGTAGAGGAACTGGCGGAGAGCAGCCGCGGTGAGGGCGGATTCGGCTCTACAGGACGGAAATAGAATACACTAGGATACAGATACGATGGACAGGACAATGGAAAACATTCTGTACGATGCCTTCCTCTCATCTTCGGGGGTATCTACAGACAGCCGCAGGATAGAGCCCGGAGCGATGTTCTTTGCCCTCCGCGGGGACAATTTCGACGGAAACCGTTTTGCCAGGGCAGCTCTGGATGCCGGAGCGGCATGGGCAGTTGTGTCCAGGGACAGCGGTCTGTCTGACGGGGAACGGATGATCGCGGTCGACGATACTCTGGAAGCCCTGCAGGCTCTGGCCCGCAGACACCGCTCCCGCTTCCGCGTACCGGTGATAGGCCTGACCGGCACCAACGGCAAGACCACCACAAAGGAACTTCTCTGTGCAGTCCTTTCGACCAGGTTCCGCGTTACCGCTACCGCCGGAAACCTCAACAACCACATCGGAGTTCCTCTGACTCTTCTGCGCATTACCGATGATACTGAGATAGCCGTGGTAGAGATGGGAGCCAACCATCCTGGGGAGATAGCCGCCCTGGCAGCCATCGCCCTGCCGGACTACGGTCTGATTACCAATGTGGGAAAGGCTCATCTTGAGGGCTTCGGCTCGTTCGGGGGAGTCAAGCGGGCAAAAGGGGAACTTTACGACTACCTGCAGCGCACGGGGGACACGGTATTCATCAACGCCGATGATCCGGACCTGTGTGCCATGGCCTCGCAGCGGCCCGATCTGAAGACAGTGCGTTACGGAGTCCGGGCCGAGGGAGCGAGGATTCTGCCGATTACGGCCGGAGAACCGTATCTGGGCATGGAACTGGCCGGCGGTCTGACTGTCCGCACGCATCTTGTCGGCTCGTACAATGCATCCAATGTGATGGCGTCCCTTTGTGTGGGAAAATATTTCGGAGTGTCTCCCGAGGCCGCGTCCGCCGCTGTCGGGGGATATGTCCCGTCCAACCTCCGCTCCCAGCTGGAGCGGACCGGCCGCAATCTTCTGGTACTGGACACCTACAATGCCAATCCCTCCAGCATGAAGGCCTCACTGGGCAATTTCGCTCTTTCGCAATTCCCTCACAAGGTGCTGATTCTAGGGGATATGCTGGAACTGGGACAGGACTCGGTCCAGGAACACTGCAGGGTGATGGAGACCGCTGCTGAGATGAAGGACTGCGGTAGGGTCCTGTTTATCGGAGAAGAGTTCGCAAAGGCTGCCGCTGCAGAACCCGGAACAGCCGCTGACGGGCGTTTCACTTTCTGCCGGGATGTGGACGAAGCCAGGGAAATACTGGAGAAGGCTCCCCTGAACGGCTGCACGGTGCTGCTAAAAGGCTCCAATGCCGTTCATCTGCCTTTGTTGAAAGATATTCTATAAATCTGGCGATTATGTCAAGAACGGCAGTAGTGATACTCAATTGGAACGGAAAGACGTTCCTGGAGAAATTTATCCCGAACGTACTGGAGCACATGCCTCCGGGCGATGTGCTCTATGTGGCGGACAACGGGTCGGAGGACGGCTCGGTGGAGATGCTGCGGCAGCGCTGGCCGCAGGAGGTGAGGCTGGTGCTGATGGACCGTAACTACGGATTTACAGGAGGATACAACAGGGCATTGGAGAGGGTGGCAGCCGAGGCTCCGGAGGAGTTTGACTATTATCTGCTGCTCAATTCGGACATAGAGGTCGCTCCCGGATGGCTCTCCGAGCTGGAGGCCTTCATGGATGCCCGTCCGCGCTGCGCGGTCTGCGCTCCGAAGATACTGTGCTATGACCGCCGCGGATGGTTCGAGCATGCGGGCGCATCGGGGGGGTTCGTGGACCGCTGGTATTTCCCGTATTGCCGCGGAAGGATACTCGCCACGATAGAGGAGGACCGGGGGCAGTACGACATGCCGTGCCGCGTTTTCTGGGCCTCCGGAGCCGCGTTCATGGTACGCGCCGGAGTATGGAAGGAGCTTGGCGGACTGGATGAGAGTTTCTTTGCCCATATGGAGGAGATTGATCTGTGCTGGAGAGCCATGCTGGCAGGATGGGAGATATGGGTTGACCCGGCGGCTGCGGTGTATCATGTCGGTGGCGGCACCCTTCCCAACAACTCTCCGCGGAAGCTGTATCTCAATTTCCGCAACAACCTCCTTATGATGTACAAGAATCTGCCGCTGCGTTCCCGCTCCAGGATTATCTTCGCCAGAATGTGCGTGGACGGAGCCATCGCCTGTGTTTACCTGCTCACGGGGAGGTTCTCTTTCTTCAGGTCAGTGATGCGTGCGCACGGGGACTACCGCAGGATGCGGAAGGATGTCAGGGTATCGGCCCAGGACTGCCCTGTTCCGCGCCCCCGGGTATCCATAGTGACGCTGGCGTTGAAGGGGTTCCGATATCCTTTAGGAAAAATTGGGCAGTAGAGAAATATTGTATTACATTTGCAGCATTTCCTCAATAAACTGTAAGTAATTTATGGCTTTTACTAACAATGTGATGATAGTCCGGCACAAGCTGCTGGCGATGATGGTAAATAAATGGAAAGAGGACAGGCTCGTGGCCGACATAGACAGGCTTCCGATTCAGCTCAGTCCCCGCAAGGCCGATATCCTTGGCAGGTGCTGCGTCCACAAGGAGAGGGCGGTGTGGAAATACAAGATGTTCCCTCTGCTCGGTTATGACATGGACGATGAGAAGGATGAGCTGACACCTCTCTCGGAGTATGCCCGCAGGGTGGTATGCGGGGAGAGGCCTCAGAAGGACAATATCATGTGCGTCATAGACGAGGCGTGCTCCTCGTGCGTGAAAACCAACTACGAGATCACCAACCTCTGTCGCGGATGCGTTGCCCGCAGCTGTTCGATGAACTGCCCCAAAGGCGCGATCACACACGACATCAAGCGTCACGGGCAGGCCGTCATAGACCACGACCTCTGCATCAACTGCGGCAAGTGCTATCAGAGCTGTCCCTACCATGCCGTCGTGTACATTCCCGTACCATGCGAGGAGGCCTGCCCGGTAAAGGCTATTTCCAAGGACCGGTACGGTGTGGAGCATATCGACGAGAGCAAGTGCATATATTGCGGCAAATGCCTTAACGCCTGTCCTTTCGGAGCCATCTTCGAGATATCGCAGGTGTTCGATGTGCTGAACAATATCTGGGACGGCCGTCCGGTGGTGGCTATGGTGGCGCCCTCCATCCTTGGCCAGTTCAAGACTACCAAGGAGAAGCTTTACGGCGCTATCAAGGCTATCGGTTTCTCAGCGGTGGTGGAGGTAGCCGAAGGTGCGATGATGACAGTCACCAACGAGGCCCACGAGCTCAAGGAGAAGCTTGAGGAAGGTCAGCCGTTCATGACTACAAGCTGTTGTCCGTCCTGGATGGAACTGGTGCAGAAACATATCCCCGACATTGCTCCGTACGTTTCGTCGACAGGCTCTCCGATGTACTATACTGCGCAGATTATCAAGGAGAAATATCCTGCAGCCAAGCAGGTCTTCATAGGTCCGTGCATCGCCAAGCGCAAGGAAGCCAAGGACAATCCCAATGTGGACTATGTCATGACGTTCGAGGAACTGGGAAGCGTGATTTCCGGTTATGAGATAGATTTTGATACTGTTGAGCCCTATGAGGTGGAGACTCTCTCGGTCAAGGAGGCCCATGCCTTCGGACAGAGCGGTGGAGTCGCAGGTGCGGTCAAGGCCTTCCTCGGCGAGGATGTCAATTCTCTCCGTGTGGCGGGTATGGACAAGAAGAATATCGCCCTGCTGAAGAGTTATGCCAAGACAAAAAAGGCTCCGGCGAAGTTCCTGGAGATGATGGTCTGCCCCGACGGATGTATATCAGGACCCTGCACCTACAACGACACTGTTTCCGGCAAGAAGCAGTACAATACGGAACTGGATACGATTACCGACACTTACGCCTCGCGCAGGGGAGAGGAGTAGTTCTCCCCTGCTGCGGTTCGGCGGTTATAGTAGGCAAAATAAAAGGCGGCTCCTTCGAAAAGGGCCGCCTTTTATCATGCGTTTGCGGGAAGTTTGTTACTCGGCTGCGGGTGTCTCGGCAGCGGGAGCGGACTCCTCTGCTGTCTCGGTGCCGTCTCCGACTACCTCTACCTTGAAGTCAGCCTTGATGTCCTTGTAGAACTTCACGCTGGCGTCATAGATACCGGCCTCCTTGATGTTGTCCATACCTGCGATGGTTACGTTGCGGCGGTCAATCTCCACTCCGAGAGCGGCGACTGCCTCGGCAATCTGGATGTTGCCCACTGAACCGAAAATCTTGCCCTTAGAGCTCATCTTGGCCACAACCTTGACAGTCAGGCCGTTGATCTTGGCTGCGAGAGCACTTGCCTCCTCGCGGATCTTGGCCTCCTTGTGAGCCCTCTGGCGGATGTTCTCGGCGAGAACCTTCTTGGCGGACTCAGTGGCGAGGATAGCCATGCCCTGAGGGATGAGGTAGTTGACAGCGTAGCCGTTCTTTACCTTTACGATATCGTCTTTATGCCCGAGATTGGCGACGTCCTGTTTCAGAATGATTTCCATACACTGTCCTCCTTATTTCAATAAGTCTGTTACGTAAGGGAGCAGGGCGAGATGCCTTGCACGTTTAACTGCCTGAGCGACCTTGCGCTGGAACTTCAGGGAGGTACCGGTCAGACGGCGGGGAAGAATCTTGCCCTGCTCGTTGAGGAACCTCTTGAGGAACTCAGCGTCCTTGTAGTCCACATATTTGATGTGCGCTTTCTTGAAGCGGCAGTATTTTTTCTTCTTCACCTCTACTGTAGGAGGGTTGAGAAATCTGATTTCGTTGTTTACGGCCATGGCTTATTCCTCCTTTGCTGTATTTTCTGCAGCGGGAGCCGCTGCGTTTTCTTTCCTGTTGCTGCGCCTGCGCTCTGAGTAGGCGATAGAGTCCCTGTCCATCACGAATGTGAGGAAACGGATGATGCGCTCGTCGCGTCTGTACTGTGTCTCGAGCTTGTCAATGAACTGCGAGTCAGCCTTGAACTCGAACAGGTGGTAGAACCCTGTTGTCTTTTTCTGGATGGGGTAGGCCAGCTTTCTCAGGCCCCAGTCCTCATCGTTCACGATCTCACCACCCTCGGAGAGGATGTAGCCGCGATACTTTTCTACCGCTTCCTTTATCTGTTCCTCAGATAAAACGGGAGTTGCAATGAAAACGGTTTCGTACTGTTTTAACATCTTGATTATTATTTAATTAAAATTAACAAAGCCCTTCCCCGGTGTGGGAAAGGGCTGCAAAGATACGAATTATACGTCAATTACCAAAATTACTTCGCGGGAATGTTCTTGAGCACTTCCTTGATGAAATTCCAGAATTTCTCCACGGTGGGGATGAGCAGGCGCTCGTCGGGAGAATGGGGCGACATCAGGGTCGGGCCGCAGGAGATCATGTCCCAGTGCGGGTAGTTGGTCGAGAGGATGCCGCACTCAAGGCCGGCGTGGATGGCCTTGACCTCGGGTTCCTTGCCGTAGAGAGCCTTGTAGGTCTCCTTCATGGTCCTGAGGATGTCGGAGTCCATGTTGGGCTGCCATCCGGAGTATCCGCCGGAGAACCTTACCTTGGCGCCGCCGAGCTCGAGGGCACTCTGTATGGCATCGCGCAGGGCATACTTGGCCGAGTCAGTGGAGCCTCTCATGAGGGTCTTGACGCAGATTTTCCTGCCTTCTGACTTGACGATGGCCAGGTTGTTGGAGGTCTCCACGAGACCGGGCATCACGAGACTCATGCGGTCTACGTTGCAGGGGCAGGCGAGCAAGGCCTTCACTACGTTGAGGGCCACGTCGGTGGGGATGATCTTCCTGGCGCCCTTGGTCTTCCCGACGATGATTTCGATGCCGGGGTCGATGGGTGCGTACTCGTGCTTGATGTCGGCGGCAGCGGCCTCGATGCACTTCAGGGCCTTTGATACCTTCTTCTTGGGAATGGCGATGACGGCCTGAGCCTCGCGGGGGATGGCGTTGCGCATGTTGCCGCCCTCGACGGATATCAGCTCACCCTTGAGGTCGCGCAGCAGCGGCAGGAGGATGCGGGCCATCAGTTTGTTGGAGTTGGCGCGTCCCTCGTTGATCTCCATGCCGGAGTGGCCTCCGCGGAGTCCCTTGATGACGATGCTGTACTGCTCGGTGTCCTTGCTGATGCTCTCGCGCTTGAAGCTGAACTCGGCGTCGGTGTCCAGACCGCCGGCGCAGCCTACATACAGTTCGCCCTCGGTCTCGGAATCCAGGTTGACCAGGATGTCTCCGTGGAGCAGACCGCCTTTGAGTGCCTGGGCTCCTGTCATACCGGTCTCCTCATCGATGGTGAAGAGAGCCTCCACAGGTCCGTGTACAAGGTCCTTGGATTCGAGGACGGCCATGGCTACGGCGCAGCCCAGTCCGTTGTCGGCACCGAGAGTGGTGCCCCTGGCCTTTACCCACTCTCCGTCGATGTAAGTCTCCACGGGATCTTTCTCCCAGTCGTGCTGTACGTCATTGTTGTTCTGGGGCACCATGTCGAGGTGACCTTGAAGGATGACGCCCTTGCGGTTCTCCATACCCGGTGTGGCGGGCTTGCGGATGATGATGTTGCCTACCTCGTCGCGGATGGTCTCCAGTCCGAGGCTCCTGCCGAAATTCTCCATGAAATCCACTGCCCTCCACTCTTTTTTAGAGGGACGGGGAATCTGTGTCAGCGCGTGGAAATTCTTCCATACGCATTTGGGGTCGAGATTGTCAATTGTCATACTGTCAGTGTTTTATGAGTTTGATTATGGTTTATTTTACGATAACGCTTATGGGGAAAGACAGCTCCTGTCCTTTCTGATATACAGGGACTCTGCTCTCGAGTATGAGGTCCTGTCCGTCGATTACCCGTACCGTGCATATGCCGGGTACGCGGTAGTAGATGTCTCCGCGGGTGGCTGCCTCATATTTGGCCCTGGCCCTGGATGCCTTGGCCTCGTCGATGACCTGTTCTGTGTAGAAATCCTCATTGTCCTCCGGTACGGTCTCCATTACGATGGGCCGGCCCGAAACGTTGTCGGAAGGCAGAAGTCCCTGGGTGTCGGAGATGCGGAACGCGATGGTCAGCTCCTCTTCCTTTCCGGCTTCAGGCACTACGTCGAAGCTCTTGGTCTGGGTGGAGGTGACTCTGGTGCCGGTGAACAGGCTCATGTATTCTTCCTCAAGACGGCTGATCTCGTCTATTGCAGCGCGGAGGGCATCTCCGCTGAAAGTAGCGTCGGTGTTGCCGGTGATGATGTCTATCCGGCTCTGTCTGAGAGACAATATCATGGAGGCGGCCTCGGCGGCCTTCTTCTCGGGGCTCTTCTCTACTACCTGGCTCTGGCGGACGGCGACCCTGTCGTATCCGCCGCTTTCATTGCGGACGGTGCGGTAGAGGGTGGTTTCGGTGGATGTCAGGTTGGATGTGGCTCCTGATCCCAGGTCCTCCTGGCCCGGGGCTATAGAGGGGAATCTCCATGCGTCGGAACGTCCCTTGTTCTCATCGGAGAGAACCAGCAGGCCCTGGGACGAGAACTCGAAGAAAGATGCGGGAGATGCATCGCCGAGCAGACCGTCCAGGTTGACGATGTAGCTGCAGCTGCGGTCAGCCTCTATGTAGGGAGTCATGCTTATTCTGCTCAGGGTGTATGTCGAACCTGCTTCCTGGGGTACGTCTATGCCCAGGTACTTCTTGGCCCACTGGCTGTAGGGCCCAGGTGTGTATGTCTCGCATACCGCCTCCACGCTCAGGCGGATGACGGTCGTGGGGAGGGAGTATATGACGACTCCGTCGGGTGGGGTCTGTCCTTTCTCAAGCCGGTTGATGTTCTGTGCGGCGGCGCCTGCGGTGAGGATGCTGACAAGTGTCAGTGTCGTAAAAAGTTTCAGTTTCATATTATGCAATGCGTTTTTTCCATCGTCTATGGCTCCACAGCCACGTACTTTTGTGTTTTCTTATATCTTCTTCCAGCAGCCGGGCGAATTCCGAGGTCACGTATCCCTCTGTGCATCCGGCGGCATTCTCGGTTATGAGCTCGAAGTGTGCCTCGTTGTCCATGCGTCCGTGCCTTATCAGCCCGCAGTAGAGCACCGGCATCTCCATCTTGGCGGCGATGGTCTCAGGCCCTTCTATCATGTAGGTCTTCTGATTGAGGAAGTCGGCGACAAAGCGGCTCTCGTTGTGGTACGGGTTCTGGTCGCAGATGAAGAAAAATGCATCGCGGCCCTCCCGGTGGCGGACTATGTGGCGGACTATCTTGTGCGACTCGATGACCGAGCACGATCCGTGGTGCAGCCTTATGTGGGTTATTATTTTGTCTGCGAGCCTGCTTTTGGGACGTTTGTAGACATAGACGAAATTCTTGTTGTCCAGGTCGATGCCGTAGTGACTCCTCAGATCCGGCAGCCCAGTGAAGATTTCCCAGTTGCCCAGATGCCCGACCATGATGACGGCATTGCGGTTGAGAGACATCGCCTTGTTGAGGGCTTCCTGGCCTGTGATGCGCACCTGACTGCCTATTTCCCCGGTGGATGCGGTGATGGACCAGACTGACTCTGCGATGACATCGGCCAGATTGCGGTAGAAGTCAGCGGCCGTTTTCCGGATCTCATTGTAGGACATCTCCGGGAACGACCTGGCGATGTTGGTCACGACTGTCTGCATGCGGTAGTGCAGGACCTTGTGCAGGAACCACGCGATAAATCCCGAGAAGGCGTAGTGCAGCTTCAGCGGGAGCCATGATAGGGCGTATAGGAAAAATAGTACTACTCTGTGCATGTTCTTGGATACATCCCACAAAGTTATCTTTTTTATATTAAAAAACAAAACTTAGGAGCCTCCGTAAGCGGGCTGCAGGTCCGGAACTGACCAGTCGGTGACAAGGGACGAGGCGGCACGGTACATCCGGTCGATGTCGCGGGTGAACCTGGAGCCTTTCCAGGAACTGGTGTTGGTCACGAACATCCATATGCTGCCGTCAGTCTGTCTCTTGACGAGAGCGGATGTTCCGGCCAGGGTTCCGGTCCTGGACCAGTCGGAGTCTTCTCCGGCGCGCACCCATCCGATGGGACGGTCGTGATCCGGGTCAGCGGTCATGGTGCGGATGCTTTCCGGGAAAAGTACGTCAGGCACCGTGGGATCTCCGTCAATGGCCGCTACGAAACGGACGAAATCCGAGGGCGAGGCCACCCACGCTCCGGCGCCCCTGAGGCCCTCGATGTTGCTGCCCCCGTAGCTGCGCCACAGCGTGTCACCGCTGTTGTCGAAGGCCGGTACGGGAGCCGCGTCGTGGGTCTCGTAATAGCGTACCTCATCAGGATAGCGGTCTTCATACAGGTTCCTGGCCATGTGCATGCCGTAGCAGCCTGCGGGATGGAGAATGTTCTCCTGGCAGTATTCCTCATAGTCCATCCCGCTGCATACCTCGACTATCTTGGTGAGGATGAGATAGCCCAGGTTGGAATAGCGGAAACCTTGTCCCGGAGTGTATCCAAGCCGTTCTCCAAGCGCGTATTCTATGATGCGGTCCATGTCGGGGACAGTGTCCAGCCCTTCCCACTTCATGATCTGGCGTGTGGTGAACATCGGGTCGCCTTTGTGCATCGTGAATCCGGCCTGATGCCGGAGAAGCTGGCCTACGGTTATGTTCCTGGTCCGTCTGTCACGGATGTCCCGGAACTGCGGGCAGTCCAGTATTCCGCCTTCTCCGAACACGCGGTCGTCCAGAGACAGTACCTTCCGCTCGCACAGCTGCATGACGGCGGTGGCTGTAATAAGCTTCGAAAGGGAAGCTATGCGCATGATGTTGTCCGGAGACATGGGGATGCCGGCTTCTTCATCAGCCCAGCCGTAGCCTTTGGTGTAGACGAGGCGTCCTTCCTTCATGACTGCAAGACTTCCGCCCTTGATCTCCCAGCGTTTCATGAAGCGCTCGATGTAGGAGTCAAGGGCGGCGGCATCGGATATTTCACAGATGTTGCAGGACGAGGTGGCAGCCGGGGCCTGAGGTGTGTCGTCATCGGAGTGTCCGGCCTTTCCCGTCACAGTCAGTACTGTGACGGAGGCAGCTGCGGCGAGCAGCAGAAGTGCGGGGATTATCTTCCGGAGCCTGTTCATTTAAAAGTGCGGCAGCATAGGAGGAATTCGTCTACAGTCTGACGGTCCTCGGTTTCAGAATTCCGGCTGAGGTACCATGTGCCCATCGGGCGCGATGCGCCGCCTATGGAGAGGGTGGCGAAAACGGTGCTGTCCATGCCTTCTATTGGTGCGTCGGTGACGGCGATGCCCGCTTCATTGTCCCCTAGAAGAGCGGCGGCTTCCTCCCGGCTCCGTTCAAGGACGGAAATCTCGGTTCTGGGATAGATCCGTGTGAAGTATTCGATAAGTGGCTTCAGTATGAAACCGGCGGCCTCCGGAGCTGCGGCGATGACCAGCTGGCGACGGTCCTCGCGTCTGGGAGGCATCAGCTCGCGGTCGGCACAGCGGTAGAGGTTGAGGATTTTCTCCGCGTAGTCGAAAAGCGTGCGGCCCTTGGGGGTAAGGACTGTTTCTCTGCGGCTCCTGAAGAACAGGATGTCTCCTATAGCACCCTCGAGCTCGGAAATGTGATTGCTGACTGCCGGCTGGGTGATGCCCAGCTCTTTGGCCGCTGCAGTAAAGGACCCTCTTACCGCTACTGTATGAAATACTTTGAGTCTGTAGTCGCAAATCATATTTGCAGGTGATGTTTAAGGTGTTAATTCATGCAAATATGGCGAATTTTACCAAAATATCAAAATTGTTACATTACAATTTGCCGATGGACTGCAGGTATCTGCTGCAGCTCAGTCTGTACTCGGTCACGGCACTGATCCAGTCGCTGCTGCACTTGTACCACTGGGTCTGCGCCTCCAGCACGTTGACAAGTGTCTCCATGCCCAGCTCGTATTGGTCGCGGCATACTTTCAGGTTGTCCTCAGCGCTTTTCAGGGCAGTGCGTGTCATTTCCGCCTGGAGCGCTGCCTCCGTGACGGCATATCTGTTCTTGGTGATTTCCAGTTCCATCAGTCCTTCCAGCCGCTGCAGTTCCTCCAGAGCCATCTCGTGCTCCTTCTTGGCAGACTGCACCTTGAGATATCCTTCGCCCCAGGCGAAAATAGGGATGCGGAGGGTTGCCATTATTGAGAAGCCTGCCTTGTTGAGCAGCGTCTCCTCCTGCAGTTTAAGGCCGTAGGAGTATCCATAGCCGGCCATCACCCCGAGCTGGGGAAGGAAATCCGAACGGACGAAGTCCACGTTGCGGCGCTTGAGCTCCGCCTGGCTCGCCAGCAGGCGGTAGTCAGCCCTGTTCTCTACAGAGTCTTCAGCGCTCCAGATTTCATCAGCGGTCAGCAGGGATGTGCTGTCCAGGTCGAAACCGCTCTGGTCGACTTCGACTTCAGCGGTGAGCGGCAGGCCCAGGATATGGCATAGATTCATCATCGAGAGCCTCTTCCCGTTGCGGGCTTTTGCATACATCAGCTCCGCGTTGTTGCGCTGAACCTCTACTTTAAGCAGGTCGGTGGATGTGGCCATTCCGACATCTATCGCGTTCTGGACGAATGAGTACATGCTGTCGACCGTAGAGCTGAAACTCTCCGCCGCTTCCAGCATCCGGCACGTCTTGACGTAGAGCCAGTATGCCTCGTCTACAGAGATGATGACCTCGTCCGCCTTCATTTCGGAGTTGAGCACGGCCATCCCGGAGCCTATGTCGGCCATCCTGTAGCCGGATATGATCTTCCCGCCCATGAATATGGGCTGCTGAACCGTGACTCCTGCAAGGAAGGTGCCGGAAAGATCCAGGGACAGGGTCATCGGAGGAATGACGGCGTACTGGTTGAAGACGGGTATGCCGTTGTTGTAGACGATGTTGCCGGCGGCGTCCTTCATCAGGTCCGGTACCAGGTTGCCGTAGACGTTCTTGTATATGGGCAGGGCTCCGCCGCTGAAATCGTAGTCAAATGAACTGGAGGTCCAGAGGTAGAGGCCGTAGGCGGAGAATTTGGGCAGGAAATTGGTGATTACAGCCTTGCGGTCCAGTGCGGTCTTCTCTTCCATCAGCCTGGCGCTGCGCAGTACGGCACTGCTGTCCAGGGCAATGCTCCGGCACTGCTCCAGGGTGAGGAAGCGTTTCTGCGGCTGGGCCGTGGCTGCGGCAGGAAGCAGGAGGAGGGCAGCTGCAATCAGGCCCAGAATCCGGGTATATGCGGGTAAATGTCTCATGGTCATGCCTTTTTAATCTTGAAGAACAATGAGTACAGTACGGGCAGGAAGACGAGGGTAATCAGGGTGCCCACCGTCAGTCCGCCCATGATGGTCACCGCCAGCGAGCCGAAGAGCGGGTCGGTGAGCAGGGGCGCCATGCCCAGGACGGTGGTCATCGAGGCCATCATCACGGGGCGCAGACGGGAGAGGGTTGAGTCCACCACTGCCTTGTAAGGCTCGACTCCGAGGCTCAGCTGCCGGTCTATCTCGTCGATGAGGACGATGCCGTTCTTGATCATCATGCCGATGATGCCCAGGCAGCCGACCATGGCCACGAAGCCGAAGCTCATGCCGGCGGCCAGCATGCCGAAGACTATGCCTATGGCCACCAGAGGCAGGCAGCAGACTATGATAAGCGGCTTTTTGATGTCCTTGAACAGGGCTATCATGATCAGCAGCATGACCACTATCGCATGCGGGAAGTACTTGAACAGGTATCGGGTGGACTGCCGGCTGGCATCGTACTCGCCCAGCCAGGTGAGGGTGTAGCCGTCGGGCAGCTCAATGGCCTCTATCCGGTCCTTGACGGCGTCGCGGGCCTGGGCTGCGGTGTATCCTGCGGTGTTGTTGCACTGGGCCTTGATGGCTCTCTGCCCGTTATACCGGCAGATCTTGGGCTCGTTCCACTCGATGACGGTGCCTGAGGTTATGGTGTTCAGGGGCAGGGGTGATACCAGGGCGTCGATGATGTCAGCCCTGCCGGTGGTGCCGGTCATCACTCCCTGTACGGTCTCCATGTTGGCTACCGACGATACGGACGGCAGCAGGCCCCATACCGGGGTGTTGCGGATGCTCTCCACCGGCTCTCCGTCCATGCCGGTGCTGCGGATGTAGATGCCCAGCCTCTCGCCTCCCTCGTTGAGTGTGCCGCAGGGGATGCCCTCTGCCGCAGCCATCACGGAGATACCGGCCGAACTGCGGGAGATGCCGGCCTGACGGGCAGCCGCCTGGTCGTATTCCACCTTGACAGCCGGAACCATCGGAGACCAGTCGTCGGTCACCAGCCACGTGGCGTCGCTCTCCTCCATTATGGCCTGGGCCTGGGCGCAGAGGTCCTTGAGCACGGCAGGGTCAGGCCCCTGGAACATAGCCTCGACGGGATAGGGACGGTACATCAGGTTGTACTGCTTTACCCTGACGTATGCCTCGGGGTAGGCGGCCATCAGCTCTTTCTGCATTCTGGGAATGCTCTCTATCATTTTGTCGTAGTCCTCATAGTCGATGATCAGCTCTCCGTAGCTCAGCGACGGGTCGGCGATGGCCCTTACCAGACAGTACCGTCCCGGAGTGCCGCCGAGAGAGGTGACGACGTGATTGACATTGTCATCCTGCCGGATATATGCCTCCATCTCCTCCAGATCCTTCTCCACCTTGCCGGGAGCGGTGCCCTCGGGCATGCGGTACTCGATGTAGAGCTGGTTGTAGGCCATGTCGGGGAAGAACATCTGGGGGATGTACTGATAGCACCATACGCTGCCGAGCACCAGTATGACGGCTATGCCGACGGCGATGAGGCGGTGTGAGAGCACGTGGTCCAGCACGCGGCGGAACCAGCGGTATATTTTAGAGTTAAACGGGTCTTTGTTCTCATTTGGGGAGCCGCTGCCCTTGGGATAGCGCAGGGTCAGGTCGCAGTGGACCGGAACGTGGGTCAGGGCCAGCACCCAGCTCAGCAGCAGGGAGACGGCAAGGACTATGAAGAGGTCCCTCACGTAGGTTCCGGCCATGTCCGGGGACATGAATATCGGGAAAAATGCCAGTATGGCGATGACCGTGGCTCCGAGCAGGGGCATGGCCGTCTTCTTGCAGATGTTGGTCAGGCACTGGGGCTTGGGCACTCCACGCTTCATGTCCACGAGGATGCCGTCCACTATCACTATCGCGTTGTCCACCAGAATGCCCATCGCTACGATGAAGGAGCCGAGGGACACCCTCTGGAGGGTACCGTCCATCATGTCCAGGATGAAGAACGAGCCGAAGACTATCACCACCAGGCTGGTGGCTATGATGACTCCGCTGCGGAAGCCCATGGTCAGCATCAGCAGCAGGATGACTATTACGATGGATTCTATCAGGTTGACGATGAAGGTGTTGATGGAGCTGCCGACTATCTCGGGCTGGAAGAATACCTTGTGGAACTCCATGCCGGCGGGGACGGACTCGGCCTTGATCTCCTCCAGCCGGGCCTCCACTTCCTTGCCTATCTTGATGATGTCGGTGCCGGATTCGGCGGAGATGAGCAGGCCGATGGCCGGCTGTCCGTCGTACTTCATGGAGTTGCGCACGGGTGTCTGCCAGCCGTAGGTGACGTCGGCCACGTCGGAGAGCTTGAGCTGGTCGTCCTCATGGCCCTGGATGATGAGGTTGCGTATGTCCTCGATGCTTTCGTAGGCGTCCCCCATCTCTATCTTCATCCTGCGGTCAGGGGTGTCGAAGTATCCGGAGTAGATGACCGAGTTCTGGGAGTTGAGGGTGGTCAGCAGCTCGGTGGGATGCACTCCGAGGTTGGCCATGCGGTCGGCCTTCATGTCGATGTTCACGCAGCGGGTGCGCTCTCCGTAGGTGATGGCCTTGGACACTCCCTCTATGTCGCTGAGCTCCCGGCAGACCATGTCTGCGTAGCGTCCGGCTTCCTCATACCCGTATCCGTCGAATGTCAGGGCGTAGAACATGCCGTAGACATCCCCGTAGTCGTCCATGACCATCACCTGCGCCGATGCGGGGAGGCTGGCCTTGGCGTCATTGACCTTGCGGCGGAGCATGTCCCACTCCTGCTGGGTATCGGAGTCGGGGGTAGTGGTCTTGAGGGTGACAGTGATGATGGCCATGTCGTCGAAGGACTGGGAGGTCACCGTCCCCACCTCGCTGATTCTGCGGATGGTCTCCTCGAGCGGGCGGGTTACCTCCAGTTCCGTCTCGTAGGCGGTCGCTCCCGGGTAGACGGCGGCCACCACTGCGACCTTGACCTTGATCTCCGGGTCCTCGAGCTTGCTCATGCTGTTGTAGGCAAATGCTCCGCCCACTATGAGGCAGATGAGCACCGCCACGACCAGTATCTTGTTCTTCAGGGCGTATTCTGCTATGTTCATGGCTCCGTAGGTTTACAGTAGATTACCCGGGTTGGTGGCGGACTTTCCGGGAAGTACCTTGACGCGGGCTCCGTCCTTCAGGGAATTGACTCCGGCGGTTACGACTGTCTCTCCGGCCTTCAGTCCGGAGATGATGCGGGCGTTGCCGTCGCGGTCGATGTCATCGGCATTGACGGCCCGTCTCCGGATAGTGTTGTCCGGACCTACTGTCCATACGCAGGTCTCTCCCATGTCCTCGAAGAGGGCTGTGGCCGGAATGCTGACCGTCCCCTCCTCGTCAGTGCGGTACTCGATGCAGACGCCGGTGCTGATGCCGGAGTGGGGCAGGGTCCCGTCAGAGGCAGGGCGGAGGGCGTAGCGGGCGGTGAAGAGCTGGTTGAGATTTGCCTTCTTGGTTATGTCGATGAGCCTGAGCTCAAATGTCTTTCCGGGATACACGTCCACGGTGCACCAGCTGCGGACGGCCTTGTCGATATTGACGAAGTCATCTACGGGTATGTCCACCTTCACGATCGGGGCGCCGTCGCTGATGAGGGTGATCACCGGCATACCGGCCCCGACCGTCTCGCCGGCCTCGAAGTGTACCTGCTGGACATAGCCGTCGAAAGGTGCGGTCATCTTCGTGTCATTGAGGGCGTTCTGGTGGGCGTGGTAGAGGGCGGTTATCTGCTCCAGACCATAACGGGCCTTATCGTAGTCGTTCTGAGTGGCACTGCCTCGGTCCGAGAGCTCGATGACCCTGCCGGCCTCGGCCTTGACCTGCTCGTACTGGGCGGTGGTGGCGGCCAGCTGTATGGCGTAGTCGCGCTCCTCTATCTCAGCCAGTGTGTCGCCCTGACGGACGTGCTGCCCCTCGCGGAAGTGTACGGCGGCTACAGGACCCGCAACCCTGAATGACAGGTTGACATCCTTTGCCGGCAGTATCCGGCCCGGGTAGGTGACGGTACGGGTGCTGCCGATGCTCTGCGCCGTTGCCGTTCTGACATTGGGGACGGCAACCTCCTTGAGCTCAGCTTTCTTATGTCCATTCTCATCATTTCTGCATCCTGTCGCGGCAACGGCTGTCAGAAGGACTGCTGCTGACAGGATGATGGAGCCATGTATGCGGTGTTCCATATCATCGGTAGTTATCAGTATTTTTATCAGTATTTAATCACTCTGTAATAATGGTGACGTACTGATAATGCAAAAAAAATACCATATTGCCGATGTTGGGAACCAGCATTGTGTGGGGGAGAGCCCGGCCGGCTAGTATCCTATTTTAACGGTGCTCTTATGTCCGCCGCTGTTGATGTCCACCGCTGTGATGCGTCCGTCTTCATCGAGGTTGTAGCTGTAGGTGATCTTCAGGGCCTCGTAGCCGTCGATATAACAGCTCTCGCTCTCAGGCATGTTTGCGGAGGATGTGCCCAGAAGGCCGATGAGGCTGCTGTACGGGTAGGAAATCTGAGACAGGCAGCCCGGAGAGATGATGTGGATGAAGTCGAGGTTGGTGTTGTTGACAATGTCTCCGTAACCGATTTCAGCGTCCATAGTGCCGGAAACGGCGGTCATGTTCCCGTTTTTCCAGGTAAAGGTGTCTTTGTATTCGTCTGTCCAGGTAATATGCGAAAGATGTCCTTCCGTGTCGTATTCGAATGTGGCTGTGGGAGTTTCCCGTTCATTGGAGAACATGGCTGCGGCTCTTCCGTTTTCAATGGTGAAGCTGTACTTGAGGGTATAGCCTTCGCTGCTGTTCTCTATATCAAGTCTGTCGTTGCTCCAGATAAAGTTGACAGTACCGGTACTGCTGTTGCCGGCCATGTGATACTGCATGTCGATACGGGAGAGGGTGGTATCTTCATCGTATATGAATTCGGCGGTGTAGGAGTCCGTAGTTATCGTTCTGACTATGTCTTTCTGATGTGTGGGCTCGGGCTTTGTTCTGTTCTTTTCGCACGAGACCAGAGTAAGAGTTGCTGCCAGGAATGTAAGAATGAGGATGTTTGTTGTTTTCATGGTGTGAAATATCTTAGTTGAAAAACAAAAGTACGCAAAAAAAGTTAACAGCAAAAATAGCTCTGATTTACTGAGCGACGAAGCGGTAGACAATCTCTCCTGCCTGACGTTCGGGAGCATCGGGAGAAGCAGTGAACCGGGAACTTGAGGCGGCCCTCAGGGCATAGTCCCTCAGGCACTGGTCGGGGGAGGAGACGGCTTCTATGATTCTTACGCCGGTGACATAGCCTTTACGGTTGACTATGATGCTGACTGAGACATCACCCCCGCCCATGCATTTGTATGCGGGGACAGGCAGATTCATGGCCTTTCGGCCCTCAAGTGTATAGGATATGACAGACGGACCTTTGTAGGCATCTTTTTTCTTGCCGTCATCTTCACGATAGACAGATACCTGATCTTCGGAGGACGAGGCTTCCTCCACTTCCCTACGGGATTGATCCAGACGCTCCTGCAGTTCCTGTGCCTCCCGGTATATGTCCTCGGGATGCTCGTAGCGGTCGTCTTTCAGGGGCTCCGAGGCGTCCACCGCAACGTTGCGGATAGAACGTGCGCTCTGGTTTCCGGATGCATTGAGCAGGGCGTCCAGCTCTGCTTCTATCTCCTCGCTCACGCTTTCCTTCATGCGTTCCCGGGCCTCCCTTGCTTCCTGCTCCTCCTGCTGTGAGAAGTCGATGACGAAGGATGTGTCCCTTGCCAGCTGGGTATGAATGGACCAGCACAGCAGGACGATGATGACGGCAAGATGGAAGATGGCCGTGAGATAGACTCCGGCCTTGTCCTCGCTGTCGATCCTGAGGAGCTTCTTCAGCAGGGTGTGCAGGCGGTTATTTGTTCTTGAGGTGGTTTTCAATGGTGGCTGTGAGCATGTCAATGCCCACCTGGTTGTGCCCGCCCTGGGGCAGAATCAGGTCGGCGTATCTTTTAGTAGGTTCTATGAACTGGAGATGCATAGGCTTGAGGGTTCTCTCGTAACGGTCGATGACTTTGCCTACGTCCCTTCCTCTCTCCATGGTGTCGCGGGCTATTACCCTTACCAGTCTGTCGTCCGGGTCGGCGTCCACGTACACCAGTATGTCCAGCATCTTTCTGAGCCGAGGGTCCGTGAATATCAGAATGCCCTCGACTATGATGATGTGGGCCGGTTCTACGGTCAGGGTCTCGGCTGCGCGGGTGCAGGTGAGGTATGAGTAGATAGGCTGCTGTATGGTCTTTCCGTGCTGCAGGTCGCGCAGCTGCTCGATGAGCAGGTCGAAGTCGATAGCATCCGGGTGGTCGAAATTAATCTTCTGGCGGTCCTCCAGCAGGGGGATGTCGCTGTTGTCCCTGTAGTAGGAGTCCTGCGGGACAACAACGACCTCTCCTTTCTTGAAGTGTTCTGTAATCTTCTGGACGACCGTTGTCTTTCCAGAGCCGGTGCCGCCGGCGATTCCTATCGTGAGCATGGTCTGACCGATTAGAATTCTGCGGATTTGGGTGTTCTGGGGAACGGTATCACGTCACGGATATTGCTCATGCCTGTGACGAAGAGCAGCAGGCGCTCGAATCCCAGTCCGAAACCGCTGTGAGGGGCTGTGCCGAAACGGCGGGTGTCGAGGTACCACCACAGGTTGGTCATGTCCATGTGCAGCTCGTTGATACGGGCCATCAGCTTGTCATAGGACTCTTCCCTCTGTGAGCCGCCGATGATCTCGCCGATCTTGGGGAAGAGAACATCCATGCCGCGGACAGTCTTTCCGTCATCGTTCTGCTTCATGTAGAAGGCCTTGATGTCCTTGGGGTAGTCGGTCAGTATGACGGGCTTTCCGAAATGTTTCTCGACCAGGTAGCGCTCGTGCTCGCTCTGCAGGTCCACGCCCCATGACACAGGGTACTCGAACTTGATTCCGGACTTGGTCAGGATGTCCACCGCCTCGGTGTAGGTGGTACGTACGAAGTCGGTGTTGACAACGCTCTTGAGCCTCTCAATGAGCTCCTTGTCTATCATGTTGTTGAGGAAGATGAGGTCGTCCATGCAGTGCTCCAGGGCGTACCTTACGAGGTACTTGATGAAGTCCTCCGCCAGGTCCATATTGTCCTCTATCTCGTAGAATGCCATCTCGGGCTCCACCATCCAGAATTCTGCAAGGTGTCTGGGAGTATTTGAGTTCTCGGCTCTGAAAGTGGGGCCGAAGGTGTAGATCTCGCCCAGTGCCATGGCTCCGAGCTCGCCCTCGAGCTGTCCGCTGACAGTCAGGTTGGTGTGGCGTCCGAAGAAGTCCTGTGACCAGTCCACTTTGCCCTCTTCGGTACGGGGCGGGTTGCTCACGTCCAGGGTCGTAACCTGGAACATGGCACCTGCGCCCTCGGCGTCAGAGGCTGTGATAAGGGGTGTATGGAGGTAGTAGAATCCTTTGTCGTTGAAATATTTGTGGATGGCGAAGGCCATTGCGTGGCGGATTCTCAGCACGGCGCCGAAGGTGTTGGTGCGGGGGCGTAGGTGAGCTATCTCGCGCAGGAACTCCATGCTGTGGCCTTTCTTCTGGAGAGGATATTTCTCGGGGTCTGCGGTGCCGTAGACCTGGATGGAGGTTGCCTGAATCTCCACTTTCTGGCCGCTGCCGATGGATTCAACCAGTTTGCCTGTGACGGCGATGCAGGCGCCGGTGGTGATGTCCTTGAAGGACTCGTCCGGAGTGAACGAAGCCATATCGCAGACTATCTGGATATTGTTGATGGTAGAACCGTCATTGAGAGCTATGAATGTGATGTTTTTGTTGCCTCTCTTGGTCCTGACCCAGCCCTTGGCGAGTACTTCCTTGCCTGGGGTCTCTTTGAGAAGCTCTGCGATTTTCTGTCTCTTGAGTGTCATTATATGTGTTTTTTGTATTTCCAAATTTAGAATGTAATTCCCATCGCCTCGCAAATCTTCTTGGGAATCTCGGTGTTGTCCATGCGGCCGGAGAACAGGCTGCTGCCTGCGCCTATGGCAAATACAGGGACGTTCGCTCCCGAGTGATCTCCGGTAGTCCAGCCTATGTGGGCTGCGTGTGAGGCCTCATCCATGGCCCTGCGCTCCTCATCAGAGGCGAAGTCCTTGGATTTGCCGATGTTCTCAATCTTGTCGAAGTAGACGTCGTATCCGCTTTTCCAGCTCATGGTCAGTCCGCCGGTCTCGTGGTCTGCGGTTACGACGATAAGTGTCTCGTCAGGGTGTTCGTTGTAGAATTTTACGGCTTCGGCGACGGCCTCGGACAGGCTGAGGGTCTCGAGAATCATGGTCTTGGTATCGTTGCCGTGGCTGGCCCAGTCGATCCTGCCTCCCTCTGACATTACGAAGAAGCCTTGGCCATCCCCGTCATAAAGGAAATCAATGGATGCCTTTACGAGGTCTGCCTGTGTCATGTCACCGTCCTTCATGTCGATTGCATAGGGCAGTTCAGTTTTCATGCGGCCGTCTTCCTGCAGCAGCATCATTTTCCCGGCCCCTGCCTTCATTCCGTGGAATTCGTCCATACCTTCGGCTATTACGTAGCCGTTTTTCTCTATGAAGTCGTAGACGGATGCCTTGTCTCCCTCCTCTCCTGTACATTCAATCACACCGCCGCCGGCGAAGAACTCGAACCCGGAGCCCGGTATCTCCATTGCTATGTCGTAGTAGTTGCTTCTGGAGGCGTTGTGTCCGTAGAATGCTCCGGGCGTAGCGTGATTGATGCCTACGGTTGAAGAGATTCCCACCTTATATCCTGCGTTGTGAATCTTGGAGGCTATGCTTTCCAGTTTTGTAGTGTCGGGAGCCACTCCCAGCATCCCGTTGTCAGTCTTGCTGCCGGTTGACAGAGCGGTTCCCGCAGCGGCAGAGTCTGTAATCAGATTTGAGGCGGAGTGTGTGACTGCCCATCCGAGGACGGGGAACTGCGAGAAGGCGAGTGGTCTGCTGTCAAATACCCCCTCAATATGTCCAAGCCAGTATTCTGTTACTGAGACGTGGTTGAAGCCCATGCCGTCACCGATGAAGTAGAATACGTATTTGGCTTTCTGCTGTGCGGACAGGAGCAGGGGGAGCAGAAGTAGGATGATAGTAAGTGAGAATTTCTTCATTTGATTGGTTGTAAATAAGTTATTTAGTTAAAAATGGGTGTCCCACTTTGCATGAGGCACCCATTTTTCAGTTCCGGCAGTAAGATTTAGTTTACTCCGGCAGGAGCAATTTTTCTTGCTGCGTACATAATCTTCAGTGCGGAGCAGCGGCGGAGCTCCTGCTTAACCTCAGTGACGATACCCATTCGGGTGTTCTCGTCAATCTTAAGCGAGATGCTCATCAGCTCGCGGTCAACCTCACTCAGGGCCTCACGCTCAGCGGCTACGAAGTCACTGATATCCTTTACGGTCCTGAAGGAGTCGTTGAGCTGGATACGGGAATCCGTACCGAATTCTTTCTGGTATTGCAGTGAAGGAGTACCGATGAAGATGTAAGAGCAAAGGTCTTTTCTTTCAAGCTTTGTCACCTCAGAGGCTTCAGGCAGCTTCACGTTCACCATACGGTCAGTCTGACGCATGCTGGTGGAGACCATGAAGAACATAAGAATCATGAACACGATATCCGGGAGGGATGCGGTGTTGATTCCGGGTGTTCCCTTGTCTCCTTTTCTCAGGAATTTTGCCATTGTCTTGTCCTCCTTATTGTTTTGTTACATCCAAAGGTTCTGCCTCTGAGATACGGTTGGGGATGGCTTCCTGTACGATGTCCTGCTTGTCAGCGGGCAGGTCGTTGTAGACTGCTCCGAAGTGAGCCATCGCGAAATCATCCCTTACTTTGTTGATCGCCCTCACAAGGGTGTTCTGTACCTCAATGTACTTGCTGTAGAGACTCTGACGGTCATTCTGAAGTGATATCACGCCTTCAGATACCGGATATTCTCCGAAACCTTCAATGTTTTTGATGGTCTTTGAAGGGAGATCAGCACGGTCATTGGGGTTAGTGAGGAACTCGATAACTATCTCTTCAAGCTGCGCATCCGAAAGAATAACTTCACCTCCTGCCATAACGCCGTTCCTGGAGTTGATCTTCACGTCGAGCATGTTACGACGGTTTACCTTCAAGTCCTCCAGCTGAGCGTTCTCAGGGGGCATAGGAGGCAGACGGCGGGACAGACCGGTTTCAGGGTCCATCGTACTCACCATCAGGAAGAAGATCAGCATGAGGAACGAGATGTCCGCCATGGAACCTCCGTTTATTTCAGGTGTTTTCTTAGATGCCATAATTGATTAACCTCTATTTTTAATAAGATTTCTTACACTGCCCCAAACTAAGGCGAGTAATGCAATAACAACTAATGCGTAGCTCAGGTTGAGCAGCGTATCGGTCATTTTGAGAGTAGCGTGAGTGGGCTGTACCTCCATGTTCACGGCGATAGGATCGCCGCTGGCGAGCAGGTAGGAGACGCCGATGAGCACTACGGCTATCAGCAGCAGAATACCTGTCTTCTTGAGAGACTTCTTGTTGCCTGCCATGTTGATGATCGAAAGCACCACGACAAGCACAATCGCTGCAATCACCAGTGCATAGGCCCAGAAGAGCACTATATCCAGCATACCGGTGGTGGCGAGAGCCTCAGCCTCGTTGGCGACGGTGTAGAGTCCTGTACTTGCGTTATTGGCGAAGAACACTACCAGACCTATCAACGAGATGACCAGCAGACAGATTTCTAATATTTTTGTAAATTTACTAGTCATGATTGTTTAGGATTACTTTACTTGTTCTGATATTTTACGATCATATCAACGAGGGAGATGGAAGCGTCTTCCATGGAGAGGACGATACCGTCAACCTTGGCGATAAGGTAGTTGTAAAGTATCTGAAGGATGATGGCGACGATCAGACCGCCGACGGTGGTAATCAGGGCGACTTTCATACCTCCTGCAACGAGGGTCGGGCTGATGTCACCTGCTCTCTGAATCTCGTCGAATGCCTGGATCATACCGATCACAGTTCCCATAAATCCGAGCATAGGTGCGATGGCGATGAAGAGGGTTACCCATGAGAGACCGCCTTCAAGCTGTCCCATCTGAACAGAGCCGTATGATGTGATGGATTTCTCAACTTCCTCAACGCCCTTGTCGTAGCGGAGCAGACCCTGATAGAAGATGGAGGCTACAGGACCGCGGGTGTTGCGGCATACGTCCTTAGCGGCCTCAACGCCACCGTTGTTAAGAGCGTCCTCAACTTTCTTAAGGAGCTTCTCAGTGTTGGTGCTGGCTAAGTTAAGGTAAATAATCCTCTCGATAGCAACGGCAAGACCGAAGACGAGGCAGGCGATGATGGTAGCCATGAAGCCGGCGCCACCCTCGATGAAGAGCCTCTTGATTTCCTGGTGCATGGGAGCCTCAGCGGGGGCTTCTTCTACAGGAGCCGCTGCGTCAACGGGCTCGAAGGCGACCAGTTCGGACGAATCAGCAGTAGCGAGAGAGTCTCCGTCCTGCGCAGATGCGTATTGTGCAGTGAAAGTCATGAGACCCATAACTGCCAAAAACATGAAGATTTTTTTCATACAATTTTTGATTAGTTATTAAACAAGTTTTTTAATGAGTTTTTTCAATCAGCTAACTGCGGAGAGGGCGGGATTCGAACCCGCGAAACCCTTTTGGAGTTTACGCACTTTCCAGGCGCGCGCCTTCGACCACTCGGCCACCTCTCCATTAAAATTACCGCCAAAATTAGAAATTATTTTTCATAAAATCTACATTTCTGTGAGTTCTCCACGCATATTTTTTTCAAGAAAATGAACAATTGTCTTATTATCAGTGTATTGTCCTAGCAAAAAAAATAACTTGGTCACAGCCGCCTCGGTAGTGCAGTCCCCACCCCCGATGACCCCTGCATTTTTAAGGGCCTTTCCTGTTGAATAAGCGTCCATGTCGACTCTACCTGCCTGGCACTGAGTGATATTTAGAACAATTATTCCTCTGTCCACCGCTTTCTTGATGCATTCGGTGAACCATTTCCCGGACGGAGCGTTGCCGGAGCCGTAGGTTTCGAGGATGATGGCCCTGATTCCCGGGACCGATACCAGTGAGTCCAGGATCTGCTCTTTCATGCCGGGAATGACCTTTATGATGAGTACTGATGGATCCATGGCGTATACCGGGCGTAGCGGCCGGTTCCAGTCATCGGGATAGCGGATGAAGGATGTGTTGAACTTGATATGGATGCCGACTTCTGCCAGAACGGGGTAGTTGGCGGAGCGGAAGGCGCGGAAGTTCTCTGCCGTGTATTTGGTGGTGCGGTTGCCCCTGTAGAGCTGACTTTCGAAATAGATGCATACCTCAGGCACCATAGGATGGCCTTCAGGGTCCTTGGATGCTGCGATTTCTATTGACGAGATCAGGTTTTCCTTGCCGTCTGTGCGGAGCATGCCTATCGGAAGCTGGCTGCCGGTGAACACCACCGGCTTGGTGATGTCCCCGAGCATGAAGCTCAGGGCCGAGGCCGAGAATGACATGGTGTCTGTGCCGTGCAGGATGACGAATCCGTCGTAGCTGTCATAGTGCTCTTCGATAAGCCAGGTGAGACGTTTCCAGAAATCGATGTCCACGTCCGAGGAGTCGATGACAGGATTGAATGAATAGGTGTCTATCCGGCAGCCGAATTTCTTCAGCTCGGGAACCTCCTCCAGGATCTGCGAGAAGTCGAACGGCCTTAGGTCAAATGTCACGGGGTCCTGCTTCATTCCGATTGTTCCGCCCGTGTAGACAAGGAGTATGGATGTCTTTTCGTGCATATGTTTTCAGTATAGATTGAACAGTTTTTTTGCGGCGGCGGTCGTGACTTTGTCGACTGTCGCAACCGGTATGTTTTTGATACCTGCTATTTTAGCGGCGATAAGTCCCAGGTATGCCGGTTCGTTGCGCCTGCCCCTGTGCGGTACCGGGGGCAGCCACGGGGAGTCGGTCTCGAGTACAATCTCCTCCAGGGGAATGTCACGGATGGTGACGGCTACTCCGGCGTTTTTGTAGGTGACGACGCCTCCGATGCCTATCAGGAAGTCTCCGCAGCGCCGGATCCTCCGGTAGGTCTCTATGCTTCCGGAGAAGGCGTGGAATACTCCTCGCATCACCGTTCCTGCATCTGCCAGGGCCTCCAGCACCTCAAAGACAGTGTCGTGGGCGTCACGCACATGTATTATCACCGGCAGGCCTTCCTCCGATGCCCATATCATCTGTTTCCGGAACACTTCCACCTGCTCCTTGAAGAACGTGTCGGACCAGTGGCGGTCGAGACCGATTTCGCCCACGGCGGACCAGCCTCCCTCCGCCAGTCTCTTCTCCACGAAATCCAGCTCTGCTTTCCAGTTCTCTCCCACCGATGTCGGGTGCAGCCCGACGGCTGTGCTTACCATGTCTCCGGCCTCTGCTGCGCATTCTGTCATCCTGGTATGTACGGAAGAGTCGATGCCGGGGAAGACCATGTGCTCCACTCCTGCGTCCACGGCTCTTTTCAGAGCCTGGGGGAAATCCTCGGTGAAGGCCTCGTCGTATAGGTGGGTATGGGTGTCTATCATCCTCTGTTTACCTTAATATATAGTTGCCGTAAATATCAGAGCTGATTATTCCTTCCAGCTCCAGTTCCGTAAGCCTTTCCAGTACCTGTGCGGGATCCGCGCCGGTTTTCCGGATCAGGTCGTTGCGCTCTACGGCCGATTCAGCCGATAAAGTTAGTAAGATATTCCGTTGGATGTAGTCACTTTTTTCGAAAATTTGCTTCAGCCGTTCTCCTTTGGTCCTGGATGCCCTGTCGTTCCAGCCCATTGCGACGGCGAGACTGTCGGGAGAGGACATGGCGGCTGCGGCGTTGGCCTCTATCAGACGGTTGCATCCGGCGGAGTACGGATCCGTAATCCTGCCCGGGAGAGCGAACACTTCCCTGGAGTAGGACATTGCTGTGCGGGCGGTTATCAGGCCGCCGCCTTTTTCTGCTGATTCGACGAGGACAACGGCGTCCGACATGCCGGCTATGATGCGGTTGCGCCGGAGGAAGGTGACGGCCATGGGTGTTGAGCCTTTGGGAAAGTCGGTTACCAGCGCACCCTGCTCCGCTATCCTGACGGCGTGCTGACGGTGGGGTGGCGGGTAGATGCTGTCCATGCCGGTGGGAAGGACGGCAACGGTCTCCAGGCCGCAGTCAAGGGCAGTCAGATGGGCAGTGATGTCTATTCCGTAGGCAAGGCCGCTGATGACAGTAGGACGCACGTTCAGTTCCGACAGGCCCTCGACTATCCTGCGGCACTGTGCCCTGCCGTAGGATGTGGCCCTGCGTGTGCCGACGACCGCTACGGCCCTGGAAGGATTGAGGCCGGCAGTCCCTTTGTAGAACAGCACTACTGGAGCGTCCGGGCATTCCCTCAGCCTTCGCGGGTATTCCCGGTCGCGGATGTAGATGATGCCCACTCCGTTTTTCCTGGCCCAGCGCACTTCCAGGTCGGCCTCGCGGAGTATGCGCGGGTCGGACAGCTGACTGCTGTAGTGCCCTCCGTCATTGAGGATCTCCCTCAGCTCCCTTTCTGAGAGAGCGAAAACCGAACTGGGCGCAGGGAACATGTCCGTGAGCATCCTGGCGTCCCTGCAGTTGAAATTGAAGATCCTGTTTATGGCACAGGCGTAAACCGTCTCGTCGTAATCCATGGGGCGAAGATAACGCGACGGTGAACAGGCCGCGGGGAAATAAAAAAAACGGATAATTTTTATCCGTTTTTAAAATTTTGGGGAATTTTATAATCCGTTACCGGATGTTTCTTACCTTCTTCTCCCACTTCCATGCCGAGCGGAGTACATCGTCGACCGGAGTGTCGGCTTTCCATCCGAGTATAGTATTGGCCTTTTTGGGGTCGGCCCAGACCTTAATAATATCACCGGCTCTGCGGGGTGCGAAACTGTAGGGCAGGTTGACTCCGGTGGCGGAGATGAAGTGGTTGACGAGCTCGAGTACGGAGAGGCCGTTGCCGGTGCCGAGGTTGAATATCTCGAATCGGTCGGAGTCGCTCACGCCCAGCATCCTGTCGACTGCCGCCACGTGGGCTTTGGCCAGGTCTACGACGTAGATGTAGTCGCGGATGCATGTGCCGTCCGGGGTGGGGTAGTCGTTACCGAAGATCTTGAGCTCCTTGCGGATGCCGGCCGCGGTCTGTGTGATGTAGGGCACCAGGTTCTGGGGCACGCCTATGGGCATCTCGCCGATGAGGGCGGAAGGATGGGCTCCGATGGGATTGAAATATCTGAGGGCGATGACTTTCAGTGAGGAGTATGCTGTCACGCAGTCGCGGAGAATTTCCTCGCACATCTGCTTGGTGCGTCCGTAAGGGGATGTGGCCGGCTTTACGGGAGCGTTCTCGCTGATGGGAAGGTTTTCCGGGTCGGGCTCTCCGTATACGGTGCACGAGGATGAGAATACGATGCCGCGCTGACGTCCGTCGCATGTGGACAGTTCGATCAGGTAGAGGAGAGACCGCAGATTGTTCTCAAAATATTTGAGCGGCTGCTGCACGCTCTCGCCGACAGCCTTGTGCGCTGCGAAATGTATGGCGGCGACTATGTCCGGATACTTCTCGAACACCTGGGCGAACTGAGATTTGTCACTGCAGTCCAGCTCCATGAACGGGAGCGGCTTTCCTGTAATCTGCTCTATGCCCTTGAGCATGTCCGGAGATGAGTTGGAGAAGTTGTCAACGCCCACTACCTCGTAGCCTGCGTTTACCAGTTCGACGACTGTGTGTGAGCCGATGTATCCTGCGGCTCCTGTAACGAGTACCCTGCCTTTGTTGTTCATTTTCTTAAAATTTTGTCTGCAAATATACTCAAATTTTCTAATTTTGCGGCCGTTAAATTCAAAAGTCGCTATGCTGTTAGGAATCGCATCTGACCACGCCGGCTTCGAGATGAAGGAAGCCCTGAAGAAATATCTGGCCTCCATGGGCCATGAAGTTAAGGATTTCGGAACTCACTCGCCCGAGAGTATGGACTATCCCGATGTGGCCCATCCGCTGGCTGCAAGTGTCGAGAAAGGAGAGGTGGACCTGGGTATCGCCCTCTGCGGCTCGGGCAACGGCATCAGCATGACCCTGAACAAGCATCAGGGTATCCGTGCCGCCCTCTGCTGGAACGAGGAGCTGGCCGCCCTGGCCCGTCAGCACAATGACGCTAATGTCCTCTCGCTCCCTGCCCGTTTCATCCCGCTGGACCTTGCGGAGAAGATTGTCTCTAAGTTCCTCTCCAGCTCCTTTGAGGGCGGCCGTCATCAGCGTAGGGTGGAGAAAATACCCTGCAGGTAATGTACGCCGTCATAGACAGGAATACTCCTGCCGGAACCTCCCTGTCCCCGGAACTGTATCCGGAGGGCTTTGTCATGGTGATGGACAAGCCGTATGGATGGACTTCGGCCGATGTGGTGCGCAAGATAAAATTTTCCCTCAAGAAGATGTATCACCTCCACAATGTCAAAGTGGGACACGCCGGGACTCTCGATCCGCTGGCTACGGGGGTGCTCCTCGTATGTGCCGGTAAGGCCACCAAGGTTTCGGAGGCCCTGCAGGCGGAGCGCAAGGAGTATGTGGCGGATGTGACTTTCGGCGCGACTACTCCGTCTTTTGACCTGGAACATGATGTGGATGCGGTCTTTCCTTGGGAGCACATTACCAGGGAGGCAGTGGAGGAGGCTCTCGGAGGTATGGAAGGGGAACAGATGCAGCTGCCGCCTGTCTATTCCGCCAAATATGTGGACGGCATCAGGGCATATGAGATGGCCAGGCAGGGGGAGACGGTGGAGCTCAAGGCCTCGCTGGTGAATATCTACGGGACACAGATTATTGATTTCCGTCCGCCGGTGCTGAAGGTGGCCGTGCAGTGCAGCAAGGGCACCTACATCCGCGCTTTCGCCCGCGACTTGGGTCTGGCTCTGGGAAGCGGAGCCTACCTTTCGGGGCTTGTCAGGACGGCCTCCGGAGGCTTCTCCATAGAAAGTGCCTTGTCTGTCGCTGATTTTGATGCCAGATTCTGAAACTTTTCTGTCATCTGTACGTATAAACTATGATAGCTGTTAAATCGTATGAAACTTTCGCAATTCAGTTTTGACCTGGACGTCAGGAAAAATATCGCACCGTATCCCTCTGAGTACAGGGACGAGTGCAGGATGCTGGTTCTCCACCGTTCTACAGGAGACATAGAGCATAAGATTTTCAAGGATATCATCAACTATTGCGATGAGGGAGATGTCTTTGTTTTCAATGACACGAAAGTATTCCCTGCCCGCCTCAAGGGCAATAAGGAGAAGACAGGGGCCGAAATAGTGGTCTTCCTGCTCAGGGAACTCAACAGGGACCAGCGGCTTTGGGACGTTCTGGTTGATCCGGCGCGTAAGATCCGCATAGGCAACAAGCTGTATTTCGGAGAGAACGACTCTTTGGTGGCTGAGGTAATAGACAACACCACGTCCCGCGGGAGAACCCTGCGTTTTCTCTTCGACGGCACTTATGAGGAATTCAAGTCCACCCTGTACTCCATGGGCGAAATACCTGTTCCCGATTATGTCTACATAGCCCGTCAGGCCAAGAGGGAAAGGGAAGGGCTGCCCGCATTGAAACAGACAGGGCAGTATATTTACGCCGAGCCCTTTGATATGGAACGTTTCCAGACCATATACGCATCACAGGAGGGAGCCGTGGCTTCTCCGGCCGCAGGTCTTCACTTCAGCCGCGAGATATTCAAGCGTATGGAGATAAAGGGTGTAGACGCGCGCTTTATAACCCTGCACATGGGGCTCGGACATTTCCGCAATGTAGATGTGGAGGATCTGTCGAAGCACAAGATCGATTCCGAGCGCATGATTATTCCTGAAGAGACAGCCGATGCTGTCAATGCAGCCAAGGCGTCCGGTCACAGGGTCTTCGCGGTGGGTGCGACAGTGGTAAGGGCAATAGAGACTCCCGTCACTACCACATGCCAGCTCAAGCCCTTCGACGGCTGGACCAACAAGTTCATTTTCCCTCCGTATAAATTCTCAATCCCCGATGCCGTAGTGACCAACTTCCATATGCCCAATTCCACTATGCTGATGTCTGCGGCTTCGTTCGGCGGTTACGAGCATGTCATGAATGCCTACAGGGTAGCACTTAAGGAAGGCTACCTGTTCGGCACGTATGGAGACGCAATGCTTATTATTGACTGACGCCGTCTGATCCGGCCGCTCTTTCTCTTTCTCTCTCTTTTCTGAGTCTCTCTCGACGGGCCAGGGCTGTCTCGGTCTCCATGTCTGTTATGATGCAGTCCGGTGCGTAGGTGAAGATATTTTCCGTATCCAGTTCGCGGAGCGTTCCTTCCTGGAAGTCTCCGGTAGTTCCTGTCGAGAGGGTTACGGCGCCGCCTGTGTCTGCGGATCCGTCTGTCAGCTCGACCATGTCGGAGTTGTTGTAGGTGCGGGTACGGGCCGGCGGGGTGTTGTTGACCTTAAAGCCTGTGGCAAGAATGGTGACTGCAATCTCGCCTTCTTCCAGGCTGTTGTCTGTCGTAAGACCGCGTTTGAGCTTGCTTACTCCGCGTCCGGTACTTTCCCGGATGAGGTCCATTATGAGAGTGTCTTCCGAGGCCAGCAGGGGGGATTTGTTGCTGTAGGTGATGTTGACCAGTACGTTCTTGGCTGTGTTGAGGTCGAAGTCCTTGAGCAGCGGGGATGTGAATGCCCTTTCTGCGGCCTCCTTGGCTCTGTTCTCGCCTTTTGCCAGACCGGTACCGACCAGGGCCATGCCGCTGTCGCGCATGACCACAGTCACGTCCTGCAGGTCCACATTGACGAAGCCGATGCTGGTAATAATCTCAGAGATTCCCCGTACTGCGGTGTCCAGTACATCGTCGGCCTTTTTATAGGTGGCCTGGATGTCCATCGTTCCGGCGTAGTCGTACATTTTCTGATTGTCCACGATGATTATCGAGTCGGTGTACTTGCGCAGCTCCTCGATGCCTTCATAGGCTTTCTGGATGGTGTCCAGACCGTCGTTGTCCCTGGGATAGGTGACGACGGATATCGTGAGCTTTCCGGATTCCTTGACGGCCTTGGCTATCACGGGCGCTGCTCCCGTACCGGTGCCGCCGCCCATTCCTGCCGTGATGAACACCACCTCGATGTTGGGACCGATGTATTTCTTTATCTCTTCCAGTGACTCAAGTGCCGCGTTCCGTCCTTTTTCCGGACTCATGCCGGCTCCCAGACCCTTTGTGAGGGCCGAGCCCAGCTGGATCTTGTCAGGCACTGGAGAGGCCATCAGTGCCTTCAGATCCGTGTTGCAGATGAGGAACTCAACGTCCTTGAGGCCTTCCGTGTAAAGCCTGGTGACAGCGTTGCATCCTCCTCCGCCTACTCCTATTATTTTGATTTTCGACATGTTGTCGAGTATACCCTCGGGTACAATATCCGTTACTTTCATCGTTGTCGAATTTTAAAATTTAAGCATCGTCATCAGTGGTCTCGAACAGAATTCCGAAACGCTCCAGAAGGTTGGGCTTTTTCTTTTTGGCGTTCTTTCTGCCGTCTGCGCCGGAGGCTTGGGTCCGGTCTGCGGACGGCCGCTCTTCATGTGCTGCTGCCGGCGATTCCGGTATGTCGAAGAGAGTTCCCTCCGCAGCAGGCTGCGGATTATGCGCGGCGGGCTCTTCACTGATGGTCTCATCGTATTCAAAGCCCTTGATTACCAATCCTACGGCTACAGATGCGCCGGCAGTGAACACCTCTTCCACGGAGTTTCCGGTGACGGTATTGCTGTCCGGCATTCCGACACGGACATCCATGCCCAGGATGGTTCTGGCGAGTATCTGTATGTGGTTGAGGTTGGCTGAGCCTCCTGTTATCACGGCGCCTCCCCTGATGCGGTTCATGTAGCCGGATTCCTCGATGATCCTGCGGACAGTGGCGAGTATCTCGCATGTGCGGGCCTCTATGGCCTGGTCCAGCAGCTTGAAGGGTACGTCCTTGACGGGAATTCCGTTCTTGTCCCGTATGGAGATGATCTTGTTTTCAGGTGCGTATTCGCTGATGCAGGAGCCGTGCTGGACTTTCATCAGCTCGGCGTTGTGTCTGGATACTCCGCATATCTGGCTGATATCCATCGTTATGGAGTTGCCGGCGAATGGTATGACGGCCGCGTGCCGGATGATGTTGTTGTGGTAGATGAGTACTTCCGTCGTGCCGGCTCCTATGTCGATCAGGACCGATCCCAGCTCTTTCTCGTCGTCAGTGAGCAGGGCTGCGGCCGAGGCGGTGGACGAGAGTACGAGCCTGCGTGGATTCAGTCCGCAGTTGGATACGGTCTGTCCGCATTTTCTCACTGTGCCTGCGTTGCCGATGAAGAGGCGGTAGTCTCCGCTGATTTCCTTGCCTACCATGCCTACGGGATTGCTGACGTCTATGAACTCATCCACATTGTAGTACTGCGGTACGATGTGCAGTATTTTCTCCGACGGTTCCACTTTGGTCAGGTACATCTCGTCGAGCATGGAGGAAACCTCCTCGTCGCTGATCATCGAGTCAGGGTCCTGACGGTTGCGGCTCAGGTCCGTGGAGCTGCAGCGCAGGCTCTGTCCTGAGATGTTGACGTAGACGTCGCGGACATTGTAGTTCTCTGTCTCAGGCAGGGAGTGAATCTGCTCGAGGACTTTCTGCATTGTAGGTCTAAGGGTGTCAATGACCAGTTTGGGATTCATGATCTCGCTCCTCCTGACACCGTCGGAGGGCATGGGCGTCTCGCAGTAGCCGATGATCCGGATACCTGCCGAGGTTTTCTCCCCGACGATGGCCGCCAGCTTTGAGGTGCCTATGTCTATGGCTGTAATGTATCTGCTGTTCATATCTTTATACTTTTTTTGATGTCTTTCTTGTCCCTCAGCGTGCAGACTATCTGGTCCGAGAACTTGAGGTTGACCGCCGAGTACCGCTCCCAGCCGTAGACGGGAACTACCTGGCGGTAGAATGTCCTTAGTTTTGCAAATTTATAATCAATATCCTCAATACTGCCAAAAATTATCTTCTGGTCGCCGACGACGGTGTAGAATGCTATGTCTCCGTTCTCCTCTACGTCGATCTGCTGTATCTGGGCGTTCCAGACCGGATGCCGGTCCAGGAAGTGCGCCAGTTCTATCATGCCTTCAATCCAACCGCGGTCAGCCTCATCCGGCACTCCCCGATAGCCTTCCTCCAGCTTGACGGGAATGTGTCCGGATACGACCGGAACGTAGGATGTGAATGTGTTGACCCACGGGAAGATATATCCCGTGTCATCGATGTAGAACGCTCCGTTGGCGGTCTGAATTCTCAGAAGAGGCCTGCGCTGGGTGACGCTTACCATCAGCATTCCGTCGCGGGAGATGGATACGTCGCTGTGGCGGATTGCGCTGCGGCTTTCCAACAGGTCCTCCAGTCCGGTGAGGCATGCTTCCTCCCGGGGCTGTCCCATGGGGTTGATTTCAGATGATGCGATGATGGCCTGGATGTCGGTGGGTGATACGAATCGGTTGACAGCGCTGTCCAGAATGCATACGGATATGCCGGTGCACAGCTCTTCCGCCCGACCTCTGCCTGAGAGGATGGAGGCGGCCGCGAAATATCCGCAGAAGAGCAGGACGGCCAGCGCCGAGAGGCAGTATGTGATGACTTTTTTAAGCATATTTTTCCTTCAGCAGGTTTTCAATGGGCTGCACCAGGCGGTCTATGTCGCCGGCTCCGAATGTCACGAGTATGTCTATGTCGCGGGAGGCAATCTCCTCCAGCACTTCTTTCTTCTGGATAATCCGCTTGTCCTGCAGGAAACAGCAGTCGTATATCAGGCTTGAGGACACTCCCGGCACAGGTTCTTCCCTGGCGGGATAAACCGGCAGGAGCAGCAGGGAATCGAGGGCGCTGAGGCTCTCGCCGAATTCTCGGTAGAAGTCCCTGGTACGGGAGAATAGGTGGGGCTGGAAGATGCCTGTGATCTTCCTTCCGGGCCAGACCTGGCGGATGGATGCTATCGTGGCTGCCAGTTCCGCGGGATGGTGGGCGTAGTCGTCGATATAGGTGTGTCCGGGCAGGTTGACCCGGATGTCGAAGCGGCGGGCAACTCCTCTGAAGGTGGCTATGCCCTCGCGGACAGCATCCGCCGAAGTGCCGTGGAGCAGGGCCAGGGCTGCGGCTGCGGTGGCGTTCTGGATGTATACCTCTCCCGGAACTCCGGCATGACAGCGCTCTATCCGTCCCATGGGAGTGTTGAGGGTGAAATACATCCTGCCCTGTCCGTCGGAGACGATGTCGGAGGCGTGGAAGTCGCCGCCCCCGCCGTAGGTCCATATCCTCGCGCGGACGCCGCCGCGTATGAAATAGTCCTCCAGTCCTTTCCTGACGACGAGAGTCTCCGAGTTCTGGCGGCCGAACTGCACGAAGGCGGACCTGAGGTCGTCAATGTCGCTGTATATGTCCATGTGGTCGGCGTCCATGGCAGTGATGACGGAACCTGCGGGATGCAGGCGGAGGAATGATCGGTCGAACTCATCGGCCTCGGCTACCATCAGCCCGCTGTCGGAAAGCAGCAGGTTGGAGCCGTAGTTGCTGGATATCCCGCCCAGGAATGCGGTGCATCCCTGACCTGAGACTGTTAGGATATGAGCCAGCATGGTGCTGGTGGTCGTCTTGCCGTGGGTGCCGGCTACTGCGAGGCAGCGGTGTCCGTCGGTAATCTCCTCCAGTGCCTGCGAGCGCTTGAGTACCCTGTAGCCGTGACTGCGGGCATAGGTGAGCTCGCCCATGTCCGGCGGGACTGCGGGAGTGTAGATGACCAGGGTGTCCTCCGGAGATGGCGGAACGAGGGCTGAGTTGTCCTCGAAATGCACGTCTATGCCCTCGCTTTCCAGAGCCTGCGTGACCCTCGAGGGAGTGCGGTCGTAGCCGCTGACCCTGTGTCCTGAGTGATGGTACCAGCGTGCCAGTGCGCTCATGCCTATGCCGCCGATGCCGATAAGGTATATGTCGCTGTATGTCTTCATGTCTCTATTTCTTGTCTGCGGCCAGGGCAAGCACCTCCGCTGCTATGTCCGCACCTGCGCGGGGACGTGCCATTTTCAGGATGTTGTGTTCGAGGAGGGAGCGTCGGGCGCTGTCATTCAGCAGCTCCTCGACTGCGGGAAAAAGATCGGTCAGGGCTCTGCTGTCGCATACCATGGCGGCGGCGTCCGCATCTACCAGAGCCATGGCATTATGAGTCTGATGGTCCTCGGCAACATTGGGGGAGGGAACGAAAATAGCGGCCTTGCCGATGGTGCAGAGCTCAGATATGGTGCCGGCTCCTGCGCGGGATACTACGACATCGGCCGCGGCGAATGCCAGGTCCATGCGGGTGATGAAGTCGCAGTTGCGGATATTGCCCCATATGCGCATTCCGTCCTGAGTCTTGCTGACGCCTCCGAGGCGGGAGAACATCTCCTGGATCTGGCCGGAATAGGCTTTCCCGCTCTGCCAGATAATCTGGTAAGGGAAGGCCCCGCCGTTGGTGCGGCAGGCGGTGCGCATCACGGAGTTGAAGGTGCCGCATCCGCCGCTGCCGCCTACTATCAGTACGGTCGGAAGGTCGGAGCGCAGGTGGAAGAGGCGCTGTCCTTCAGCTTTCTCCTTCTCCGTGAAAGGTCTCATGTTGTCTCTGATGGGATTGCCGGTCAGGACAATCTTGCCGGCGGGGAAGAACCGCTCCATCCCGGGATAGGCCGTGCAGATGCGCTTGGCCCTGCGGCCCAGTATCTTGTTGGTCAGGCCGGCGTAGGAGTTCTGTTCCTGGATGAGGGTCGGGATGCCCATTGATGCCGCTTTCCACAGCAGGGGCGCACTGGCGTAGCCGCCTACTCCGACAGCCACGTCAGGCTTGAATTCCCGGATGATCTCTCCTGCCTTCCTCAGGCTTTTTATCACCTTGCCGGGCAGGGCGAGGTTGGCCGCGGAGAATGACCTCCGCAGACCGGCCACCGGCAGGCCGATGATGCGGTATCCGGCGGCGGGTACCTTCTCCATCTCCATTTTCCCTTCAGCTCCTATGAAGAGTATCTCTGCCTCAGGCTCTGCCTTTCTGATAGAGTCCGCTATGGACAGGGCGGGGAAGATATGGCCTCCCGTGCCGCCACCGCTGATTATGATTCTGTGCTGCATGTTGTTTCCTCCTTTTCGGTTTTAAGCTTTAAGTCTTTGATTTCTATAGTCCGGTTGACGGACAGGATGATGCCGAAGGCGCAGTTCATAATGATGAGTGCCGTGCCTCCGCGGCTGATCATCGGCAGGGTCTGTCCTGTGACGGGCAGCAGGCCGACGTTGACCAGGATATGCAGGAAAGCCTGCATCGTGATGAGAGTGGAGAGGCCCAGGACTACTATGATCGAGAATTTCCTGGTGCATGCCCGGGCTATCTTCATGCACCTGTAGAAGAACCAGAGGTATAGAACGATGACCGCAATTCCTCCAATCAGTCCGTACTCCTCTACGATCACTGCGTAGATGTAGTCGTCGTAGGCGTTGGGCAGTATGTCCCGCTTGATGCTGTTGCCGGGGCCCCTGCCGAAGATGCCGCCCAGTTGTACGGCCTCGCGGGCCTGGTCGGCCTGAAAGGTCTTCTCCTCGTATTCGGCGAGCTCCTGGGCTGTCATCTCCTCCTCGTTTCCGGAGAAATGCCTCTCGATTCTCTCTCCGAAAGTCTCGAACCTGGAGAATACCTTGCCTTTGGACAGCACGCTGACGGTGAAGGCCACCGCCACGGCTCCCAGCGCGATAGGAATGGTCCAGAGAATGAACTTCCGGTTGACTCCGGAGCAGATCAGGATGATCAGGGTAAGGATGCCTATGATGAGGGTGGCTGACATACTTCCCATCATCGTCAGGGCGCATACGGCACCCACAGGTATCAGAATTTTCAGGGCGTATTCCCTGAATGTGTCGAGCCCGGAGGCCTCTATTATGCGCGCCAGATACAGTACCACCGCCACTTTGGCTATCTCGGCGGGGTGGATGGGTATGCCCAGCAGGCTGAAGCTGCGGAGGTTGTGTGTTGCAATAGGGACGATGAGCAGTGCTGCCGCCACCGCGATGGCGGCGTATGACAGGATACGGTAGATTTTCAGAGGTATCCTGTAGCATACCAGCAGGACGGCGAAACCAATGATGTAGAATCCGGCCTGGTCCAGCAGGTAGCTGAACGGAGTGGTGTCCTTCCTGAATGCCAGGGAACTGGTCGCGGAGTATACCACGGCCATGGATATCATGGCGAAGAACAGGATGAGCAGCCATATCACCCTGTCTCCCCGGAGCCTCCCTATGTTCTTGAGCACGCCTGTCATCTTCCGCGGCATGTTTTAGAGTTCCCTGACGGCAGCCTTGAACTGGCGACCGCGGTCCTCGTAGTTCTTGAACAGGTCGAAGCTGGCGCAGCAGGGCGAGAGGAGCACCACGTCCCCGTCCTCTGCCAGTTCGTAGGCCTTCTGGACGGCTTCCTTGGCGGAGGATGCGTCGGTGATGGTCTCTACGATTGGGCCGAAGAAGTCGTGGAGCTTGCGGTTGTCCTTGCCCAGGCAGACGAGGGCCTTGACTTTCTCGCGCACTAGCTCCTCTATCTCGGAGTAGTCGTTGCCCTTGTCAGTACCTCCGGCAATCCATACGACCGGGTGTCTCATGCACTCGAGGGCGTACCATGTCGAGTTGACGTTGGTGGCCTTGGAGTCATTGATGTAGAGTACGCCATGGACATTCATAACCTTTTCGAGGCGGTGCTCGATGTTTTCGAAGGTCGCCAGGCTCCGGCGTATGACATCGTTGGTGATGTTCATGATCTTGCCGGTGATGGCTGCGGCCATGGAGTTGTAGATGTTGTGGCGGCCCTGGAGCGAGAGCTCGTCCGTACGTACTACGCATTCGTCATCCTTGTACCGTACGGTAATCTTCTCCCCGTCGGAGAATGCTCCCTGTGCGACCTCGTGTTTCTGGGAGAAGGGGAGCATCTTGGCCCTGAGGACTATCTCGTTGATGTGGCCTACTGTCACCTGGTCGTCATCGCAGAAGATGAAGCAGTCCTCCTCCGACATATTGCGGGTGATGCGGAACTTCGCCCTGACGTAGTTCTGCATCTTGTGGTCGTAGCGGTCCAGGTGATCGGGGGTGATGTTCAGGATGATGGCTATGTCGGCCTTGAAGTCATACATGCCGTCGAGCTGAAAACTGCTGAGCTCCAGTACAAAGATGTCGAAATCCCCGGTAGCTACCTGCAGTGCGTAGCTCTTGCCGATGTTGCCTCCGAGTCCCACGTTGAGACCTGCATTGCGCAGCATATAGTAGATCAGGGATGTCGTCGTGGTCTTGCCGTTGCTGCCGGTGATGCATATTTTCTTTGCCCTGTCGTAGCGGCCGGCGAACTCTATCTCCGAGATGACGGGAATACCGGCCTTCAGAGCCGCGCTGACTACGGGCGCCGTCTCCGGAATCCCGGGGCTCTTGATTATCTCTGCGGCGTTGAGGATTTTCTCCGGCGTGTGGCCTCCTTCCTCATACGGGATGCCGTATTTTTCCAGCAGGGCCTTTCCTTCCTCAGGTATGCTGCCGTTGTCCGAGAGGAAGATGTCGAAACCTTTGACTTTTGCGAGGACGGCTGTTCCGACTCCGCTCTCGCCGCCTCCGAGTGCTACGATCCTTTTCATTTCAGTTATCGTATTTTAG
>DVGV01000035.1 GCA_018712545.1 Candidatus Coprenecus merdigallinarum | reverse complement strand
TCGAAGTCCTCGATATCCAGCTTGCCGTCGAGGGCTGCCTGGAGCTTACCGGCCTCCGCATATACGCCGAGAGCCTCCTGGAGGGACTTGATCAGACCAAGAGCCTCGGTTGCATCTTCCTGAGCACCTTTGATCTGGTCGAGGATAGCCTTGATGTTCTCCTCGCTCAGCATGCCCTCGAGAGCCTCTACTCTGCCCTCAAGTGCTCCGAGTGCCTCCTCAAGCTTCTTTACAGCGTCCTTTGTAGCGAATGTACCGTCTACATAGTCCTTTGTAGCATAGTCATCGAGGTTGATTCCGTCGATTACTCCCTGAAGGGCGTCAAGCTGATCCTTCAGGCCGTCGATGCCGAGAGCCTCGATGGCGTCAATAGCGCCCTGGGCTGAGTTGAGTGCCTCCTGGAGGGTCTTTACCTGATTCTCCAGGTCTGCAATCTTGCCTGTCTCGAGAGCCTCAATCCTGTCGGTCAGCTCATTGATGTCCTTCTCGAAATCAGTACAGCCCGAAAATGCGAACACTCCGCAGATCAGCGCGAGTGCCGCAACAATGTGAAAAAATTGTTTTTTCATAACTGCATTTAGTTTGTTACACATAGGCACAACATAAATTAGTCCTGGAGACATACAGGACGGCGTATCTCCGGTCTCATGCATGCAGTTTGCATATCGGCATCAGTCGAAGTCGGTCAGCAGCGGTGCATTGCGCAACCTTTCCTCCTTGCCGAAGCCTGCAAGGTAAGTTTCAGTCATGGCCAGGCTTGAGTGACCGAGGCATTCGGAGATAAAGGGAATCCCCGCACCGTTCCGCTGCATTATCGTTGCGAACGAATGACGCGCGGAATAGGTCGTGAATGCGGGCATGCCCAGTTCCAGGGCTATCTGTTTCAGGGCAGTATTGCATTTGCAGACCACTCTGCGGACGAGCATGGTGGCGCCGTATTCGTCCTCCGAGCCTTTTGCAAATTTGAAAATAAGTGTATCGGGACTGGTCCGTTCATTCCCCCATCTGCTGATGATTTCCGCCATTTTGGGTGCCAGGACTGCCTTGATGATTTTTTGTCCGCCGTAAGCATACCGGGTCTTGGAACGGACGAAGCATATTTCTCCATCTACGATGTCGGAATATCTCAGAAAGAGCATGTCCCTGAAGTTTATGCCGTTGCACAGATATGAGAATACCCATAGATCCCGGTACATCTCCAGCATTTCCGGACCGCTGTACTCTATCAGCCGTTTAATCTGATTCTTGGACAGGGCCAGTTTTCTGACTGAACTCTTAGGAACTGTATACCCCCCTCTGCCGAACGGATACGCCGAGCTGCTAAGGTAGCCTTCCTCCACAGCCTTGTTCATCACGCTTTTCATGGTTTTCATGTAAATGCTTACGGTGGTCGCTGATTTGCCGTCCTGCATCCAGAATTCCTCGCACCGTTTAAGCCACTCCGGGGTAATGGAGGTGAATGCGATGGAGCTGCCGGCATATTTCTCCAGGTTCCGGAGAGTGGACCGGTATCTGAAATATGAGTTGGTGCGTCCTTCCTTCCTGCACTCCTCTATCATGGAGCGCATGGCCTTGTTGACGTTGAAGCGGTGCGGCCTGCCCATACGGAGTTCCAGCATCTGGAAGGAGAAGCAGTCTTTGCTGAGCATTTCTGCGACTTCATTCCTCACGTGGCTGTAGTATTCTTCCACAGCTTCCAGCTCTTCCGTATGTTTATGTCCAGCGCTGGCCTTATTCCACTGATCTTCTGTCATATCGACACCGGTTGGAAAATATTTCTGTTTCCTGTTCCAGACGACTTCTATTTTTACAGGATATTTACCGTTGACTTTTACTCTGCGTCTGTCCAGCACTGTGGACACCGAGATACCTTTTCTTGAAAACTTGAACATAGTAACTGAATTTTAGAAATTTAATCAAAAAAAGGTTGAATTTCTGCATGCAAATTATATGCAAAAGGCCTTGACTTTTGTCCCGTTCCTGCGTATATTTGGCAAAAGACCCGCAAAGACAATGAGCATTCAGGACAATATACAGGCTGCTGCCGCCGGAGACCACCGGGCTTTCGCCGCCATCGTGGAGCAATACCGGCAGATGGTATGGCGGGTGGCCCTGCGGATGCTCGGCAACCCGGACGAGGCGGAGGACGCGGTGCAGGAGACATTTATCCGGGCATGGAAGACCCTCCCCGGCTTCGACCGGCGCTACAGCCCCGCCACCTGGCTCGGGACCATCGCCGCCCGCCTGTGCTGTGACATCTTGCGGAAGCGCTCCGCTCACAGGAAGTTCGAGGCGGATGCAGCATGGTCCAATGCTCAGGAGCGGGCGGCTGACCCGGAAAGCGGAAGCATAGCCCGGGAACTCGAAGACCGGCTCCTGCGGGTAACCCGGACCCTCTCCCCGATGCAGCGTACGGTCTTTGTCCTCCACGAGATAGAGCAGCTGCCCTTCGAGGAGATCCGCAGAGCCACCGGCTGGAGCCCGGTGCAGCTCAAGAGCAACCTCTACCTTGCCCGGCAGAAGGTCCGGAGGACCCTTGAAAAGGAATTATAATCAGGAAAATACATCAGTTATGGACAGATACAGACAATTCATAGAAGATATGCGCCGCTCCCGGCCGCAGATGCCTCATCCGGAGGAGGTATCCGCGCGGATAGCGGAACGCACCGGGAACATGCCGCAGAACACTCCTGCACGACCCACCCCGCTCCGCTCCAGCCGCATACGCTTTGCTGCCGCCGTTACAGGCATTGCAGCTGCTGCCGTGCTGGTATTGACCCTGTCAACTGTACTCATACAGACTGATACGGCCGTCCGCACCGAGATAAGCAGCCTTCCCGTCAGCACGTCAGCCTTTATGCGCGGGCCGCAGGCACATCTCGAACACTATCGTAAAACCAAGGCCCACAGACAGTCCGTCGCCGGACTGAAAGACCGGGCCGCAAATCTACAGATCCATGAAAACCTACATTAAAGTTCTGGCAGCATCCGCAGCCATTGCCATGCTCCCTTCCTGTGTAACCTATTATACTGTCATACCCGAAATCCACCCTGACGGCAGCATGACCCGGACCGTTTATGCTGAAGCCGACTCCGCCTGTCTCGCCGGGGATCTGTCCTCCCATCCGTTCCTCTTCGAGCCGGGAGAGCTGTGGCAGACCGGCAGGATGGCAGAACCGAGGGCATGGTGGTTCCTGGACGACTCCGCTACCATGAATTTCTACGCCAGCCGGACTTTCCGGCCTTCCGACACCTCATACCGGAACACCCCTGCATCGGAGCAATACGCCGGACTGCCCTACGTCAGGACCTCCGAGCACTGGAACAGGAAACGCGGACTGTTCTTCAACACCTACAGCTACACCTGCACCTTTCCGGGCATAGACTCTTGGATGCCCGTCCGGCCGGACAGCCTCATGAGCAGCGCAGAGCTGGAAAGATGGTACCGCAACGGCACCGGCTCACCGGGAATGAACGGGGCGGAGACATATTCCTGCCTGGCAGACCTCTATGACAAGTACACCGAATGGGTAAATATCTGCTACCGGGAGCATCTTTACCGCGTTATCTGCTCCGCTGCCGGAGAGGAGCTGACGGACAACCTGAAAACGGAACTGATGCAGTGGATGGAAAAGCACTATGACTTTTACGAGGATATCTTCTCATTCTCTTTCGGAGAGGCAGACGATACCGGCAGAGGACTCTTTACATCCATAGCCGCACATATGAGCCGGCTGAGCGGCAGTCCGGTCTACACCGATGCGGCAGCAGTTCACTCCGCGGTCTGGGAAGAGGAGATATCCGCCCTCGAGGAGAAACTGACAGCTCCTTTCCTATATGCGATGCTGTATCAGGTCCGCATGCCCGGCCGCCTGACCTCCGCCAATACGGCACTAATGGATGAAGGCATCCCAGTCTGGAAAGTAGACGGTTTCCGCCTCCTGGCCGGCGACCTGACCATAGAGGCCACCTCCAGCCGCGCCAACCCCCTCGGCTTCATCCTCCTCGGCCTCATCGTCATCATCAGCGCCGTCGTATTCTTCCGCCTCCGCCGATAAAAAACTGCCGCAACCATCAGTCAGGATGATTGCGGCAGCCTTGTCTCAAAATATGGGAGTGCCGTCAGCTGATTACATCATGCCGCCCATTCCGGGGTTCATGGCAGGAGCTGCGGGAGCGGGTTCCGGTTTGTCAGCGATCACACACTCGGTGGTGAGGAACATGCCGGCTACGGAAGCGGCGTTCTGCAGAGCCACGCGGGTAACCTTGGTCGGGTCGATGACACCGGCTGCGAGCAGGTTCTCATAGCGGTCGGCGCGGGCATTGTAACCGAAGTCGCCCTTGCCCTCGCGGACTTTCTGAGCCACTACGCTGCCCTCAACACCTGCGTTCTCGGCGATGGTGCGCAGAGGAGCCTCGATGGCCTTGGCCACGATGTTGATACCGGTCTGCTCGTCCTCGTTCTCACCCTTCAGGCCCTTCAGAGCCTCGATGGCACGGATGAAGGCGACACCGCCGCCGGGGATGATACCCTCTTCTACTGCAGCGCGGGTAGCGTTCAGAGCGTCCTCTACCCTGTCCTTCTTCTCCTTCATCTCGACCTCGGATGCTGCGCCTACATAGAGGACAGCCACACCGCCGGCCAGCTTGGCCAGTCTCTCCTGGAGTTTCTCGCGGTCGTAGTCGGAAGTGGTCTTCTCGATCTGCTTGCGGATCTGGGCTACGCGGTCAGCGATAGCGTCCTTGTCACCCTTGCCGTTGACGATGGTGGTGTTCTCCTTGTCGATGGTCACCTTGTCGGCCTTTCCGAGCATGTCGGGTGTGGTGTTCTCGAGGGTAAAGCCTCTCTCCTCGGAGATTACCTGGGCACCTGTCAGTGTGGCGATATCCTGAAGCATCTCCTTGCGGCGGTCACCGAATCCGGGAGCCTTCACGGCAGCGACCTTCAACGTTCCGCGGAGTCTGTTGACTACCAGAGTTGTCAGAGCCTCGCCGTCTACGTCCTCAGCTATGATAAGGAGGGACTCGCTGTTACGTGCGATGGGCTCGAGGATGGGGAGAAGGTCCTTCATGGAGGAGATCTTCTTGTCGGTGATCAGGATCTTGGGGTTCTCGAGAACGGCCTCCATCTTGTCGGGGTTGGTCATGAAGTAGGGAGAGATGTAACCTCTGTCGAACTGCATGCCCTCAACGACCTTGACCTCGGTCTGAGTGCCCTTGGCCTCCTCAACTGTAACGACACCCTCTTTCTTCACCTTACCCATTGCCTCTGCGATGAGCTTGCCGATGAAAGCGTCGTTGTTGGCGGATGTGGTGGCGATCTGCTCTACCTTTGCCATATCCTCACCTACTTCCTGGGTCTGCTTCTTCAGGTCGGCAACGACAGCTTCAACTGCCTTGTCGATACCGCGCTTCAGATCCATGGGGTTGGCGCCTGCAGTCACGTTCTTCAGACCTACGCTGATGATTTCCTGTGCGAGGACAGTAGCGGTGGTGGTACCGTCACCGGCCTGGTCGTTGGTCTTGGATGCCACTTCCCTTACCATCTGGGCACCCATGTTCTGGAAACGGTCCTCGAGCTCCACTTCCTTGGCTACGGTAACACCGTCCTTGGTAACCTGGGGAGCACCGAATTTCTTGTCGATAACCACGTTGCGTCCCTTAGGACCGAGGGTTACCTTCACTGCATTTGCAAGAGCGTCCACGCCTTCCTTCATCAGGCTGCGGGCTTCCATATTGAATTTGATTTCTTTTGCCATAATTTTTAGTTTTTAAAAGTTAAACACTTCACAGAATTAAAGAACTGCCAGCACGTCCGACTGACGCATCATCAGATAGTCCTTGCCGTCAACGGTGATCTCGGTTCCGGAATACTTTCCGTAGAGAACGGTGTCACCCACTTTCAGTTCCATGGGCTCATCCTTCTTACCGCTGCCTACAGCGATTACCTTACCCTGCTGGGGTTTCTCTTTTGCTGTCTCGGGAATATAGATTCCGCTTGCTGTCTTGGTCTCAGCTTCTTTGGGCTCTACGAGCACTCTGTCTGCTAAAGGTCTAATGTTCATATCTTTTAATTTTTAGTTGTTTTCAACTTGCACAGACTCATTAAACAAATTGAGTGCCACTCCGCACACTCTGCCAAATTGTCACTTTGCACAACCTAAGTCAGATATACTGCTACGTATACGTACGGGCAACGCAATTTGAACAAGTTCGCTTGCATTGCTCTCGGCTTCTGCGTATTTTTGCCAAAATTAATTTGGAATAATGCCGATACCTGTCAATATAGAGCAGCTGCTGAGCGCAACGTCCATCGAAGGGGCACGCATCGAATACAAGAAAGGATGGAATCCCGATGCCATCTACCGCTCAATCTGCGCCTTTGCCAATGATTTCGACAACAGCGGAGGCGGTTATATCATAATTGGCGTACAAGAGCAGAACGGACGGCCAATGAGACCGGTAAAAGGGTTGGAACTAAATGAAATAGAGCCGATAGAAAAGGATATGATCGGTTTCAACAATCTGATCCAACCGGCATACTATCCACACACAAGCCTTGAGGATGTGGACGGGAAGAAAGTGCTGGTCATCTGGATTCCTGGCGGTACCAACCGCCCGTATAAGGTGCCTGACGAAGTTACGTCCAAACATAAACGCTACAATTATTATATCCGCTACAACTCCTCGTCTATCATCGCAAAGGGAGAATTTGAAAAGGAATTGCTGGAACTGACCAATCAGATACCGTTCGATGACCGCGCAAATATGCAGGCATCGCTGAAAGACATATCCAGGACTCTGGTGAGGGATTTCCTGATCAAGACGGGAAGTCGACTTGCAGACAGTATCGAAGAGTCCAGGTTTTCAGATATACTTCAGCAGATGGACATCGTGGCAGGGCGTTTCTTCAATTATCCGTATCAGGCATTGGAAGAAGCAGTGGTCAACAGTCTTTACCACAGGGATTACCAGATGCGCGAGCCTGTGGAGATCACTATTGAGCCGGACTGCATACGGATTATCAGCTACGGCGGACCGGACCGGTCTATAAAATTGGATGACCTTAACCGTGGCGTAGCTCATGCCCGGCGTTACCGTAACCGCAAACTCGGGGACTTTCTCAAGGAACTGGATCTGACGGAGGGAAAGGCTACCGGCATTCCTACTATAATCAAGGAAATGAAAGCCAACGGATCCCCTGCTGCCTCCTTTGAGACTGACGATGCCAGAACTTACTTTATCGTGACATTCCCCATTCATCCGGTATTTGTCCAAAATGAGCCCCAAAATGAGCCCCAAAATGAGCCCCAAAATACAGTATCTGTTACCCTCAGGCAGGACGAGATATTGAGATTGATAAAGGCCGACGGAAGAATTACACGGGCGCAAATGTCCGGACAGTTGAAGATATCGGAAGCTACCATAAAAAGAGAGATAAAATATCTCCGGGAACACGGCATACTGCGGTATGACGGCCCGACAAAATCCGGCAAATGGATTGTGAATACTGATATTGACATTGTAGTACACCTATAATCAGATAGCCATGATGGACTTTGAGGAATATATAAGGGAGGGTGAGCCGTCGAGGGCGGAGCGGGCGCAGGCATGGCGCACGGCCATCGGACTTCAGGACGTGGACGGACTGAAGCCCTCGGCGTACCTTATTGATACCGCCCGCGAGCATATCGAGGGAGACATCTCGCTTCGGGAAGTACGGCAGCGCATTGAGTCCTACTATGAGAGCCGCACAGCAAGGGAAGACGCCGGTAGTGATGAGCGGACAAAGGAGGCAGACACAGTCTCTTACAGAATCACCGAACTTCTCGCAGAACAGGCATTCTCCATGACTCCGGCGGAACTCATCCGTATCCATCGGTATCTTTTCACAGGCATTTACAAATTCGCCGGCCGCATCCGGGACTATAACATCACCAAAAAAGAATGGGTATTGGACGGAGGTACAGTAATATATGCCGGTGCCGGCCTGATAACCGAGACCCTGGAATACGACATCTCTACTGAAAGGGATTTTTCATACGAGGGACTGACAGCAGATGAGGCTGTGCGGCATATTGCAAGATTTATATCCAATCTTTGGCAGGTGCATCCTTTTGGAGAAGGCAACACCCGCACAACTGCGGTATTCCTGATAAAATATCTCCGCAGTTTCGGGTTCAATGTAGGAAACGATACATTCGAAAGGCACTCATGGTTTTTCAGGAACGCCCTTGTCAGGGCCAATTACAATGACCTGAAAAACGGAATAACAGCCACCACAGAGCCGCTGGAAAGATTTTTGCGACATCTCCTTCTGAACGAAGAGGCCGACTTGCGGAACAGGACCCTGCATATAAAAGCTGACAGGTTAAAGGTCCGAAATGAACCTTTAAAGTCCAATTTAAAGGCTCAAAATGAACCTTTAAACAATTTGACCGGAAAGGCATCCTTGACAGAAATAGCTGTCCTACAACTTATAGCGGAGAATCCTTCTGTCAAGATTGAAGAGATGGCGGCCAATACTAAAAAGTCGAGGAGCACGATAAAGCGGGCGATTGACCGACTCAGGGAGAAAGGTATCATAGAAAGGGCAGGCGCAAAGAAGAACGGCTACTGGAAAATATTGAACGACGATGAACACTGACCACGAGAAATACATGCGCGAGGCCCTGAAAGAAGCGCAGAGGGCCGAGGCCGAGGGGGAGATCCCCATCGGATCGGTAGTGGTGTGCGAGGGGCGGATCATCGCCCGGGCGCATAACCAGACCGAGACCCTGCACGACCCCACCGCTCACGCCGAGATGCTGGCCATGACGGCCGCCACCGCCTACATCGGAGGCAAGTACCTCCCGGAATGCACCCTCTACGTCACTGTCGAGCCCTGCCCGATGTGCGCCGCCGCGATGGCCTGGACCCAGGTCGGAGCGGTAGTCTACGGAGCACCGGACCCAAAGCGCGGCTACACCCTTTTTTCCCCCTCCCTCCTGCATCCCCGCACGAAGGTGAGCAGCGGTATCCTGTCCGGAGAGTGTAGCGCCATAATGACAGATTTTTTCAAAAGAATAAGAAAGTAAGACAATGGACCTGGAATTTCTACTTGACCTCGGGTACGCCGGCCTTTTCATCGGAACCTTTATCGCCGCTACCGTCGTTCCCTTCTCGTCCGACTTTCTTATTATAGGTATACTCCTGGCAGGAGGCGATCCGTCGGTTTCATGGATCTGCGCCACCGCCGGCAACTGGCTGGGAGGGCTCACCTCCTACTGGATAGGCCGCATCGGCAAGTGGGAGTGGATCGAGAAATGGTTTCACGTCAAGGAAGAGACCCTGCTTAAACAGAAATCCAGGATCGACAGGTACGGCTCCCTGCTGGCCTTCCTTACGTGGCTGCCCTTTGTAGGCGATGTCTTTGCCATCGGTCTGGGGTTCTATAAGCTGCACTTCGGCAAGTGTGCCCTGTTTATGCTCATCGGCAAAGGCACCCGGTTCGCCGTATGGATAGTCCTTTACTATCTTTTCGGTGACAGCCTGCACTTTCTCGATTCTTAGCGTCAGCTGCGAAAAAAAAATGTATATTTGCACCTCAGTATGACAAGACCAAACTTAAAGATTGACCCGCCGCGCGGCATTATTATATATGGGTAAGGGACGAAAGAAAAACAACAAATTAGCAATATCCTCAAAAATTTTTGCATTGAAAAAAAACTCTACATATATTTGTGCGAGTTTTTGTCAGCATTTTTATATGGATGATAACAACTTTTTTTAATTATAACTATGTGTAACAAACTAAATGCAGTTATGAAAAAACAATTTTTTCACATTGTTGCGGCACTCGCGCTGATCTGCGGAGTGTTCGCATTTTCGGGCTGTACTGATTTCGAGAAGGACATCAATGA
>DVGV01000034.1 GCA_018712545.1 Candidatus Coprenecus merdigallinarum | reverse complement strand
GGGCTTTTGGAGGCCACATAATTGACAATACTGAGCGGATGCAGGAGGACCGCCCCCGGATGGGAGGGCCGCCGCTTGCCGGAGGTACGGAAGGCTCCGCGCAGCATGAGGCTGGTGCGCCCCTCCTCCCGAGTATAGCCGTGGACTATCAGGGAGGTGTCGCCGTAGCGGGTGGTATGAAGGACTATCATCATCGCCCGCCGCCGGTCAGATGCTCCCTCCGCATCCACTCCGCGAACTGCCTCATGGCCTCGCCGCGGTGGGAAATGGCATTTTTCCGCTCATGGGTGAGCTCGGCGAAAGTCTTCTGAAGACCGTATTTCTCCGGAAGGAAGACCGGGTCATAGCCGAAGCCGTCCTTTCCGGAGGGAGCGGCGGCAATCTCCCCCTCTACCCTGCCCTCGAAGACCTTCTCCCCGCTGCCGCTGACGTATGCCACCACGCAGCGGAAACGGGCGGTGCGCATCCTGCGGCCGTCCTGCTCCGCGGGCACGTCCTTCAATTCGGAGAGGAGCTTGCGGACATTGTCCTCAGCCTTCTTCCCCGGACCGGCATAGCGGGCCGAGAGCACCCCGGGCGCCCCGCCGAGAGCGTCCACGAAAAGCCCCGTATCATCCGAAAAACACGGCAGACCTGTCTTCTTATAGACGTACTCCGCCTTCTGGAGCGCATTGCCCTCCAGAGTATCCGAAGTCTCCGGAATATCCTCATTAATACCAAGTTCCGCCGGAGTCCTCAACCGGAACTCCGGACCCAGAATCTGTGCGGCCTCCTCGACCTTGTGGCGGTTGCCCGTTGCAAAAACTATTTCCATTGTATTTTCAAGATTTATCACTGTTCCCGTCCTCTTTATTTTTCCTGGAAGTTTTAGCCGTTAAGGTTTTGATAGTCTCAAAATAAGCTTCTTCTACCGGGGAAAGTGTTTTCGCCTGGTATTTCCTAAATTCAGCAACAGCTTTCTCTTCTGCCTGTTTATGAGATACGCGCCCGGCTCCTGACAGCAACTTTTCTCCGGTAGATGTCAAGATATTATCCAATTGTCTGATATAGTCAGCCATATACATCGGCTGATGCCGTATAGCCTGTATTTCGGCAAAATCAAAGTATCCGGAAACTAGGTTATTAAGAACTTTAAGTTCATCCTCATACAAGTAATTCTTGGCATTAACGACATCGCTCTTTACAGGTTGTCCGCCGGCAAAAGAGGTCAATCCCATAAAAGGCTTATCTGCATCAGCCCGTTCGTAGATAACTTCAGCTGCCGTATGCCCATGCGCAGCATAATGCAGTTTATTCTGAACGATCTTAAAAAATTGAATTGATTCTGCCGACTTGGGATCATAATCAACACTTGTAGCATACAAATCCAGAACCTGGCGGTACATCACTTTTTCAGAGGAGCGGATATCCCGGATACGGGCAAGCAACTCACGCCAATATCCTCCGCCTGCCATTTGTTTCAACCGCCCGTCATCCATCGTGAAACCTTTAATCATATACTCCTTCAGACGTTCCGAAGCCCAACGGCGGAAATGTGTTGCAATACGCGATTTCACTCTATATCCCAATGATATAATCATATCAAGATTATAGAAGGGTATCTCCCGTTCAACCTTCCTCATTCCCTCCTGCCGAACCTGTCGGAAATTCCGACAGGTTGTAGCTTCATCAAGTTCCTGCTCTTCATATATGTGCTTGATGTGCTCCACGACATTCGTCCTGGAAGTCTGGTAAAGATCCGCCATCTGTTGCTGAGTAAGCCATAGATTTTCATCCTCCAGCCTTACATCAATCTGTGTCACTCCATCTTCTGTCTGGTATATGACAATCCCACTGTCCCCGATATTATCCATAATCTACATATACATTTTACCTCAAAGATATTGATTAATCTTGATTTTACCTATTCTTTCTTTTCATGCCGGCCTTCGGAGAGAACTACGGCGGTGACGGCGATGATGATCAGGATGATGCCGGCGGCGGTGCGGAGGGTGAAGGCCTCAGAGAGGGCCAGGACGCCTATGACCACGGCGGTGAGGGGTTCGAGTGCTCCGAGGATGGCGCTGAGGGTGGGGCCGATGCGCTTGATGGCGGCGACGAGGGTGATGTTGGAGACGGCGGTGCCGAGCAGGGCGATGCCGAGGATATTGGCCCAGAGGAAGCCGTCGGAGAGGGGCACCCAGCGGACTCCGCCGGAGAGCATGCCGAGGAGGGTGAAGCTGACGGCGCCGAAGCCCATGACGTAGACGGTCAGGGGGAGGGTCGGCATGTTCTGGACGGCTGTCTTGCGCACGCCGACGATGTAGGTACCGTAGGCTATGACCGAGAGTGCGGCCCAGAGAATGCCGGCGGTGACATTGCCGTCCTCGAGCCGGATGTCGCCTCCTGCCAGGAAGCCGGCTCCGACCAGAGAGAGGATGATGGCACCGATCTTGACCCAGGAGCGGGGCTCGTGAAAGACCGTCATCATGACGGCGGCCACGAAGAGCGGGTACATGAAGTGAATCGTAGAGGCGACTCCGCTGGCGATGTTCTCGTAGGCTATCAGCAGGCTGATGGCGGTCAGGGCACAGAAAAAGCTGACGGTCAGCAGTGGAAGCCAGGCGCCCTTCGGAACGCGGAAGGACTTGCGCATGAGCAGGCCCACGGCCAGCAGCACGAGGGTAGCCACACCCCAGCGGTAGGCGAGCACCTCGAACGGCGAGAAGCCCGCGTCCATGAGGGTGACTGAGAAAAACGGCACGAAGCCGAATGTCAGGGAAGAGATGGCGGCGAGGATGATGCCGCCGGTCTTACTTGCTGCGTTTGCGGGTTCTGCGGGCTGCGGGTTTTGCGGGAGCCGGCTGTCCAGGCTCTGCAGCGGGCTGAGATGCTGACTGTGGTTCCTCAACAAGTTCATAATCGATAATTTTCTGCTCAAGAGAAGCGCGGACCACCCGGATCCAGACCTTGTCGCCCATGGTGAAGCGGCGTCCGCGGGAACGGCCCACGATGGAATAGGTTTCCTCGTCGAACTGGTAGAAGTCGCCTGGAATGTCCCTGACAGGCACCATACCCTCCACCTTGTCCGGCTCGGTCTCCACGTAGAGACCCCACTCGGTCAGGCCCGAAACGGTACCGGGGAATATCTGGCCGACCTTGTCCTGCATATACTCGCAGAGCTTGTACTTGATGCTGGAACGCTCGGCCTCGGTAGCTATCTGCTCGCGCTGGGAAGCGTACTGGCAGCAGGTCTCGTAGTATTCCTTGTTCTGGGACTCGACTCCGGCCAGGTACATGGCCAGCAGACGGTGAACCATCATATCCGGATAACGCCTGATGGGTGAGGTGAAATGGGTATAGTACTTGAACGCCAGACCGTAATGGCCGACGTTGTCGGTGGTATAGTGAGCCCGGGCCATGGAGCGCAGAGCCATCATCACTACGGCCTCCTCCTCGGGACGGCCCTTGACGGTGCCCAGGAGATTGTTGATGCGCTGGGCCACGTTCTTGCCCTTGATCTCCTTGACCTTGACTCCATCGGGGAACTTGGCGGGGTCTTCTTTCTGACCGTCCTCCTTTGCCCCGGGCTCCATCTGGAAGTCGTAACCGAAGAGGCGGACGAACTTGCGGAGCACTCCGAGCTTCTCCTCGTTGGGATCCTCGTGGACGCGGTAGACGAAGGTCTTGGCATTCTTGCTCTTGGGCACCTTGCCCACGTACTCGGCCACGGAGCGGTTGGCCAGCAGCATGAACTCCTCGATGAGCCAGTTGGCCTCCTTGGATATCTTCTCGTAAACCCTTACCGGCTTGCCCGTCTCGTCTACCTCGACCTTCATCTCGGGCCGCTCAAAGGCGATGGCACCGGCGGCGAAGCGTTTCTTCCTCAGGACTGAGGCTATCTTGTGCAGGGCGGTGATCTCCTTGGCGAGCGGGCCGTTGCCGGTCTCGATGACGGCCTGGGCCTCGTCGTAGTTGAAGCGGTAGTCGGACTTGATGATGGTGCGGCCGAACCAGCTCTTCTTGACCACTCCTGTAGGTGTGATGTCAAATACTGCCGAGAAACAGAGCTTTTCCTCGCCCGGTCTCAGGGAGCACAGGTTGTTCGAGAGCTTCTCGGGGAGCATGGGCACTGTGCGGTCCACTAAGTAGACCGAGGTACCGCGTTCGTAGGCGCACTTATCGATGATGGAGCCAGGGGTCACATAGTGGGTCACATCGGCGATATGCACTCCTACCTCTATGTTGCCGTCCTCGAGCTCGCGGTAAGAGAGGGCGTCATCGAAGTCCTTTGCGTCGGCAGGGTCAATAGTGAATGTGGTCACCTTGCGGAAATCCCTGCGTTCGGCTATGTCCTTGGGGGTTATCTTGTCCGGCACGGCCTCGGCTGCGGCCTCCACCTCGGGCTCGAAGCGGTAGGGCAGACCGTACTCGGCCAGGATGGCGTGCATCTCGGTGTCGTTGGCACCAGGCTCGCCCAGTACGTCTATGATACGGCCTGTCGGGGCCGGAGCCTTCCTCGGCCAGTCGGTCACGATGACGGCGGCCTTCAGGCCCGACACCTCGCCGGGCTTCCAGGTCCGCTGAGGGACTTTCCTGCCGCCTGACTCCGTACTTCCCGTCCCCGCATTACCGCCTGTTCCGACAACTTCCTGCGGCATTTCCTCATCAGCACCGGAAACGGCATTGTGTATGCTGTCGAGTATTCCGCCTTTTCCGAACCAGCGGTCTATCTCCTTGAGGGGTATGCTGATATCGTAGGGCATATTGCGGCTCTCCATGATCAGCCAGGCCTCACCGCGGGATATCTGCAGAACCCCGATATGAGGCTTGGAAGAGCGCTCGAGCACTGTGATTATCTCGCCCTCGATACGCTTGGGTTTGCCGTCTGCACCGACACCCTTGGCCTTGGTCGTCAGCACCTTGACTATATCGCCGTTGAGAGCCCCGCGCATCTTGTGCTGAGGCACGAACACATCATTGTCCCTGTCCGGCACCTCCACGAAGCCGTAGCCCTCGCGGGTCATGCTCACCGTACCGGCCAGCTCCTCCTTGTTGAAATGCTCCTTCTTTCCTTTGGATTTCTTCTTGCCGCCCGAACGCTCCTTCCTCTTGAGATTCAGCTCCTTCTGCATTGCCTTCTGGTCAGGCGTCTGATTCTTCCCGTGCTTTCCACGCGGACGGGAAGAGGGTCTTTTCTTTCTTGTCATATACTCTATTCTGTTATCAGAGGCAAAGATAAGAAGAATCGTGCTTGTTTGAGCCTTTTATGACAAATAGATACATCTACACTCCGTCCACTCAGTCCTTTCTCAAAGCCAGCACCGGATTGGTGTTCATCAGCTGCACGGCCCGGTATGAGATGGAAAGCGCGGCTATCACCCCCACGATGAGCAGGGCCAGCAGGTATATCCACCAATGGTTGTCAATGCGGTAGGAGTAGGTCTGCAGCCAGCGTCCGGTGTAGGTGTAAATCAGAGGAGTGGCAATGACCGCGGCAATCAGCGAGGCCGACAGGAAGCTGGCGAGGGTATGGGTGTAGATTTCCAGCCGGGGGCAGCCCATAATCTTGCGGATGGCGGTGCTCTTGGCCCTCTGACGGGCGTAGTAGGTGCTCATGGCGACCATGGCCATGACCGTCAGGACGATGGTCAGCAGGGCGAAAAGGCTGGTGAGCCTGAGGCTGCGGTCCTCCGAAGCATAGGCCCTGCGGTAGATCTCCTCGTAGGTCCTCACCGTGACATCCAGCTCCGGCTTCTCCTCAGCGTACAGCTCCTGTATAGCACGCACCGCGTCGGCCGGGTCGCCGTTGATCTTGACCACCAGGGACATGTGATTTCCGATGTATTCAGACTGAGTGGGTTGCAACGTCCAGATCAGCAGATCATTGCCGGAGGAGTTGGCATTGCCCAACAAGAGGTCGTCGATGATGCCGCAAACCCTTATTGCCCCGTTGTCAAACTCGAACTGAGTCATGTCCAGACCATATCCCAGAGCAGCGGCGGCCCTGCGGGTATAAGAGCTGGTATTCGGCAGAGGGTCGGAGTTCTGACTGAGCACCTTCACTCCTAAAAGGCGCAATGCCGTAGTATCGCCGCCATACATCACTATGTTGTAGCGGTTCCCGTCAATCTGCACCCCCCAGTAAGCCCTACGGCTCCCGGCCGGACAGCCCTGCACCCATCCGGCATCCGCCACGCACGGCAGGGATTTGAGCCGGTCCTTGAGAAAATCGTCCGGGTCCTGAGTGTTGGAGACGGTCACATCCACCAGGGAATCCCGGGTATAGCCCATGGGCCTCTCCACCATGTGGCGCAGCTGCAGGAACATGGCAATGGCTATCGCGACGGCCCCGATGGCTGCTGTATTCTGGACAACGAGGAAAATCCTTCCGAGCACCATTCTGCCGGTCCGCGTGAACTCGCCCCTGACTATGTCTATCGGCCTGTAGCGGGAAACCATCAGGGCCGGGACGATACCGGCTATGACGGACAGCAGCACGATGACTCCGGCCCACAGAGCGGCGGTGCCCCAGGTCAGGGACGACAGCGGACTGTAATTTTTCCCGATAAGGGCACTGAACATAGGGGCGGCGGCCTCAGCCAGGACAAATCCGAGGACGAACGATACGGCCGTCACGACAAAGGACTCCCCGATGTAGCGGAGGATGACACCCCCGCGGGAAGAGCCTATCAGCCTGCGCGTCGCCATCTCCTTGACTCTGACCCCCACCTGGGCAGTGGTCAGCGAGATGTAGTTGAGCAGGGCGAATACCAGCAGCAGCACTCCGGCGGCGGTGACCAGCCGCAGCATGTCCCGGTTGACAATATTCTCGAAAAAGGCGCGGGAGGTGGCTCCTGCCCCGTAGTGTATCTTCTTGAACGGCACGAGGTCGTACTCCGTACAGACGCCTGAGATATACATCTCGTCGCTCTCCTTCAGGATGCCGAGGATTTCCCGGCCCAGCCAGTTCACGTCAGCACCTTCGCGCACCTTGTAAAAGGTCACCGTAGAGCCGTAGCCGTTGCGCGTCAGATGAGGCAGGAACCTCTCCAGCATATCCAGGCGGTAGATCATGTCGCACCCGGGCAGCACGGTCCGCTCCATATCCTCGAACACTCCCGTTATGGTCAGCGTAGTCTTCCCGTCCCCGGCCGTTATGTCAATGCCGTTGCCCACCGCATTGCCCCCGGGGAAATATGTATTCGCAAACGATTGCGAGACAATAACCGAGCCCACAGCCTCCAGAGCCCCTTTCCGGTCACCTGCCGCCATAGGAAGCGGGATGAGCGACAGGAAATTGGAGTCCACGCATAGGGCATTCTGCACCATGGTCCTGTCCCCGACCGACACACTCAGGTCCCACCCGTTGACGGACATGGTGCCGACTGTCCTGCAGACAGCCTCGATATCCGGATAGCGGCCCTCCACAGCCCCTTTGACAGTACCGCTGAGACTGAAGAACTCCGCATCCGAGCCGACATAGACATCGTCACCGACAAACGTGTCGTAGCTGCGCTCCTGAGTCACGTACGTGCCTATGAAGATAATGAACGCCAGGGCGATGGCCATGCCGGCCACCTCTATTACCGTATAGAGCCTGTTGCGGGATACGAATCGGAGAAAGGATTTCATATTGTTTTGTTACTAAATAGGTTACTGCAATTATTCGCTACAAAAATTATGCCTTATCGAGTATATCGCTGTATCATAGCTACTTAAGCAATTCTCAAAAACATTCAATTGTATAAAATTCATACGACAAGTGTCTAATTTTTTGAAAATTGTATAAAAATCATACATACAGCCGGTGATCCGGCATCACAGAACCCACCTTCGGAAGGTGAGCAGAAAATGCGGGAAATCTGCACACCTTCGGAAGGTGGGAGAAAGTGGCTGGAAACGAAAACGCGGGCACAGGCGCTACAGAGGGCCCCGCGCGATTGCGCACCTTCGGAAGGTGGGCAGAAAATGCGGGAAAACTGCACACCTTCGGAAGGTGGGATGAGGCGGCTGGAAACAAAAACGCGCGTACAGGCCCTACAGATGGTCCCGGCCGATTGCGCACCTTCGGAAGGTGAGCAAAAAACGCGGGAATTCCGCGCACCTTCGGAAGGTGGAAAGAGGGGAAAGTGCCACAACTAAGAAAACGAAAGAGGAGGAATGCCGCAACAGCACTGCTCGGCGGATGCATCGGGGAAAATAGCCGGAGCGGCATAGAGGTCATCGACTTGTACAGATATGAGGACGGAGGGGCGCTGACGGATGCCGTGCTGGACAGTCTCGCGACAGAAACCAGGGTCATCGAGCTCGTGGCGGACGGCGACTGACCATACCGGCCAATCCCATAAAGGTCAAGTTTGCAGGCGATGTCACTGGTACTGACAGTCCGGCACAGGATACCGGAAGCGGCATAACCGAAGACAGGATATACGTCCTGGACAATCCGGCCATAAGGGAATACCGGCTGCTGGCATTTGACGGCAACGGCCGGTTCATCAGGCAGATCGGAGCAATGGGACGCGGTCCAGGGGAATATCTCGGCATATCCGATTTCGCAACAGCCCCTGACGGCAGTGTCTGGATAGAGGATGCCGTCGCAAACAACCTGATACACTACGGCAAGGACCTCAGGCACATCTGCACGGTGCCCACGTCCTACGATGCAGACTGCATGGAGTTTCTGGAAGACGGGAACCTCATAGTCAATCTCTCGCACTGGAACCCTGACCTCATCCGTATCGCTGTGACCGACACTCTTTTCGGAGAGGAAAACCGCAGGACGGTAATACGCTACAACTACGAACCCAACCCCTATGTTCATTACGGGTCAGGACAGCTGAACAAAGTCCGTGAAGGCTGGCTGCACAACTATCCTCCTTTCGGAGATGTCTATCTGTTTAACAGCAGGGACGGAGAATTGAAGCAGCATTGCTTCCTTGACTTCGGTCCGGACAAAATCACTCCCGAGGATGTTCTGGAAGTGGGTGATGGTAATGACGACATGAAACTCATACAGTCAATAGATGACCACATCTTCCTGCTTAAGATAGCAAACCTCTCAGACGATTACGTCATAGGACGGATGAATGACAAAGGCCAATACACGGACTTTATCGCCGACCGCAAGAACCGGATCATATACAAAAGCAAGCCTGGCAGTCCGAGCAGGATCCTGGGCCAGAGCGGAGAATGGACGGTATCACTTGTCACCCCGACACGGACGAAGCCCGCCACAGACTGATCCTGCGGAGATTTCAATAAGTCGCCGATGAAATATTACGGACAGAAAACCGGTATGTACTTTTTCGGAGCATAGCTTAGCCATAATTAAAATTTATAATTATCCAATATACTTACTGTTATGCTGCAAATTAACCGTCTGGACATTCTGTAAATCGCGTTCTGAATCTGAGACAGGCTTTCTGTTATTTGGAGCATATCGCTTATAGCATCTGTGTCTATCTGGGATTGGGGATTATGATCCGATTTCAGATATTCTTTAAGTTTCCTGACATATTCTCCAGCATCAATGACCGCCCCAATCCAATCCAGATCCAGTTCCATGAGAACTTTCTTCAAATGCTGCTCATAGCCCGCAACCCACGAACACAATTGTTTATATTCATCCTCGTCCCTCCTTTTCGCCTGGTTTAACTCATTAAGCAACTTGTCCCGATGTTCCAATAATTGCGGGAGCATCTCACTACCGATATGCTGTGCATAGAACAATGCTTCAAAGGAATTCCGA
>DVGV01000033.1 GCA_018712545.1 Candidatus Coprenecus merdigallinarum | reverse complement strand
TTCGAGGCGGTGACCCGCGACATCTACTTCACCATCGGACGCAGCGAGATCCGCGACAGCGAGACAGCCAAGCTCGACGAGGTCATCGCCCTGCTGAAGGAGAACCCGCAGACCACGGTGACCGTAACCGGACACGCTGACGCCGAGACAGGCAGCGAGAGCCGCAACATGGAGCTCTCGGAGGAGAGGGCAGAGAACGTGGCGGCCGCCATCAAGGCAGCAGGCATCGCCTCCGACAGAGTCTACATCGCATACAAGGGCGACAGGGAGAACCCCTTCGACACACCCGAGAAGAACCGCGTCGCCATCTGTGTAGTCGCGGAATAACACAAACTTCCGCCGGTTTTGTTTTTGAGAAAAATTAACTAACTTTGCCGCGCGGTATTGACCTATGGTGTAATGGTAGCACTACAGATTTTGGTTCTGTCTGTAGAGGTTCGAATCCTCTTAGGTCAACAAACAAGATGAAGAAATCTTTTTTCATAACTTTACTTTTTTTGGCAATTGCACCCGCCTTCATAGGCGGGTGTAATTTTCATTCAGCCAAAGAGCAGAACCGGGGGCCGCAGCAGTTCCCTTCGGTAAGCGTTCCTGCACTGCTCAGCGGACAGGAAGCAGCAGAGTATGCCGCCCAACATTACTGGAACCGCTATTTCGACTCAGCCTCCGTGTGGCGGGACATATCTGACACCCTTATCGGAGGGGTCGCAAAAAAGGACATTTTAGCAGCTTTCAGGGAATATATCATCACTCTGTGGTCCATACCCTACCCTGACGCCCTGGAGGCACAGAAAAGGATGATTTCGCAGGCAGAGGCCACCCTTGATACCGATACTTCAGGGAGGGTCTACGACTTTATCACATCCACCATGGAATCGGCCCTGTGGAACCCCCAGTCAGAGCTGCGCAACGAAGGCCTCTATATCCCTGTAATAGAAAGCGTACTGCGCACCCGCCGCACTGGAGATCACTACAGCACCTACTACCTCAGCCAGCTGAGCTCATGCACCGCCAACAGCCCCGGCACAGCAGCCGCGGATTTTGCATACACCGATGCGAAGGGTCTGCCGCACACCCTCTACTCCACCCCGGGAGAATACACCCTGCTCCTGTTCTCCAATCCCGGATGCCCCGCCTGCCGAAGCATCATAGCCATGCTCAAGGACTCCCCTCTGATCAACAGCCTGCACAGGGAAGGCCGCCTCACTCTTCTCAGCATCTACATCGACGAGGACCTGGCCGAGTGGCACAAGGGCCTGAGCGATTATCCCGAAGTCTGGATTACGGGCTACAATCACGACCTGGACATCCGCGACAACCTCACCTACGACGTCCGCGCCATCCCCTCCCTCTATCTCCTCGACCGCGACAAGAAAGTCATCTTCAAGGACATCTCCCCCGGCATGCTCATGCTGCAGCTCGAAAGATTTCAGCTCTAGAGATATTCACGGCCGGAGAGACCGCGCCAGAGAGCATAGTATTTCAGGGTGGATACAGGTTTGGTGGCGATGAGCTGATAGCGGAGCGAAGGTCCGCAGTTGAAGTACATCGAGCGGGAGAGGAATGTGCCGTAACCGGTGATCTCCTCGATACTGAACACCTCGTGATGCCCCTCATACGAAAGTTCCAGCCGGTCACCGTACATGGCCACCGACGCGCTGTCCGAAAGCTGCGAGAACACCCCGTCCTTCTTGACAGTGAGCTTGAAACAGCTGTCGTCGTGCACAATCGGCTGTGCTGTCTTCTGCCTGAGCTCCGCGCAGTGCTCATGCACCCAGCGCTTCTGGAAACGGTTCCACTCGGCAAAATTGTCGAAAGGCATGTACATCCCCTTCTCGAACGACCCGGTCTCCAGATATTTGGCCGTCAGGCCGCAGCTGCACGTGAGCCAGTTGCCCCGCGTCTCCACGGTGCCGAAACGGAGGCAGTGCGGACAGAGGTAGGCGGCGTACTGCAGTCCCTCGGCCAGGGCCTTCCCGCGGTAGAGAGCCCCTGAAACGGCCTGCTCCTCATAGGCATTGACCCTCAGGTCCCGGCAGATGGCAGCGTAGACCTCCTCCACCGTCATGCGGGATATTTCCTCCGGAGTGTATTCATGGACCAATTCTCCCCGCATAGGCCCCCTCCGCTTGTGGTCGGCCCACCGCGGCCGCAGAAGGTACCCTCCGGTGAGACGGTAGGTCAGCAAGGCCACGCCCGTATCCTTGACCAGGGCGGCGGTGCGGGGTGAGATGTACTCAGTCTCCCCGTCCCAGCTGCGGTTGCCCTCGGGGAACATTCCCACAGAGACGCCTGCCCTCAGATTGGCCTCTATCAGGGCGATGGCGGCGTCCCCCTTTGCGCCCTTCTCCCGGGGGATAATGCCGAAGAGGGGGTTGAGGAAGAATCCTGCAATGCCCCGGGTCAGGGAGGCATTGGCCACGAAGCGCATGTGCCTCCGGGTGCCGATGACCATCAGGGCGGGGTCGAGGTTCTGGGTGTGGTTGCCCAGGCACAGGAAAGTGCGGCTCTTCACCTTGCAGGGCTTGTAGGTGATATGCAGGATAATGTTGACGAAGGGGCCGATGAATGTACGGCAAAAGGCGTAGACTCCGCGCTGGAAGCCTACGCCTTTTATAATCTTTGAACTGTCTGACTTCATGCAGATTACTTTTGGTCAGCAGTCTGGTTCTTCTTAGCCTCTTCCTCTTCGAGCACGCGGTATGCCACCTTGCCCACAAGGGTCTTGGGCAGCTCCTTGCGGAACTCGATGTCGTAGGGCATGGCGTACTTGGCGATGTACTTGCGGCAGTAGGCCAGAAGCTCGTCCTTGGTCTCCTGAGTGGGCTCGTTGCCGGGGCGGAGCATGACGAAGGCCTTTACCTTCTGCATCTTGTAGGGGTCTGGTACCCCGATGATGCAGCTCATCTGCACCTTCTCGTGGGCGTCGAGGATGTTCTCGAGCTGAGCGGGATAGACGTTGTAGCCGGAGGTGACGATCATCCTCTTGATACGGCCGCGGAAGTAGACGAAGCCCTGGTCGTCCATGCATCCGAGGTCACCGGTATAGAGCCATGTCAGGCCGTCGGCGTGCTTGCGCAGGGTCCTGGCCGTCTCCTCGGGCTTGCCGTAGTAGCCGAGCATGACGGTGGGACCGGAGAGCACGATCTCGCCCTCCTCGCCATAGGGCAGCTCCTCATCGGTATCAGGCTTGACTATCTTGAAATAGGTGTCGGGGAAGGGTATGCCGATACTGCCCTCTTTCTGTAGCTTGACCGGAGTCAGGCAACAGGCGGTGACGCACTCGGTGGTGCCGTAGCCCTCGCGCACCTTGATGGTGGCCTTGTGGTCGGCGAGGAACTTGTCCATCTTCTTCTTGAGCTCGATGGAAAGGGAGTCGCCGCCGGAGAATACGCCCTTGAGGTGGGAGAAATCGGCATGCTCCATATTGGGCAGGCGCAGCATGGCCTCGTAAAGGGTGGGTACGCCGGCGATGAAGTTACATTTGTTCTTGGTTATGAGCTTGGAGTAGCTCTTAGGGGTGAAGCGGGGCACGAGGACGCACCTTCCGCCCTTGGCCAGCATCGTATGAATGCAGACGCCGAGGCCGAAGCCGTGGAAGACAGGCATGGCTGCCAGCATCTTGTCTCCGGGACCGAACATCGGGTTGGTGGCGATGACCTGCTCGGCGAGGGCGTTGAAGTTGCGGTTGGTGAGCATGATGCCCTTGGTGGTGCCGGTAGTGCCGCCGGAGTAGAGGATGACGGCGGGGTCATCGTCACTGCGCTCCACCTTGTAGTTGTAGAAGCAGCACTTGGCCAGCTTCATGAACTCCTTCCAGCGGATGACCGGAGCGTCCTCAGGAATCTTGGCAATCTTATAGCCCTCGGTAATCATATAGCCGGTCTTCAGGGGCTGCGCCAGCTCGTCCTTGATGCGGGCGAGGATGACGTTGACGATGCCGGTGTTCTTGCGGATGGCCTCGATCTTGCCGTAGAACTGGTCGAGGGTTATGACGGTGATGCTGTTGGACTCGTTGAGGTAGAACTCTATCTCCTTCTCGCTCGAGAGCGGATGCACCATGCTGGCGATGCCTCCGATGAGGTTGATGGCGTAGAACATGTAGATCGCCTGGGGGCAGTTGGGCATGGCTATCGTCACACAGTCTCCCTTGCGGATGCCGATGGTCTTCAGGGCGCGGGCGCACTGCTCTATCTTCTTGATCATCCTGGCGTAGGTGGTCGACTTGCCCATGAAGTCGAAGGCCACGTTCCTAGGGTAGCGGGCTGCGACGGAGGCGACCATGTCGAACATCGAGCCCTTAAAGTAGTCCAGATGCACGGGCACACCCTCGGTGTAGGGGTACCACGGCGTCTTTACGGTGTTGTTTTCAGACATATAGACAGGTTATAGGGATTTAACTCCGCGAAGATACGGAAATATTTCCACGCGGGACTCTTTCAAGACAAGTTATATGCTCTCTTCAAGATACGGTTTTCAGTAAAGATAGCACACACAGCTGTTTACAGTTGCGATACCTCGCTGAAGTACCGTCATGCAGACGTCTGTCACCCCATCACTGATAAAAAAGCCCCGCACGACAGAAGTGCAGGGCTCATCCATGGTCAATACCATGTATCAGAACTCAAATCCTACCGAAAGCTTCGGCATCACGGCCGTAGTCCACTGACTGCCGACCAGTATCGTTGCTCCTATAGACAGGCACATCCCGAGATCCTCGTTGAAAGCCCAGCTCCAGCCGACATTAGGCTCTATCTCGAACACCGACATCTCCCCGAAATCTTTTAACGGCCTCTGGTCTCCCAACACTCCGAACGACATCATATAACCTGCCTTGACTCCTGCAGTGGGCGTACTGGAACGCTTCAGTATATACGCGCTGTAATCCACGAACACATGGGCTATCGTAGGCCAGGAACCGTCAGGCACCGTTGCAAAACCGACACCTCCTCCCAGATAGTGGTGCTCATCGAACATCCAGCCGTGCGAAGTATCGAAACCTACCCAGAAGAGATACTGGTCTGTCAGGGATATGCTGCCGCGATACCCGGCAGAACGATGGATCTCATCCTGCTCAGAAGCAGAGGCACTCCAGATAAATGAGGCACAGGTGAACAGCAGGACGGCTGCAAATAATCGTTTTTTCATACTTCTAATATTTTATAGTTAAACTCATGACAAATGTAAACAATTTTTTCAATCGACTGTCTCAATCACGCAAGCTCTCCACTCGCCATTATATTTAACAGCACCGTAAATCCGTCCTCTTTTTATCTCCTGAGTACTTGTGCTCTTTATATTTAAATCTTCAAATGACCAGCCGCCACCAGACACAGATATTCCTGCAGTGTAATTCCCAAAAAACCACTCATAGCCCCAATTGACTTTCTCTTTCCCAGTATTGTATGCAACTTCCTCTCCTTGGGGATACACCACCTCCACATACGCTTTATCCTTATCAAATTTTATTGTATAGACACTGTTTTTATTATTTCCGAAACCTGTCCCTCTATAATCCTCATAACTTTCTTTTACAGATTTCCGTTCTTCAAGCCCAGCTGCAACAACATCCTCTATATAACCGGACTCGACATCGTAACTTTCAAAAGGAACATAGTAAAAAGTCGTTTGACCAAAGTAATCTATATTTTTTGTCAAAATGTCTGGACTTTTTGTCAGAGGAGCAAACGGGTTCGGGGCATCATAAACATACTCGCACTCTATATTCGTCCAGCCGTAACGAAACTCGTCGGCCTTCTTTCTCCACCATACACCGAGAAAACGCTCCTGCATACGCAGCGACATCCCGACAGAACGATATATAATATAATCCTGGGCATACATTTTCAAAACCATTCTGTGCTTGTCATCATAATAATTATAAGCAAGAACACTTGTTGACATAATGCTGTTAACCAATTTCGTCAGCCATGAACCGTCTCCGCCTCCTTTTTCATAAGAAACTCGTCTAATCTTTGAGCTGGGAATTGTTATTCCATCCTTCAATTCAAGAGATGCTGAACGGCTATTTCCACTACCGTTATTGCCATTATTTCCACCTCCAGTATAACCTCCACCACCAATCGCATCAGTCTCCGGCTCTTTCCATTCTCCACTATCATCACCAGGGGTGTGAGGGTCATTGTAGTCAATTCCGATAATATATCCGCCGTCATCTCCAACAGGCGCAGTCTCACCGTGTTCCAGATTCCCACCGACATCCGCCACATCATTAGAATCCACGTCCACACCGGGTGCCGTCACAACAACACCTTCTGGGACGAACGTATAGGTATTATCTCCTATTTTTACCTGCCGGTCCTGATTAAGGACGACTATAAGACTTGGATCTTTAATAAGTTCATCCTCGGGTTCATATATTAAACCACGAGCCTGAATCTCCGCCAATTCCTCATCTGTAAATTCTCTCAACCCCTGCTCTATGAGGCTTTCTCTTAGAGAGGTAAACGATGGATCTCCGGATTTAGTCATAGGCATGACATTCAGTCGGTTCACTTCGTTAAGCCTGATTGCCTCCAATATCTGAGACAGATCATACTCCGAATTGAAAGACAGAACTCCGTCCTCGACTATTGCCATCAATGACGGATCCAAATTATACTGAGACTCATTCATCGAGGATCTTTCCTCGAAAACAGTGCAAGACGACACTGTCAGCACTACTAGTGCCGCAAAATTTAAAAATTTTTTCATCGGTGCTAATTTTAAA
>DVGV01000032.1 GCA_018712545.1 Candidatus Coprenecus merdigallinarum | reverse complement strand
CAGCGCTTTTCTCATAGAAAGGTGGTTCAGGATACACATTACCAGAGCATAAGCGATCATTGCAATCGGTATGCTGTAGATTCCAAGATCTGTGGCAAACATCAGCGCCACCATCAGTACGATATCCACTGCCAGTGCCACAGCTGCATGGATCATAGGAAGATGGGCTTTGCCGATTCCCTGGAGAACCCCATTGGAAATGTTAGACATACCGTTCATGATCACTGTGACCACGCCGATCATCATCAGATGTCCTGCCACGCCGTCAGTGGCGGGGAATAACAGACTGGTAACCGGACCTGCAAGAACAAAAAGTCCTACTGCGCAGGGAATGGAGATAAAAAGAGATATTATGTCTGCCCTGGTCAGATGGAAACAGCGGCCGGACCGTAAGCCGCTCATCATTCAGGGTACGCGGCAGATAGGGAAAACCTGGGTTATGAAAAAATTCGGAGAGGAGAATTTCAAGTATGTCGCCTATTTTAACTTTGAAGCATCTGAGGAGCTGTGCCGGGAGTTTGAGAATACAAAAAATCCGGAGCGGCTGATTGATATCCTGCGGCTCTATACGGATTGTCCTGTCGAGCCTGGACAGACGTTGATTATTTTCGACGAGATTCAGCAGAGCAACAAGGCTTTGAACAGTTTAAAATATTTCTGCGAAGAAGCTCCGGAATACCACATCCTTGCAGCAGGATCTCTTCTTGGAGTGTCACTCTCACGGGGGGACTCATTTCCCGTCGGCAAAGTTGATTTCCTGCGGATGTATCCGGTTACTTTCCGTGAATTTCTTCGTGCTGACACACCGCAAATGTACGAATACCTGGAGAGTCTGACGGAAATTGCTCCCCTGCCGGAAATCGTCATGGGGCGTATCGGGGAGGCTTATCGCCGCTATCAGGTATGCGGAGGCATGCCGGCCGCAGTTGCCGCGATGCTTGAAAAACGTGGTATACAAGAGATTGAAGATATTCAGAAATCTATTCTGACAGCTTATTCGCTGGACTTCGCCAAGCATGCTCCGGGGAAAGATATTCCACGTATTGCAGCCATTTGGAATTCCATACCGTCCCAATTGGCCAAGGAAAACCGCAAATTTGTCTATAAACTTGTAAAAACAGGAGCACGGGCACGGGAATATGAGGATGCGCTGCTGTGGTTGGAGCACGCAGGTATGATATACCGAATCTTCTGCTCTTCCAAACCAGGCCTGCCGCTGCGCGCATACGACGATCTTTCAGCATTTAAAATCTACCTATGCGACGGAGGTCTGCTGCGTGTCATGGCGCAACTTCCGGTGGAGGTGCTTTGGACGGAAAATCCGCTTTATACCGAGTTCAAAGGAGCAATGGCGGAGAATATGGTGCTGCTGTCCCTCGCGGCGAATTTTGATGTAACACCGAGATACTGGACATCGGAGGCCACTGCAGAGGTGGATTTCCTGCTGCAGGACAACGCATCGATACTTCCGGTAGAGGTTAAATCCGGCACCCGCCTCAGTGGCAAAAGTCTCGGCATATATATCGACCGTTTTGCCCCCGGGCTGGCTTTGCGCTTTTCCATGAATAACCTTAAGCAGGACGGGGCTGTCCTCAACCTTCCTTTGTTCCTTGCCGACTGGACAGGAAAAGTCCTTAAGATGCGGAGTGGTAATGATCAGCTTATGTGAGGTGAAAAAAGCCGGGCGCGGGAGGATGGTGGTCCGCCTGCGCCCGGCCGGGTGTTATGAGATCAGACTTGAGTTCTAGAGTTCGTTCTTGACGTCGGTGACGATGTTTCCGTCGAAGAGGTTGATGACGCGCTGGGCGTAGCTGGAGTCCTTGATGGAGTGGGTTACCATGAGGATGGTGGTGCCTTCGCGGTTGAGCTCGGTGAGGAGTTCCATTACCTCTTTGCCGTTCTTGGAGTCGAGGTTACCGGTGGGCTCGTCGGCGAGGATGAGCTTGGGGTTGGCGATGACGGCGCGGGCGATGGCTACCCTCTGCTGCTGACCTCCGGAGAGCTGCTGGGGGAAGTGGGAGGCGCGGTGGGCTATGTTCATGCGCTTGAGGATGTCGTTGACCATCTGCTTGCGCTGGGATGCCTTGATCTTCATGTAGATGAGGGGCAGCTCCACGTTCTCGAAGACGTTCAGTTCGTCTATGAGGTTGAAGCTCTGGAATACGAAGCCGATGTTGCCTTTGCGGTACTGGGTGCGCTCTTTCTCTTTCAGCGAGCCTACTTCCTTGCCGAGGAGCTCGTACTTGCCCGAGGTGGGGTTGTCGAGGAGGCCGAGGATGTTGAGGAGGGTGGACTTGCCGCAGCCGGAGGGGCCCATGACGGCTACGAATTCGCCCTGCTTGATGTCGAAGGAGACGTTGTTGAGGGCTACGGTTTCGATTTCTTCGGTGCGGAACACCTTGCTTAAGTTTTCTACGTGTATCATAACGGTTTAAATTAATTGATTGTCAGTTTGTAAATATGTTATTCATTGGAAATGGAGTCAATGGGGTTGCGCAGTGCGGCGCGGCGGCTCTGCAGGGTGACTGTCACTATGGTGATCAGGCCGATGATGAGCAGTGCGGCGAGGAATATCCATACCGGCACGGGGCTCTGGTAGGGGAAGGTGGATACCCAGGAGCGGATGATGACTATGGCGACGGGTACGGCCACTACGAAGCATACGAGGGTGATGATCAGGTAGTAGCGGTTGAGCATCGCAAGAATCTCGCCGACCGATGCGCCGTGTACCCTGCGTACGGCTATCTCCTTGCGGCGGAACTGGGTCTCGAAGTAGACGAGGCCGAGGATGCCGATGACGGATATCAGCAGGGAAATCAATGCTGCGGTGGTGATCAGGCGGTTGAGGTTGTCCTCTTTCTCGTAGAGCCTTCCGATGCCCTCATCCATGAAGTACAGGCCCATGGAGGAGGTATCGAATGTGGGGTCCAGCTCGGCGCATTTCTCCCGGATGAACTTGAAGGTCTCCTGGACGTTGCCGGGCAGGACTTTGGCGTAGCCGACGGTCAGGGGCCACCATGGTTCGGAACCGAAGTTGTAGAGTACTATGGGGGCCACGCTGTACTGCAGGGGCTGGAAGTTGAAGTCCTTGACTATGCCGACTATCTCGGCGGGCATGTCATCACCCTGATGCCCGGTGAATTTCAGGCCGAGACGGAGGAAGGGGTATTTGGCCATGAAGGCCTGGTTGACAATGAAGGTGCCGTTGGGGTTCAGGTTGTCCGACTCGGAGAAGTCGCGGCCTTCTGCTATTTCCATCCCGAAGAACGAGATGAAGTTGGGGTCTACGGGGAGGCAGTCCATCTGGACTCTCTGACCCTGATACGTGCGTCCCCAACCCATCTTGCCCTGGGATACTACCTGGTTGCCGGCAAATGTGACATCGGTGATGTTGGGATTCTCCAGGAGCATCTGCCTGAGGGTCTCGCGGCTGTTCCCGATCTTGCTGCTTACGAAGAACTCCACTGTCTGCTCCCGGTCAAAGCCCATGTCGTAGCCCTTCATGTATTTGACCTGTACTGTGATGAACAGCGAGCAGAGTATCAGGATGAAGGATATGACGTACTGGAAGCCCACGAGGACCGAGCGCATCTTGCGGCCCTTGGCCGAGAGGGAGAAGGAGCCTTTGAGGACCATGGCCGGATTGAAAGATGTGCTGTAGCGGGCGGGGAAGATACCGGCGATGAATGCGGTGACTACAGCCACGCCTAAGCCTATAAGGATAATCGGCAGGTTGTCCGCTACCCGGAGCGAGCCGGATATGTTGGAGGCGATGGAGGAGGTGGCCGCAAGGGACATCATGCCCACGCTCAGGGCAAAGGCCAGCAGCACCAGTCCGAGGGCCCGCCAGAGCTGTGCCCATATCTGCTGTCCGCGGGTGGAGCCGATGACTCTGCGGGTGTTGATGCTCTTGATGCTGAAGGGCACGGAGGCCATGGCGAAGTTGACGAAGTTAATAATCGCTATCAGCAGCACCAGTATCGAGACGGTGAGCAGGGTCATGGTGGTGGTGCGGTTGCCCTTGGCCATGTTGTCTCCTTCCACGTCGCGGGCGTAGTAGGCGTCATGCAGGTGGCTCAGACGGAAGTCAACCTGATCCTTGAATTCCGAATCCTCACCGAACATCACGGCCCCGAGCGAGTCCAGCAGCGGCTCTACGCCCTCGAATGTCCTCATCTTCATGTAGCAGGGGTAGCTCCATTCCGAATAGTTGGTCATGGAGTAGTCGCCTAAATTGAGCAGCAGGTCGTTGTCCATGCTGGAGTTGTCCGGGAAGTCCTTGTACACTGCTACGATGCGCCAGGAACTGCCGTCTCCGCTCTTGGTGTCGAACTGGATGTCCTTGCCCACGGGAGACTGGCTGCCGAAGACCTTGGCCGCCGCTTTCTGGGAGATGACCGCTGTGCCGGGAGCCCGGTAACCGGAGGTGTCGCCTTCGATGAACTCGAACGGGAATACCCGAAGCAGGTCGAAGTCGGTCTGGGTGTACCGCAGCATGATGCCCGGTGTCTCGGTATTGGCCTCCTTGAACGGACTGCGGTTGCCGTTCTTGTAGTACCAGTAGCAGGATACGGCCTCCGCCTGGGGGAAGAAAGTCTTCAGATTTTCTATGAAAGGTCTGGACAGCTGCACTCCGTAAACGCCCGGCGAAGTAGGGTCGGAGTATTCCAGCCTTACTATCTTGTCCGTGTCCGGGTAGTTCAGGTCGTACCTGGTGTCATACACCACCTGTACCGTCAGTATCAGGAAGACCGAGAAAGCCAGGGTCAGTCCTATGACGTTGAGGACGGTGGAGAAGGTTTTGTGTCTGTTGAATCTGAGTCTCATATTTCAAATGTGCAATTTAAATTTAAATTCCGAAAATCAATGTCATTCGGCCCGCAGGGAGTCAGCCGGGTTGCTCCTGGCTATATCGTAGCAGCGGGCGATGACCACGGCGGCAAGTACTGCGAGCAGCACCACGGCCACACCGACAAACAGCCATATTGTGATATCGGCTTTCTGTGCGAAGGAACGCAGCACCATCTGGAACACGAACCACGAGGCGACAGAGCCGATGGCTACCGCCACTACGGAGAAAGTACCGATGTCGCGCAGGAATATGGCTGTGATCTGGGAGGGCTGTGCCCCGTTGATCTTGCGCAGGGCTATCTCCTTGCGGCGGCGGCCGGTCTCGTCCGTGGTGTAGCCGATGAGTCCTATGAGGGCAATGACTATGGTCACGGCTCCGGCCACCAGAATGGATTCGCGGAGGGTTTTGGCCGGTCTGAAGGTTTCGGTGACGATGGCAGTGTAGGGCAGGACTGTGAACCGGTCAGGTACCACGCTTTCTACGGCATTCTGAATCGCGGCGGTCAGTTCCGGAGTCACCTGGTCCGTGCGGACGATAAGGTTGCCGCATGGTTCATCGGAGTAGAACAGGACGTTGGGCCTGGGATCCTCGTCGATGACAGTTCCCACGCGGATGTCGCTGAATACTCCGACTATGGTGTACAGGTCGTCTCCGGCCTGGCTGTGCTCGGTGATAAGCACCTGCTTGCCGATGACTCCGTCAGTCCATCCGGTCACCTCGATAAGGCGCTCCCGGAAGTCGGGGTCTACGATGATTTCCTTGGGATTGGAGAAGTTGCGTCCTTCGATGATATCCACGCCTATCAGTTCCGCCCATCCGGGGCAGCCGCTGTAAAGGTCGCCTATGTTGAAGAGCTCGCGGGGGTCTCCCGGGAGGTAGATATTGTTGCCGGAAATGACTCCGTCGGCCAAGGTATGGTCAGCTGTCCCGATTGCTTCTACTCCGGGTACCGTGCTGACAGCCTGCATGATGGCGGTGCGGGTCTGTGCCGAAGTGCCGTTCAGGGGGCAGGACAGCAGCTGCTCGTAGTCATAGCCGGGATCGTCGCTCATCCATCGGTCCATCTGCAGGGCCACAAAGCACAGCAGGGTGATGAGCAGGGAAGCGAGGGCCATCTGCAGGAAGAGCAGTATCCTCTTCCACAGCCTCTTGTTGTCCACATAGTTGCGGAATGCCACGGCGATGGGAATGCTCTGGAAGGCCCGTCCGGGAATGTATGCGGCGATAAGCAGCACCACCACGACGGTCAGGGCCAGCACCCACAGGCTGTGAGGGGAGAACAGGGCTCCGAGGGAGGTCATCATGATGCTCTCGACGGTATTGCGGAAGGCGAGAATCAGCAGGAAGGCCAATACGAGGGAGACGGCCAGGTTGATAAGGGTCTCCTTGAAGACAATGCCCATGATCGTCCCGCCTCCGGCTCCGTAGCAGCGGCGCACGGCTATGCCCTTGGCCCTGCCTATGAGGGAGGAAATGACAATCATGATGTAGTTCATCACGGCTGCGAGGATAAGGGCCGCTGCGACCACTCCCAGCAGGAGGTTGGTCCTGCGGACGCTCTCCGAGGCGGAATGTTCGCTGGAAAGGGGCGCAAGGGTAAAATGCAGCTCGAGGCCCGCCTGCCGCAGCTCCTCGACTGGCAGATAGCGGTTCTCCATGTCCCTGATGGCCTGGTCGAGGGAAGCCGGATTCGTGCCGGGGTAGAGCACTACACGGCTGATATACCGGTCATTGCCCACCCAGTTCTGAGTGGAGCGGAAGTCGCTGCCCATCATTCGGAATATCTCGTCCATGGCCTCGAGGGATACGGCTATGTCGAAGCGCATGGAGGCATTCTCGGGAATGTCCTCGAAGATACCGCCTACCTCGATGGGTATGCCCTGCCATTCCTCCAGGAAAAATATCTTGCCGACTGCCTGCTCCACCCCTCCGAGCTTCTCGGCGAAGGAGCGGGATACCGTGGCCTTGTTCCAGCTGGAGAGCACTTCCACCGGGTCCCCTGCCAGGAAGGGACGGGGAAATACCTTGAAATAGTTGGTGTCGGCGAGGATGATGTTATCCGCAGTGTATTTGCGCTGCTCCTGGTCGAAGATGTTGCAGGTGCCGTAGCCGACGAAGGTGGCGCGGGTCGCATATTTGACCTGAGGTATCTCCTGTCCCATGTAGTATGCCACCGCACCCGGAGTCTGGCCGTAGGTGTCGCTGCCCTCGCTGGCCTTGGTGTATTCCTGCTGGATGCAGTAGATATTCTCATACTCGGGATAGAACTTGTCATAGCTGCTCTCAAATGAGATCTTGGCTATGAGCACCAGCCCGACCGCGAGTCCCACCGCGAGGGAGAGGACCTTGAAGATACCGATGTTGAGTTTCTTCATATCGTAATTTTATTCAAATATAATCTTCTTGTCTTTATTCTGTCCGCAGCGAGTCCGCCGGATTGGTCCGGGCGATGGCCAGGCATCTGGCCGTGACCACTGCCGAGAGCACTGCCAGCAGCCCGACGGCGGTAACTGCAAAGAGCCACAGCGGAACCGGAACCTTCAGCTCGAACGACTTGAGCAGCATGTCGAACACGAACCACGAGAGGGCGCAGCCGAGCACCACCGCCACTACCGAGAACTTCCCGATGCCGCTGATGAAGATGCCGATGATCTCCCAGGACTGAGCTCCGTTGATCTTCCTGAGCGCCACTTCCTTGCGGCGGCGTCCGGTCTCGTCGGAGGTGTAGCCCACCAGGCCGAGCAGGGCGATTATCACGGTCACGAGACCGGCTGCGAGAATCGACTCGCGGACGGTGCGGACCGGAGCGTATATGTCATTGACCACCGAAGAGTAGGTCAGCAGCTCGAACCTCTCGGGCTCCACCGAGTCGAGGGCGGCCTGGATGGCCCCGGTCACCTCCGGATTGAGCTCCGATACCCGGATGACCAGGAATGTCATGGGCGCGTCGGTGTAGAAGAGGGTGACGGGCCGGTTGTCCTCGTAGATGGCCGGACTGATGCTGATATGGTCGAATACGCCTACGATGGTATAGGGATTGTCGGAACTGCCGTCATGGTCGCTCACTACGATGCTCTTGCCGATGACTCCGTCCTTCCATCCCCTCACCTCGCATATCTGCTCTGCGAAGCGCGGGTCCACCATCACCTCCATCGGAGAGGCGGCCTTGCGTCCCTCTATGATGTCGATGCCGAAGAGCTCGCTCCAGTTGCCGTTGGCCTCGTAGAGGTCGGCTATGTGGAGGCAGGGCTCGTTCTCGCCGGGGATGTAGACGTTGTTGCCGCTGGCTCCGCCCGTGACTATCGGGTCTTCCACTGTTCCGACGGCCTCCACGCCGGGCACGCTCTCTACGGCCTGCATCAGAGCGTATCGGGTGTCGGACGGCACTCCGCTCAGGTAGCATCCCACGAGCTGGTCATAGTCGTATCCCGGGTCGGCGTTTACCCACCGGGTGTACTGCAGGGCCACGAGGCTTAGCAGGGTGATGAGCAGCGAGGCGAGGGTCAGCTGCAGGAAGAGCAGCACCTGTTTCCACAGCTTCTTATGGTCGGCATAGTTGCGGAATGCCACGGCAATGGGAATGCTCTGGAAGGCCTTTCCGGGTATCCATGCGGCGACAATCAGCACGACGGCCACAGTCAGCAGCAGCACCCACAGGCTCCGGGGGGAGAACAGGGCTCCGAGGGAGGTGGTCAGTATCGACTCTATCGCTCCGCGGAAGGCGAGGATGAGCAGGAAGGCCAACACGAGGGAGACGGCGAGGTTGATGAGGGTCTCCTTGAAGACCAATGCCATGATGTTGCCGCTTCCGGCCCCGTAGCAGCGGCGTACCGCTATGCCCCTGGCCCTGGTCACGAGGGAGGAGATGACGATCATGATGTAGTTCATCGTCGCAGCAAGGATGAGGGCGAAGGCGACAATACCGAGTATCAGGTTGGTCCTGCGGGTTTCGGCCGAGGCCGCATGCTCGGAGGACAGGGGCTTCAGGACGAAGTCAATGCTGTAGCCGAGGCGGTTGAACAGCTCTTCGGGGATGTATTTCTCCCGGATGCGGTTCATGGCTGTCTGCAGGGAGGCGGGGTCGGTGCCGGGGTAGAGCTGTACGCGGCTCATGTACATGCTGTTGCCGGTCCAGTTCATGGTGGAGGGAGCGTCAGCATGGTCGGGGTTGTCACCGGTGAGGCCCCACTGGCTGTAGATATAGTCAACCGCTGAGATGGATATGGCGGCATCGAAGCGCAGGGAGGCATTCTCGGGGATGTCCTCGAACACTCCGCCTATCTGGATGCCTATGCCGGGGTACTCCTCGATGAAGAAGATCTGTCCCATGGCCTGGTCTATGCCTCCGAATTTCTCGGCCATGGACCGGGAGATGAGGGCTCCGTTCCATTCTCCCAGAACCAAGGAGGGGTCTGGACCGGCGAGGACGGGACGGGGGAATACCTTGAAATAGTTGGTGTCGACAGCCAGGATGCCGTTCTCGGCGGCCAGCTTGCGGTTGTCCTCAGTATAGATATTGCCCATTGATGATGTGTAGGAGGCCTTGGTGCCGTATACCACCTGAGGAAGTTCCTGCTGGAGATAGTAGGATATGGCTCCGGGGGTGTAGTAGTCGAGGCTCTGTTTGCCGTCGGTATAGCCGTACTCGTACTGTACGCAGTAGATGTCGTCGTAGGCGGGATAGAACCTGTCATAGCTGTTCTCAAATGAGATCTTGGCTATGAGCACCAGTCCGACTGCGAGTCCCACTGCGAGGGAGAGGACCTTGAAGATACCGATGTTGAGTTTCTTCACAATCAATGGGTTTTAATGAGGTTATTTCTTGTTCTGGAGGATGAGCACGTCGCTCTTGCCGTAGTTCTCGTAGTTGGAGATGATGACGCGCTCGCCGGGCTGCAGGCCTTCAAGCACTTCGTAGTACTGGGGGTTCTGGCGGCCGATGCGGATGTCGCGGCGGTAGGCGCGGGTGCCGTCCTCGGAGAGCACGTAGATCCAGGTGCCGCCGGTGGACTGGTAGAATACTCCGCGGGGGATGTAGACCGACTGGGTGGGCTGGCCGAGCTGGAGGTTGAGATAGTAGGTCTGGCCGATGCGGATGTTGTCGGGACGCTCGCCCTGGAAGTAGAAGTCAGCCTTGAACTGGCCCTCTGTCACTTCGGGATAGACCTTCTCCACTACGGTGTTGAAGTTGGCGCCCTGGCGCTCGAAGGTGGCGCTCAGGCCCGACTGTACGCGGTCGATGTAGTGCTCGTCGATACGGGCCTCGATCTTGTAGTCCGACAGGTCGTTGACCTGGCCGATCTTGGTGCCCTCGGAGATGGACTGGCCGAGGATTACGTCGAGGGAGCCGAGCTGTCCGTCGATGGGGGACTTGACGTTGAGGTTCTCGACTCTCTCACGGACCAGCTGGATGCTGCGGCGCATGCTCTCGAGGCTCTCCTCGAGGTTGCCGATCTGTATCGAGCGGTAGATGGAGTCCTGCTTCTGGCGGGCGAGCACCAGCTCGAGGCTCTTGACAGCGAGCTCGTAGTCCTCCTTGGCCTGGAGATACTCCTCGTGGGCTACCAGCTTCTCCTCGTCGAGGCGCCTGTACTGCTCGTATTTGCGGCGCTTGCGCTCGGTGTCGATGGTGTACTCGACGCGCTGCTTCTCGAGGTCGAGCTTTTCCTGCTCCATGGTCACGGTGGTGTTCCTCAGGAAGTTCTCCTGCTCGGCGAGGTCGGCCTCGCTCTGGAGGATCTGGAGGCTGAGGTTGTTGTTGGACAGGCGGACGAGGACATCGCCTTTCTTGACCATTGCTCCTTCCTCGATAAGCTTCTCCTCCACTACGCCGCCCTCGAGCAGGGATACCTGCACTACGGTGATGGGCTGTACCTGACCGGAGACTCTTACATAGTCGTCGAACTCTCCGAGACGGACGTCGCCGATGGTGACGGTGTTGGCGTCCACCTTGAGGGTGGAGGACTTGTCCCTGAGCAGCAGCCAGAGGACGAATATTACGAATACTCCTGCGAGGAAGTACGGGATGTTCTTCTTGCGGAATACGGCGCGGATGCCTTTTTTCTGTTCAATTACTCTATCCATGGTATTGTGTTTTTTGTCGTGTTGGGATTAAGTTTATTCCTGGTCCAAATAAGTTATGCCCTTGTAGTACATCACCACCCTTTCTTTCAGGAGGTACTGCAGGCCCTGGTTGAGCCTTTCGGCGCGGGCCTCGAGGAGGCTGTTGGAGCTGGTCTGCAGCTCGATTACGGTCATCAGACCCTCCTCGTACTTGCGGGAGTTGGCCTCGTGGGAGAGAACGAGGGCGTTTACCTTCTTGTCGGCCGAGATGAACTGCTTGGCGGCTCCCCTCATGTCCTGGACGGCGCGGCGGATCTCGCCCTCGACCTGTTGGTATTTGATGTCACGGTTGGCCTCGGCGGTGGCCAGGGCGTTGCGCTTGCGGGCGATCTGGTTGTATTTGTACAACTTGTTGAAAATAGGGATGCTGATTCCGATGCCTACGTACTGTCCCTGTTTCTCGTTCATCTGTGTCCAGAAGGGGTCGTTGACGGCGTAGGAGCGGTCGAATACATAACCGGTGCTGTATCCGCCCTGGGCGTAGATGTAGGGCACTAAGCTCCATTTGGCGGTCTTCAGGTCGAACTCGGCGCTGCGGACCTTGAGTTCCTCGGCCCTGAAGGCGGGCAGGTAGCCCCGGGCAGCGGCGGCGATGCTGTCGGCGTCGCTCTCATGGGAGAATGCGCTGAAAAGTACGGAAGGCTCGACCTCGGCCAGCGTAAGCTCATCGTCGAAGGGGTAGTACATCGCGGTCTTGAGGGTCAGGATGCCCTGCTCGAGGGTATTTTCCTGCTGGGTGAGGTTGAAGTCCTTGGCGGCCACGTCCGACTCAATCTGCAGGACGTCGGCGTAGCTCTTCAGACCCAGCTCCGACTGGACGCGGGCCTGTTCCAGAGTCGTGCGGCTCTCCTCGAGCTGCTCCCTGGCCAGCTCGACCATGCCGCGGTAGTACAGCACGTTGTAGTAGGCCTGGATGACCTGGAGACAGATATCGTCCTTCTTGATCTGCTCCTCCTCGACTCCGAGCAGGACGGCGGTCTTGGCTATGCGGAAGTTGTTGACTGCCGAAAAGCCGTTGAAGAGGTCCAGGTCGGCCGAGAGGCTGTAGGAGTTGCTGAATGTGGTCGTGTTGGTGTAGACGTTGGTCTCGGGGTCGATACCGCGGCCGAAGTTGAACGAACCGGAGGTTCCGGCCGATATCGTGGGGAGGAATCCGAAAGCGGCCTCCCTGCGGTCTATGCGGCGGTCATCGTTGGTCGCCTGCTGCAGGCGCATCTCGGGCGAATGGGCCACGGCGTACTGCATGCAGTCGTGGAGAGTCCATGTCTCGGGCTGCTCCTGGGAACTGGATGCGGCATACTCGAGGACGCGCCTTTCGAGGGCGGTGTCCCGGAGCACCTCTATATCGTATGCCTGGGCGTAGGGCTGGGTGAACGATACCCCGCTCCGGCGGTACTGCGCTGTTGCCTCCTGCGGCAGGACGAGAGTACCTGCAAGGAGGAGGACGGCGGCTGCTGAGAGTATATTTTTCATACGCGGTTGTATTTTGATTTCCTTTGCCCTTCCCTTTCTTCCATAATCGTGCCAAACTTTATAATACGCTGATAGCTAGATATTTGCCTAATTCTAAAGACTGCCTAATTGTTAAGAAATTTTACAAAAAGTGTCTAATTTTTTGAAAATTGTAAAATATTTTTATACTTTTGAAGCGTAAATACATGAATATGAGTAAGAAAACCACCCCTGAGGGCCGCATCCTCGTAGTCGATGACAACAAGGCCATACTCTCCGCCCTGAGGCTGCTGCTGCCCGCATATTTTTCCGAAGTCACCCTTCTTTCCTCTCCCAACGACCTGATGCACAGCATGGAGGTCAAGCGCCCGGAGGTCGTTCTGCTGGACATGAACTTCACTGCCAAGGTGACTACGGGCAACGAGGGCCTTTTCTGGCTCGGGGAGATACTGAAGGCCTACCCCGATGTGCCGGTGGTGCTGTTCACCGCCTATTCGGACGTGGCCCTGGCCGTGGACGCCATCAAGCGCGGGGCATTTGACTTCATCATCAAGCCCTTTGACAATGCCAAGCTGGTCACCACCCTTCAGGCGGCCCTCCGCCTCGCCCGCAGCCGGCAGGAGGTCAAGCAGCTGCGCGAGATCAAGAACGAGATACGCAGCGATGGCGACATGTTCTGGGGCGAGTCCCCGAAGATGAAGGAGCTGCGCAAGATAGTGAAGAAGGTGGCCCGGACAGACGCCAGCATCCTCATCACCGGCGAGAACGGCACGGGCAAGGACATTCTGGCCGGGGAGATACACCGCCTCTCGAAGCGTTCCGGCAGCTCGATGGTCAGCGTGGACGTGGGTTCCCTCCCCGAGAGCCTCTTCGAGAGCGAGCTCTTCGGACACGTGCGCGGGGCCTTCACCGATGCCAAGGCCGACCGGGCGGGTAAGTTCGAGGTGGCTTCGGGCGGCACCCTCTTCCTCGACGAGATAGGCAACATCCCCCTGCACCTGCAGGCCAAGCTGCTCACCGCCATCCAGACCAAGAGCGTCACCCGCGTGGGCAGCAACGTCCCCGTCCCCGTGGACATCCGCCTGATCTGCGCCACGAACCGGGACATCTCCCGGATGGTCGCCGACGGTCAGTTCCGCGAGGACCTGTTTTTCAGAATCAATACCATACACCTCACCCTCCCGCCCCTTCGCGAGCGGATGGAGGACATCGTTCCGCTGGCGGAGCTCTTCATGCGCAAGTACGCGGTCAAATACGGCAAGGACATCCGGGGCATCCGGGACGAGGCCCGCGAGGAGCTGATGCAGAGGCCCTGGCAGGGCAATATCCGGGAACTGCAGCATGTGGTCGAGAAGGCCGTGATCCTCTCCGAGAAGGGTATGCTGGAGGTGGGGGACTTCTTCCCCGAGCAGCAGGACCGCAGAGGGCCCGGCCGCCGTTCCAAGACCGCCGCACAGGTGCTCAAGGAGTCGGTCCGCAAGGGCAATGTGGTCACCCTCGACGACATGGAGAAGGAGCTCATCCGGGTGGCAATGCGCCAGCACGACGGCAACCTGACGGTAGTCGCCCAGCAGCTCGGCATCACCCGCCAGACCCTTTACAACAAACTCAAGAAATACGGGATGTAGATGGGGTTCCGCTCGCTCATACTCTCGGTCATCTGCCTGATGCTCGCTGTCGGGGCCCTCGTCTGGTGCCTGCTGTCAGGGTGGTACTGGCCTGCGGGCGGGGCCGGGGCAGTGACTGCCGTGCTGGTCTACCGCGTCCTGTCGATATACGGCAGCAATGTCCGCAAGCTCAACTACCTGCTGAGCGCCTTCGAGAACGGGGACCTGTCCTTCCATTTTGCCGAGAACTCCACATTTCTCCAGGACCGGGTCTTCAACATCCTGCTCAACAGGGTGCGGGACTTCGTCTCCGAGCAGCAGCGGCTCAGGGACCAGAACGAGGTCTTCCACCGCGCCGTGGAGAATCTCTCGCGGACCGGCCTGCTGGGAGTGGGACCGGCCGGGGAGGTGCGCTGCTGCAACCGGGCGCTGACCTCGGTCCTCGGCCTGGGAGTCATCCGGCACATCTCCGACCTGGACCGGCTGATGCCCGGACTGACGGCGCGTATCGAGGCCCTGGAGGAGGGCGGGATGCTGGAAGTGCCGATAGGCTCCGAGATGAGGATATACAACTTCGAGATAGGAAAGTACACCGTCATGGACGGGAACACCCCCGTGCGTCTCTACGTCTTCGAGGAGAAGGCCGGGAGCCGCACCGAGACCGAGCGGTCCGAGAGCGCCCAGTGGCAGAAGATGACCAGGATTATCTCCCACGAGGTGCTCAATACCATCACGCCCATAGTCTCGCTCAGCGACACTCTGCACGACATGACCGATGACCGCAACGTCCGGGAGGGCATACAGGTCATCGGAGAGTCGGCCCGCGGCCTCCTTGGCTTCGTCAACGGCTACCGCGCCCTCTCTCGCGTGCCGGTGCCGCAGATTCATCCCTTCAAGTTCCGGCCGGTGCTGGACTACGTGCTCTCGCCGCTGCTGCCCGGGGTGGAGGAGCTCGGAGGGCGGGTCGATATTGCCCTGGAGGATGAGGACATGGTCCTCTTCGCCGACGAGCAGCTGATGCGGCAGGTGGTCGCCAACATCCTGAAGAATGCGCTCAATGCCCTGCGTGACCGGTTCGGGGAGAAGGCCGCTCCTGCTGCCGCTCCCCTCGACGACGTGCCCCTCATCCGTATCACCGCATTCGTCAACGCCTCCGATAACACCGAGATCCACATCTCCAACAACGGCGACCCCATCCCCGACGAGAACGCCGACCACATCTTCGACCCCTTCTTCACCACCCGCGCCGAAGGCACCGGCGTCGGCCTCGCCCTCTCCCGCCAGATCATGCGTGCCCACGCCGGCTCCATCCGCCTCGACCGCACCGACCCCGCCCTCACCACATTTGTCCTCACCCTTTAGCCCCTCCTGTTTTGGAAAACGCAGTGTTTTACCATTGAAATTTATAGGAAAACGCAGTAATTTGATGGTAAAATTTATAGGAAAACGCACCTTTTTCGATTAAACGACTATCTTTGTGTTTCAGAAATACGTAAATTATGCTTTATAGAAAAATTGCCAGGAGGATAGAGGAGTATCTTTCCTCCGATTCAAAACAGTTGCTGCTCATTGACGGGGCGCGTCAGACAGGCAAGTCCTATATCGTGCGTTGGGTCGGGCAGCGTATGTTTCCCAACTATATAGAGATCAATATGGAGGAGGACCGGCTCGGAGACCGCGTCTTCGCTCAGGCAAGGACGGTCAGCGATTTTTATCTGGCATTGAGCATTGTGGCCGGAGACAGGATGAAGGATAAGAAATCGACTCTTGTGTTTATCGACGAGATTCAGGCGTATGACCATCTGCTGACCTTGGTGAAGTTCCTTATGGCTGACGGGCGTTTCACTTACATCGCCAGCGGCTCTCAGTTAGGCGTCGCCTTGAAGAATACGCAGTCGGTGCCGCTTGGAAGTATAAGGATGGAGCGTATGTACCCTATGGATTTTGAGGAGTTTATGTTGGCAAATGGTGTCGGAGGTGAATTAATCGGAGCCATGCGTGAGAGGTTCCGTAAACAGGAGGCTATGCCTGAGGCTCTGCATAATAAGTTGATGGATCTGTTTAGAAAATACCTGCTGGTCGGTGGGCTGCCGGCGGCGGTAGACAGTTTTGTTAAAAATTCCAATGTCGTAGAATTCAGACGTATACAGAAAGATGTACATGATCTCTATGCTGTTGATGCCTCGAAATACGAGGAAGAAAATGGTAGAAAGCTGAAAGTCCGCAGGATATTCGAAATGATACCTTCGAATCTGGTAAGTTTAAAATCTACTTTCACACCGTCTTCATAAAGTAGCATTTTCATTGCGTGTT
>DVGV01000031.1 GCA_018712545.1 Candidatus Coprenecus merdigallinarum | reverse complement strand
TGGGACGGCGGCATGATAGCGGCCAACCGGGCCAACATCCGGGCCAAGGCCGACGTGGACATGGCCCAGCAGGAGATCAACATGTACTCGCTGCGGGAGAAGGTCAACGAGCTGTACTTCGGCATCCTCTACCTCGACCAGCAGATCCGGCAGGTGGACATCATGATGGAGGAGCTGGAGAGGGAATACGCCCGCATCGAGGGCTGTATCGCCAACGGAGTGGCCAGCCTTTCCGACTTAGACCTGATCGAGGTCGAGCGTATCACTCAGAATCAGAGCAGGGACCAGCTTTCGTCCATGCTCGAGGCCTATCTCCGTGTACTTACCATGATGACCGGGGTCAGGATAGACGACAGCCGGCAGCTGGTCATGCCGCTGCCCGAGGGGATGGACAAGGAGGCGATGCTGGACGCCTTGATAGTGTCGGAGATACGCCGCCCCGAACTGGAACTTTACAAGGCCCAGGAACTGGAGATAGACACCCAGCTCGACTACTGGACCGCCGGAGGTCTGCCCCAGTTCAGCCTCTTCATCCGCGGAGGCTACGGCCGCCCTGGGCTCAACATGCTGGACGACAGTTTCCAGCCCTTCGCCATCGGCGGTATCCGTCTGGTGTGGAACATCAGCCAGCTCTACAGCCTGGGCTACGGTAAGAAGATAGTGAATTATTCGAAGGAGCAGGTCAATACGGTGCGGGAGACCTTCCTCTTCAACACCAACCTCCAGGTGCAGGAGCAGGTGGCCGAGATACGCCGCTATTTCAAGACTGTGGAGGATGATGAGCGGATAGTGGAACTCAGGGAGAAAATCCGTGAGTCCACCGCCGCCGGAGTGGAGAACGGCACCAAGAACGCCTCCGACCTGGTCTCCGAGATAAACAAGGAGAATGCGGCCCGCAGACAGCTCATCATGCACCAGATAGAGATGATGAAGGCTATGTACGAACTCAAGACTATAAAGAACAGCTGACAAACGAAAATAGAAACAACACGGATATCATGAAAAAGATCAGATGGATATACCTCCTGCCGGCAGTGGCCGGCGCAGTGCTGATGACGGTTACTTCCTGCAAGGACACTGACGGGACCAACGATGCCTCGGGTACGTTCGAGGCCACCGAAGTGATGGTCTCCTCCGAAGCCTCCGGACGCATTCTCGCCCTGAACGTGCACGAGGGCGGGGTACTCACTGCCGGCCAGGACTGCGGCCTGGTGGATACCCTCCAGCTCTACCTCCAGAAGCGTCAGCTGGAGGCAGGAGTGGAAGCGGCCCTGAGCCGCCGCCGGGACGTTGAGACCCAGACCGCCTACATCAAGGAGCAGATAGAGGTCAACCGCCGGGAGGCTGACCGCGTGCGTAACCTCATAGCCGCCGACGCCGCCAATACCAAGCAGCTGGACGACATCACCTCCGCCATCAAACTCCTGGAGACCCAGCTGGCGGCCACCGAAGCCGATATCGCCCAGAACAACACCATAGCCGAGGCCGAGGCCGCCTCCTACCGGGCTCAGATCGCCCAGGTCGAGGAGTCCCTGCGCCGCTGCCGCATATCCTCTCCGATAGACGGAACGGTGCTGGTCAAGTACGCCGAGGCCGGTGAGCTGACAGCCGCCGGAAAGCCCCTGTTCAAGGTAGCCGACCTGAGCCGGATGAACCTGCGGGCCTATATAACCGCATCGCAGCTCACGGCCGTCAAGGTAGGCCAGAAGGTGAGGGTATTCGCCGACTCCGGCGAGGACGGGGTGCGCGAGTACGAGGGCACAGTGTCGTGGATATCGGACCAGTCCGAGTTCACCCCCAAGACCATTCAGACAAGGGACGAGCGGGCCAACCTGGTCTACGCCATCAAGGTCTCGTTCGTCAACGACGGCTATGTCAAGATAGGCATGTACGGCGACCTGAAATTCTAAACAAAATGTACAGCGTCGAGGCAGATAATCTCATCAAGCGGTACGGGAGCAACGAGGCTCTCCGCGGAGTCTCCTTCAGGGTCTCCGAGGGGGAGATATTCGGCATCATCGGACCCGACGGTGCCGGCAAGACCTCCATCTTCCGGATCCTGACCACCCTCATCCTGCCCGACGGGGGCAGCGCGAGGGTCCTGGGCCTCGATGTCGTGCAGGACTACCACGGGATACGCCGCCGCGTGGGCTACATGCCCGGCCGCTTCTCCCTCTACCAGGACCTGAGCGTGGAGGAGAATCTCCGCTTCTTCGCCACCCTCTTCGGCACCACCATCGAGGAGAATTACGACCTGGTCAAGGACATTTACTCCTACCTGGAGCCGTTCCGCAAGCGCAAGGCCGGAGCCCTTTCCGGAGGCATGAAGCAGAAACTGGCCCTTTCCTGCGCCCTTATACACAAGCCGGACGTCCTTTTCCTGGACGAGCCTACCACCGGAGTGGACCCAGTCTCCCGCAAGGAATTCTGGACGATGCTGCGCCGTCTCAGGGAACAGGGACTCTCGATAGTCGTCTCCACCCCCTACATGGACGAGGCGACGCTCTGCGACCGGATAGCATTGATCCGCAAAGGCATTTTCTTAGATACTGATACCCCAGCCGATATTATTTCCAAATTTACCCTTCCCCTGCTGGCCGTCAGCGGTCCCCACATGCCCTCCCTGCTGCGGGACATCCGCCTGATACCGCAGGTATTCAGCTGCTTCGCCTTCGGAGACACCCACCACGTGGTCATGCGGCCCGGAGAATTGTCCCTCGAGGCGCAGATCAACTTCCTGAACACCGCCCTCCATGCCAAGGGCCACAGCGGCCTTTCCATCAAGCCGATACGTCCCAATGTGGAGGACTGTTACATGTATCTTGACACACTGGAGGAACACTCATGAGCAGAGGAGAAAATACCAGAAAGCGCATCCGTGAGCTCCTTGGGTATGCCGACGACGGCTTCCTCAGGGAGGATGAGGTGATACGCACGGAAGGGCTCACGAAATGTTTCGGGGACTTCACGGCTGTCGACCATATCTCGTTCTCTGTCAATAAGGGAGAGATATTCGGTTTCCTAGGGGCCAACGGCGCGGGCAAGACTACGGCCATGAAGATGCTCTGCGGCCTGAGCAAGCCTACGGAGGGCAGGGCGGTGGTGGCCGGCTACGACCTGCATTTCAACAGCGACGTGAAGCGGCTCAAGAAGGTCATCGGCTACATGAGCCAGAAGTTCTCCCTCTACGAGAATCTCAGGGTGTGGGAAAATATCCGGCTCTTCGGAGGCATCTACGGGATGAAGGACCGGGATATCGCGGAGAAGACCGATGAGCTGCTGCAGCGGCTCGACCTGACGGAACAGAGGAACCGGATGGTGCGGGACCTGCCGCTGGGATGGAAGCAGAAGCTGGCGTTTTCCGTGGCAATATTCCATGATCCGCGGATCGTGTTCCTCGACGAGCCTACGGGAGGAGTGGACCCGGCGACCCGCCGCGGGTTCTGGGAGATGATATACGATGCCGCCGAGAGGGGTATCACGGTGTTCGTGACGACCCACTACATGGATGAGGCGGAGTACTGCAACCGCGTCTCCATCATGGTGGACGGCAGGATAGAGGCGCTCGACTCGCCGGCGGCTCTCAAGGAGCGGTACGGGGCCTCGGGTATGGACGAGGTATTCAGAATGCTCGCCGGGCGGGCCAAAAGGGAGGAATGACGCTATGGGAAGGATGCAGGATTTTAAACGGTTCATGTCGTTTGTGGGCAAGGAGTTCAACCACATTCTCCGGGATACGAGGACCCTCATGGTGCTCATCGTGATGCCGGTGGTGATGATAGTGCTCTTCGGCTTCGCCCTGTCCACGGAGATCAAGGATGTCAAGGTGGCCGTCTACGATCCCTCGCGGGATGCTGCCACATCGCGGCTCATCAGTCAGATAGACGCCAGCGAGTATTTCACGGTGACGGCATTCATAGACAGTGAGGAGGGTGTGCTGGAGGCCTTCCGCTCCAACTCGGCGGACATCGCCATAGTCTTCGAGGACAATTTCTACCACCGTGCGGTCCATGACTCCGACGGCCGCCTGCAGGTTATCGTGGACGGCTCCAACACCAACATCGGCTCGATGGCGGTATTCTACGTCAGCAGCATAGTCTCCTCCTTCCAGAAGGAACTGGCGCAGGAGGCGGCTCTCAATCAGGCAGCTGCGGGCGGCTCATCATCCTCGGCGGAGGCAGTCCCGTCCGTGCAGATACATACCTCCACCCGCATGATGTACAATCCCCAGATGAAGAGTGCCTTCAACTTCGTGCCCGGAGTCATGGGCATGATTCTCATGCTGGTGTGCGCGATGATGACCTCGGTGTCCATCGTCCGTGAGAAGGAGAGGGGGACGATGGAGGTGCTGCTGGTCTCGCCCGTGAAGCCCTTCTCGGTGATACTGGCCAAGGCTATACCCTACTTCGTGGTCTCGGCCTTCATCCTGCTGATAGTCCTCTGCCTGTCGGTGTTCCTGATCAAGGTGCCGATATCGGGCAGCCTGATGTGGGTGGTGCTGGTGTCGCTGCTGTTCATCCTCGTGTCGCTGTCGATAGGTATCCTGATATCTACCCTCGTGGCCAAGCAGGAGGTGGCTATACTTATCTCGGGCATGGTGCTCATGCTCCCTACGATGCTCCTCTCGGGCATGCTTTTCCCCATCGAGAGCATGCCGAAGGTGCTGCAGTGGATATCCTGGTGTGTACCGGCCAAATGGTATATTGACTCGATTAAGGTGATGATGATTCAGGGCCTCGGCATCCGGTACTGCCTCGACGCGGTACTGATTCTGTGCGGATTCCTGACGGTAATCACCGGACTGAGCGTATTTAAATTCAAGGACAGGCTATGATACTCAAATATCTCATAGAAAAGGAATTCAAGCAGATGGCGAGAGACCCCTTCATCCTCTTCATCGTCATAGCCCTGCCCGTACTGGTGATGCTGGTCTTCCCCTGGGCCACCACCATGGAGATCAAGAACGTCAATGTGGCTGTGGTGGACAACGACCGCTCGGACCTCTCCCGGCTGCTGACCGAGAAGATAGCCTCTACCGAGTATTTCGACATCACCGGGGTATTCATGCGCTCGGACGAGGCCATGGAGCAGGTAGAGTTCGGGGATGCGGACATTATCCTCGAGGTGCCCTACGGATTTGAGCAGGATCTGCTCTCGGAGGGCAGCAGCTCCCTTCTGATAGAGGCCAATGCCGTCAACGGGACCAAGGCCAGCCTCGGTACGTCCTACCTCGATGTCATAGTGCTGGACTTCACCGAGGAGGTGAACTTAGAGCGCGGGGCCGTGACGCTGACGGCTCCCGGCGGCATAACTGTGGACTCCTACTACTGGTTCAATCCCACGATGGACTACAAGATACCCATGATTCCGGCCCTGATCATGCTCGTCGTGGCCCTTATCACCGGCTTCCTCCCGGCCATGAACATCGTCGGGGAGAAGGAGGCCGGCACCATCGAGCAGATCAATGTCACCCCAGTCCCGAAGATTACCTTCATCGTCGGCAAGCTCATTCCGTACTGGGTCATCGGTGTCATCGTGCTCAGTGTCGGCATGGTGGTCGCCTGGCTGCTTTACGGCCTGCGTCCGGAGGGCAGCGTGCTTCTGCTCTACGGCCTGTCGCTGCTCTTCATCTTCGGCCTCTCCGGCCTGGGTCTGATTATCTCCAACTACTCCAGCACGATGCAGCAGGCGATGTTCATGATATTCTTCATCATCATCGTCTTCATCCTGATGTGCGGTATCTTCACCCCCATCAGCAGCATGCCGGAGTGGGCGAGGACCATATCCCTCTTCGATCCCTTCACCTATTTTGCCGAGATCATGCGGATGATCTACCTCAAGGGCAGTACCTTCCGGGACATCCTCCCGTACGTCTACCCGCTCCTGGCCTTCTTCGTGGTCATCATCGGCTGGGCCGTCCTCAGTTACAAAAAGCGCGGCTAATTCCAGATTTATTATAATTTTTACGGAGTGTCCTCCATAAATATTTTAATATTTATGGATTTTAAGTATCTTTGTGCAATCAAATACACAGGTAGTTATGATACATAGAATATTGGAGGACAGAATAAGGAATACTGTTCAGAAGAAAAAAGTCGTGACAATACTCGGGCCGCGGCAGGTAGGTAAATCCACTTTGGCGTCCGGCTTGGCGGGTTCAGGGACAGAACTGCTGGAACTGAACGGCGATGAGTCTGATGTGCAGTCAATGTTTGAGGCCGTGAATGAGACGCAGTTGAGGTATTTGATAGGAGATAGGAAATGGCTTCTCGTGGATGAGGCGCAGAAAATCCGCAATGTCGGCAATATGCTGAAGATCGTAGCTGACAAATTCAAGGATGTCAGCGTAATAATCACCGGCAGCTCATCATTTAAGTTGGCAGATACTGTCAATGAGTCGCTTACCGGCCGGAAACGGGAATTCCGTCTTTACCCTTTGTCTTTTAAGGAGATGGTGAATCATTCGTCATTGCTTGAGGAAACCAGGATGTTGGAGCACAGAATGGTGTACGGGTATTATCCGGAAGTAGTGACAGATCCCGGGGGAGCGAAGGAGACATTGAAGGAATTGATAGGAAGCTATCTCTATAAAGATGTGTTCGATGAGAACGAGATCGGCAAGCCTGATAAGCTGGAGAAGTTGGTGCAGGCCCTTGCATTCCATATAGGCTCGATGGTGTCAGCCAATGAGCTGGCTGTACTGGTAGGCATTGATGCCAAGACAGTAGAGAGGTATATTGAGATACTGGAGAAGAGCTATATCATTTTCCTCCTGCCTTCCTATGCTACTAATCAGCGCAATGAACTTAAATTCTCGCGTAAGGTGTATTTTTACGATATGGGCATACGCAATGGTGTGATAGGCAATATGGCCCCCTTGTCCATGCGCTCCCCGGAAGAGGCAGGGCGTATGTGGGAGAATTTCATAATCAGTGAAAGAATAAAACGGAATGATTATGAGGGCCGTACATTTGTCAAGCATTATTTCTGGCGCACGCAGCAGAAAAAGGAGGTGGATCTTATCGAGGTTGAGGACGGTGTCATGGATGCATTCGAGTTCAAATGGAGACCGGGCAGGACGGTCAGGATTCCGGCTCAGTTCACGCATTCCTATCCGGCAGCCCGTTATTCATGCATAACCCCTTCCGAACTGCCGGATTTTCTGCTGTAACCGTCATCGGCTGGGCCGTCCTCAGTTACAAAAAACGCGGCTGATTTTATATTTTATTGTATTTTTATAGAATTTAAGTACTTTTGCGGTCTATTTGCTCGAGTGGTGGAATAGGTAGACACGCAGGACTTAAAATCCTGTGGGCAGCAATGTCCGTACGGGTTCGATTCCCGTCTCGAGCACA
>DVGV01000030.1 GCA_018712545.1 Candidatus Coprenecus merdigallinarum | reverse complement strand
GGATACGAGCAAGGTAGATATGAAAATTTAGTATCTTTACAAAAAACAAGTTGAAGATTATGATTGATTTTATGAAACGAATTATTATTCTGACGATTACACTTTTGTCGACAGTGCTTGTTTTCTCCTGTAGGCAGGATGAGGATTATGTAGGTACTGAGACTTTTTTCGTGGCATCAGAAAGAGGTTTCGGCCAGCTTTATGAAGGAGAGGGCTATTATTACTATGTCAGGTATTCCGAGGAAGACGAGTGGACAAAATTCTATGATCCTATCACCGGTTTTGATTACCGGGAAGGTTACGAATACAACATTACTGTAGACAAATATAGGAATGATCCAGACCTTGCCGATGCCGGTGAGTACCGGTATGAGCTCCGTAAGATAAACTCCTGCGAGCAGAAGATGAGTAAATTGTCAGCCGGATGCTATCGGTAGGTGAGGGCGAAGAGGGATATCGGACTGGGGAGCAGGATGTCCGCTGACCAGCAGACTGATTGCCGATGATAACGGTATAATACTACTGGTGCATCTGCGTCACCTCCGACGGCAGGCTCATCGCCTCAACGCCATGCAGTCACAGCTTGGGGTATTTGACCTCCGGTAGCGTCCATCTTACCGAAAAATGTCTTACATTTGCGCAACGTTTAAACAACCAACTGAACAACCATTATGCGCAAACTTACATTACTGACCATCGCGATGTTCGTCTTCTCTGTACTCGGAGTGCAGCTCCGGGCCCAGGAGGCTACGCTGGCGGACCGCATCGCTGCCCTGCCCCACGTCAAGGACGTGCAGGAAATGGAGAGCACCCAGTTCGCCGAAAAATATTTAGTGATATTCGAACAGCCCATCGACCATGAGAACCCAGGCATGGGCACTTTTACCCAGAGGGTCTACGTGTGCGCCGTACATCCTGACAGCGCCACGGTGGTAGTGACCGAGGGCTACGGAGCACAGTATGCGGCCAGTCCCCGCTACCGTGACGAGATTTCGGCCCTGTTCAACACGAACAACATCGTGGTCGAGCACCGCTACTTCCTCGAGTCGACACCCTACCCCGGCAAATCTCCCGAGGAAGTCAACTGGGACTACATGAACGCCCCCAATGCAGCCGCTGACCTGCACGAGGTGGTGACCTCCCTCAAAGGCGTATTCGACGGCAAGTGGATATCCACCGGCATCAGCAAGGGCGGACAGACAACAATGCTCTACAGGGCCTACTATCCCGAGGACGTGGATTTCTCAGTGCCCTACGTAGGCCCTCTGTGCCGTGGTGCCCAGGACGGCCGTCACGAGCCGTTCATCGAGAACTATGTCGGCACTCCCGCTGACCGTGAGGCAGTAAAGAACTTCCAGATCGAGCTGCTCCTCCGCAAGGACCGTCTGATGCCCATGTACGATTCGCTGTGCAAGGCCCGGGAATTCGAATTCCGCGCCCCCGTGGACGAGATCTACGACTACAGCGTACTGGAATTCTCCTTCGCCTTCTGGCAGTGGGGATACCCTGTATCCGAGATACCCGGCAAGGACGCTTCGGACCGCGAGGTATTCGACTACATGATGAAAGTCAGCTCCCCTGACTATTTCGTAAAATGGAGCGTCACCTCGCCCTTCTTCGTACAGGCAGCCCAGGAACTGGGATACTACGGCTACGACATGAAGCCTTTCAAGAAGTACCGGAAGTATTTCAGCATCAAGAATACCGACAATTATCTTACACGGCTTATGCTGCCTCAGAACCGCGAGTTCCCCTTCAGCGACTACCTCTACAACAAGATCTCAGCATTCCTGCTCTCCACCGACGCCCGCATGCTCTTCATCTACGGCCAGTTCGATCCCTGGTCCGCAGTGATGCCCGCCGACCCGCACAAGGACAACATCAAGTTCTTCATCCAGCCTGGCGGCAGTCACCGTGCCCGCATCGCCACCTTCGACGAGGCTACCCAGAAGAAGATCAAGTCCATCCTGAGCCAGTGGCTGTATGAGTAATCTACCTGAGTTCAAGGACATAGAATTAAGCGACAAGGAGTGGGCCGACCCGCTCCTTGCTGTTTCCGACTACCGGGCCACAGAGTACTGCTTCACCTCGCTGTACATCTGGGCCCGGTTCTTCGGAACCCGCATCGCCCGGTGGAAGGACTGGCTGCTCATCCGCTCCGACGGGGAGGAGGGCTGCGCCAACTACATTTTTCCCGCAGGAAGCGGAGACATAGCCGAAGTTCTGGATACAATGGAGGAGGATGCCGCCCGCATCGGGAGACGCCCGGTCCTCTGGACCGTCGCCAATGTGAAGGCCCGCCTCGAGGAAATGTTCCCCGGCCGCTACGAATTTTCCCCTGTCCGCCGCTCCTTCGACTATCTCTACGAGACGGAGAAGATGGTCTCCCTCGCCGGGAAAAAATACCAGCCCAAGCGCAATTTCATCTCCCGGTTCAAGGCGCAGAACCCCGGCTGGACCTACGAGAGCATCCGCCCGGACGGCGATCCGGAGCTCTGCCGCCGCCAGATAGAGGAATGCAGGACAATGACCGACGAGTGGTGCGCCCTCAACGGCTGCATCCACAACGAGTCGATGCAGATGGAGGCCTGCGCGGTGCGCAAGGCCCTGGAGGACTTCGTCCCCCTGCGGCTCAGCGGAGGAATGCTGCGCAGCGGCGGCCGCTTAGTGGCCTACACCCTCGGCGAGCGGCTCAACTCCGATACTTTCATCGTGCATGTCGAGAAGGCATTTTCCGATGTTACGGGGGCCTATCCCATGATCAACCGCACCTTCCTCGAGCATGAGGCGGCCGGCCTGCAGTACGTCAACCGGGAGGACGACGCCGGGGATGAGGGTCTGCGCAAGGCCAAGCTGTCCTACCATCCGGCATATATGTTGGAAAAATATTTGGCAGTTCCACGATAAGTGCTTTTCTTTGCAGCCTATTTTTAAAAATCGATGGGTCTATATAAACGAGAAAAATTAGAAAACGGGGCGGAGATATGCGTATGGGAAATCTCCGAGGACGAAGACGACTTGCGCCGGCTGTGCGCCCCCATTCCCAGCGATGAGCTCGAGGAGCTCGAAATCACCAAAAGCCCCGCACGGCGCAAGGAGAAATTAGCCGTAAGGGCACTTCTCAACGAGATGTTTCCCGAGAAACTCTATCTGGGTCATCACGACAACGGCAAACCTTACCTTCAGAACTGCGCCGTGGAGATCAGCATCTCCCACTGCGCCCGCTTCGCAGCCGTCATCGCCCATCCCGAAGAGAGCGTGGGCATAGACATCGAGAGCCTCGGCCGCGACTTCTCGGCAGTGGAGCGCAAGGCCCTCTCCGAGGACGAAAAGGACGACCTCTCGGACCACAACACCAACCAGCAGCTGGCCATCTACTGGTGCGCCAAGGAAGCCATCTACAAGCGCATGTCCCGCAACGGAGTGGACTTCGCCCGCCAGATAGAAGTGGAGCGCTTCACCCCGCGCGATGAAGGCGAACTGGAAGCCACATTCATCCACCGCGACGGAGAGGAGGAGACTTTCGAGCTCAACTACGAGATCTTCGACGGGCACGTCATGGTATGGCTTGTCGGCTAACATGCAGACTGAACCGCTAAATCAGTCTGCTATGTTTCATCGTCTTACAAATCTTTCACTCAATATAGTCGCCACGATGGCGATGCTCTCCGGTTTCCTGCCCATGCGCTCGTGGGAGCGGCTGGAGGGGGTACCCGTACCTAACCACTTCGACATCCACGGAGTGGTGGACGGAGTCGGAGACAGGGGCATCCTGCTCACCCTCGCCCTCATCGGACTCGGCATCTACATCATCATGGTCCTGATCCAATGCTTCCCCAATATGGTGAACCTTCCCGTTCACGACCGGAAAACCGAAGCCGCCAGAGCCGCCAAGACGGACCTGGCCGCACAGATGAACCTCCTGCTCTGCCTGCTCCTGTCCTTCGGTGCCAACTCCACTCTCTCGGTGGCCGCCGGCAGGAGCCAGACCCTGAACGTATGGTTCATCTGGGGGATAGTGGCCCTGGCGCTGGTCTGCATCGGCATTGCCATTTTCCGCACTTACCGCAGATAACCTATTTTGAATAAAAATAACTACCTTTGCGCGGATATTCAAAAGCAAAGCAGTTATTTTTCATACGATGAAGAATTTTATCGAAGACCTCAAATGGAGGGGCATGATCCAGGATATCATGCCCGGAACCGAAGAACTCCTTTCAAAAGAGCAGTGCACGGCTTACGTGGGCATCGACCCCACGGCTGATTCGCTGCACATCGGCCATCTGGTCAGCGTCATGATGCTCAAGCACTTCCAGGACGCCGGCCACCGCCCCATCTCCCTTATCGGCGGAGCTACGGGCATGATAGGCGACCCTTCCATGAAATCCCAGGAGCGCAACCTCCTCGACGAGGACACTCTGCGCCACAACCAGGAGTGCATCAAGGCCCAGCTCTCCAAGTTCATCGACTTCGAGAGCGACGCCCCCAACGCCGCCATTCTGGTCAACAACTACGACTGGATGAAGGACTGGAGATTCCTCGACTTCACCCGCGAGATAGGCAAGCTCATAACCGTCAACTACATGATGGCAAAGGACTCGGTCAAGAAGAGACTCAGCGGAGAGGGCCGCGAGGGCATGTCGTTCACCGAATTCACCTACCAGCTCCTCCAGGGCTACGACTTCACATACCTCTACGAGCACTACGGCTGCAAGCTCCAGATGGGCGGCAGCGACCAGTGGGGCAACATCACCACCGGCACCGAGCTCATCCGCCGCAAGCTCGGCGGCGAGGCCTACGGACTGACCTGGCCCCTGATGACCAAGTCCGACGGCGGCAAATTCGGCAAGACCGAGAAGGGCAATATCTGGCTCTCCCCGGAGTACACCACCCCCTACGCATTCTACCAGTTCTGGCTCAACGTCAGCGACGAGGACGCCGCCAGATACATCAAGATATTCACCACCCTCAGCCGCGAGGAGATAGAGGCCGCTGTGGCAGAGCACGCCAAGGCGCCCCATCAGCGCGAGCTCCAGAAACTGCTCGCCCGCGAGATTACCGTCATGGTACACGGACAGGAGGAGTACAGCAAGGCCGTGGACGCCTCCCAGATACTCTTCGGCAAGTCCACTTCCGAGACCCTGCGCTCGCTCGACGAGAGGACCTTCCTCTCCGTATTCGACGGCGTGCCCCAGTACAGCCTGAGCAAGGATATCCTACCTCAGAACGTCATCGAACTGCTGGCGGTGACCACCGACGTATTCCCCTCCAAGGGCGAATGCCGCAAGATAATCCAGGGCGGCGGCCTGTCCATCAACAAGGACAAATGCGACAGCGCAGACCGGACCATCGACAGCGCGGATCTCATCGACGGCAAGTACATCCTCGCCCAGAAAGGCAAGAAGAACTACTACATCCTCAAATTTGAATAGGAGGCCACCGCTATGGAAGGAGAAAGCACCCGCCAGCTGAAGGTGGCCAAGGAACTCCAGAGACATCTGGCCGAGATCATCCGTTCCAGGGGCATGGCCTCCTGGGACGGAGCTCTCGTGTCGGTGAGCGGAGTGACCATAAGCCCGGACCTCGCAGTGGCCAAGGTCTACGTCAGCATCTTCCCCTCGGCCAAGCAGGAGAAGGTCTTCAGGATGATCCAGGAGTCGGGCCGTACCATGCGCGGAGAGCTGGGCCGCCAGATGGCCAAGCAGCTGCGCATCATACCCGAGCTGATCTTCTACCTGGACGACTCCCTGGACTACGTGGAGCACATCGACGAGCTGCTCGCCAAGTAGCCCATGCATCTGCCGCAGTTCATAGCCCGGCGTTACCTCTTCGCCAAGAAGTCGCACAACGTCATCAACATCATCTCGCTCATCAGCGCGATAGGCATAGCCGTGGGCTCCTGCGCCCTGATCATGGTACTGTCGATATACAACGGCTTCGAGGACGTGGTACGCGGGATGTACGACCGGGCCATGCCCGACATAACCGTATCCTGCGACTCATCGAAATACTTCCGCACCGACACCCCCTCCTTCGATGCAGTCCGGGACATGCCTTCAGTTGCCTCATTTACCGAAAGTATCGAGGAAACCGTCTTTCTGACCTATGACAGCGAGGAGGGTACCGCCCTGCTCAAAGGTGTGGAACAAAGCTACACAGAGAATCCTGAGATTCTGTCCTGCCTTATCGAGGGAGACTTCACCCTCATGTACGGAGAGGTCGCCCAAGCCGTAACCGGACGGGCACTGGCTGCGGAAATGGGCATCAGCCCCCGCTTCCTCGACCCCATCGAAGTTTATTTTCCTGCCCGCGGCAGAGAGATTTCCCTGGTCAATCCGGCAGGATCCCTGAACCATGAGAAATTCTTTCCGGCAGGTATATTTTTCTCCGGAAATGAGGAATACAGCAACATCCTCTTTGTCCCGCTCGACAAAGCCAGAGAGCTGATCGGGGTGCAGGACTGCGAGGCAGGCACCGTGGAGCTGAGTCTGGAACCGGAGGCAGACGTCCGCCAGACAGTGAAGGAGATCCGCTCTATACTCGGTCCCGGCTTCTCAGTCAAGGACAAATACATGCAGAACGAGACCGTCTACCGCATGATGCGCATTGAGAAGGCGGTCATCTTCATGATTCTACTGTTCATCATCATCGTAGTCTCCTGCAACGTCTTCGGCTCCCTCACCATGCTCATCATCGAGAAGCAGGACGACATCGCCACCCTCCAGCACCTCGGCGCCCGCCCGGCCCTGATACGCCGCATCTTCTTCTACGAGGGCTGGATGATTATCCTCACCGGCGCCGTCATCGGCCTGGCCGCAGGCATCATCCTCTGCCTCATCCAGCAGCACGTCGGTGTCATCCGCATGCCAGGGAGCTTCGTCGTCGAGTACTACCCCGTAGTCATCAAGCCCGGCGACATCCTCATCACCCTCGCCGGCATCGCCCTTATCGGCATTTTCATCACCGCCCTCCCCACCCGCCGCATCCTCTCGAAAATTTTTTAAAATTTTTTCACTTTTCGTGCAACAAAAACAGACAGACCTGCATCTATCTAGTAGGTTTAGGTTTTAGTACACAAGGAAGGGGTACCTATTGTAGCAGAGGGGTGCCTCTTTTTTTTGTAATCACTTAAAAACAGCAACTATGAACTTTTATCCCGACAAGCTCTACCGCCAGCTTCTCCTGCCGCTGCTCGCAGCTTCCCCTGCAGTAGCCTCCGCCCAGAACCAGGAACGTCCAAATGTAGTAATAATCCTTGCCGACGACCTGGGATACGGAGACCTGTCATGCTACGGAGCGCACAGAATCAGCACACCCAACACTGACCGTATAGCTGGAGAAGGCATCCGTTTTACCAACGCACACTCAGTCGCCTCGACCAGCACTCCGTCCCGGTTCTCACTGCTCACGGGTATTTATGCCTTCAGGCAGGAGGGCACAGGAGTAGCTCAGGGGGACGCAGCCAGCATCATTGCCCCTGACACCTACACCCTGGCCGACATGTTCTCCGATGCAGGCTACACCACTGCCGCGATAGGCAAATGGCATCTGGGGCTGGGATCTGAAACAGGCGCTCAGGACTGGAACGGAAAGCTGGACATCTCACCGGCCGACCTGGGATTCGACACACATTATATCATGGCCGCCACCGCTGACCGAACTCCATGTGTATTCATAGAAGATGGACGGATAGCGGACTTTGACCCGTCAGCCCCGGTAGAGGTGAGCTACAAAGGCCCGTTTGAGGACGTCCCCGACTACCGCCGTACACCCGTCTCAGAACTCAAGCTACGCTCCTCCAACGGCCATGACCATGCTGTCGTCAACGGCATCGGCCGCATCGGCTACATGAAAGGCGGCGGCAAGGCCCTGTGGAAAGACGAGAACATAGCGGACTCCATAACCGCCCATGCCGTACAATTCATCCGGGACCACAGCAGCGGACCGTTCTTCCTGTATTTCGCCACTAACGACGTTCACGTGCCGCGTATGCCTCACGAAAGATTCCGCGGGAAAAGTCCTATGGGCCTGAGAGGCGAGGCTATTCTACAGTTTGACTACAGTGTCGGACAGATTATAGATGCTCTGGAACAGAACGGAGCACTTGACAACACCATCATCATCCTCACTAGCGACAATGGGCCCGTCCTGGACGACGGATACGAGGACTTTGCCGCAGAGCTGATAGGTGACCACAGCATCACCGGAGGCCTGCGCGGCAGCAAATACAGCGCCTACGAAGGCGGCACGCGCATACCGGTTATCGTCTCATGGCCGGAACGCATAACGCAAGCGTCAGTATCCGGCGCACTGGTTTCACAGATAGACCTTTTCCGGTCACTTGCCTCCATCATCGGGACCCGGCTGCCGGAAAGTGCGGCACCGGACAGCCATGACCTCTCAGAAACTCTGCTCGGCGCGGATACTGATGGACGTCAATGGGCTGTAGAATGGTCCTACACCCTGTCCATACGCACACATGAATGGAAATACATCGCCCCCAGCAGCTATCCCAAGTCGCTGTCCTGGTGTCCCGGCATAGAGACCGGTACAGATCCACAGCCTCAGCTCTACCGGCTTCCGGACGAACAGAAAAACGTCTCCGCAGAATACCCCGAAATCATTGAAAAACTTCAAAGACTGCTCGAGACAATCTGCGGAGACTGAAACCAGTCACAGAGTAAGAAACACTACTCTCCCACTACACAGATGGCGACGCGGTTCTTCTCAGGTGTGTCGAAGGGGTTCTCCCTCGAGCCTTTGAAGCTGACCTTGACCCTGTCTGCGCTGATACCGGCGGCCTTGATGGCTGCCGCCACGTTCTCTGCC
>DVGV01000029.1 GCA_018712545.1 Candidatus Coprenecus merdigallinarum | reverse complement strand
GGATATCCGGGGCAATGCCGGCGAGAGAAGCCTCTGAGGCGGGTCCGTTCATAACGAACTCGAGAAGGTGACGGAGAAAGGCTGCTTCGGTCGGCACCTTCCGGATGGGGAGCCGGGGCAATGCCGGCGAGAAGGGCCTCCGAGGCGGGTCCGCTCTTAACGAATGTGAGAAGGTGACGGAGAAAGGCTGCTTCGGTCGGCACCATCCGGACGGGGAGCCGGGGCAATGCCGGCGAGAAGGGCCTCCGAGGCGGGTCTGCTCATAACGAATTCGAGAAGGTGACGGTGAAAAGCTGCTTCGGTCGGCACCTTCCGGATGGGCAGGGACAACGGGCCGGAACGAGCAGAAGCAGGGATACAGACGGAGCCGCGGGAAAGGCGGAACTGGAGGAAAACGGTCCGGACGGCGACTGAGTATTAGGAAACGGGCTATGGGGGAGCAGACTACGAGGGGCGGCCAGCGCAGTTGCACAGCAGCAGCTCGTAGATCTCCCGGGCCTCCTCTATCCGCAGACTCCGGAGCGTGAAGGAGGTACCGTTGGTGGAGAGGGTGAGGCTCACCCGGCGGGAATACGGGGTGAAGGGAGTGCTCCGAAGGCGGACCACCTCGACATTGCTGTATTTGACGTAGTTCCGGATGTCAGCGAACCTGCCGTTGTGGATTTCGATGTAGTCCTCCTTCAGCGTGATACGGCCCCGGCGGACGGCCATGAGTCCTTTGGCCAGAGATATCAGCAGCCAGGCCGCCGGCACAGCGAGCCACACATACAGGCCGAAGCAGGCCAGTGTGACCGCGGCGGCCAGCGATATCAGAATATCCAGACACATGACGTGCCACATCAGGCCGTAACCCGACCGGGCCGAAACGATCTCCGGAGAAGAGCTGTAGCTGCTTCCGAGCCACCAGCTGAGGAAATCCGCAGCCGATTCCGAGCCGTAGACCCTCACATCCGCGCCCTTTTTCTCATCGGTGGCATTCAGTGCCTGACGCAGCATGACGGTACTGCCGTGCAGCCATTGCTCCAGGAAATTGCGCTTGACATAGACCGTACAGACCTTATCGTAGGAGAAGCGGCTGCTGTTGCGGGCTATGAGTCCGCTCTCGAAGGTCAGCTGACCGCGGGCGATACGCACTTCCATGTTGGCATAACGCAGAAAGACCTTGCCTATCCACAGCAGCATCACGAAGAAGTACAGAGCCACAGCGACGACCACATAACCCGAAGGCTGGAGCGACAGAGTCCCGGCATGTGTGTCCACATAGTCTATGATATGGTCCACAGCATGGTCATCGACAGTGGAGACTGTATTATACACAGCGGCTAAGGCGGCAAAGAGCACGGCCATGCCCTGAAGGTGGTTCTGGCAGAACGCCCCTTTGATCAAATTGGAATTGCTGAAACTGAGCGAACTCCCGGAGGTCCGCTCCTCTGCCGCTTCGGAAAAGCGGGAGGTATCGGAAGTTCCGGAAAATTCAGAAGAGCCAGAAACAGCAGCAGAAGGAGCTTCAGGAACAGCCTCCTCCACCTCTACCCTCTCCATCAGCGCCTTCCAGTCCCGGTCATCCAGGATAAGCTCTATCTCCGCCGACTTGGACGCCAGCGTATCGAAGAGTACGCCCCGCATCTCCAGGACCCGGTAGATGAACCCCTGCTTGGTCCGCATCGACTGGACCTTGCTCAGCGGTATGCTGGTCGTCTCCTTGCTCAGCAGCCCGTGAATGAAAATCAGCTTGCCGCCCTCGATATAGTATTTCTTGAAATACCAGCTGATGAAAGCCGTCAGAGCCGCCAGGGCCAGATACCCGGCACTCAGCAGCGATACCGCCCGCATCTTCTCCATGAAGGTATGCTGGTCATCGGCATCGATAAATTTCAGGACGATAAGGATCACGAAAAGGCTCGCATACTCCCGCAGCCCCTTGGCCATCAACACCCAGTAAGCACTCCCGCTCATCCGCCTCGGCTCGGAAAAATCACCTGTTCTCATTCCGCGTCCTCTCTATCAACAGTGACTTTATCTCCTCCGCCTTCTCCTGCGTCAGTCCGGGGATGACGGTCTCCGCCAGCATCTGCGCCCCGCTCACGACATCCACGGCATAGAGTCCGAACATCCGTGAAACGGGATTCTGCCGGACGCTCACCTGCTGCACCTTGCAGAATGGAATCGTAACTGTCTTCGGAAAGACTATCCCGGAGCGGTAGGTGATATCGTGCTCCCGGACCGCATAGCCCTTGTAGGCGTATGCCTTGGGCAGAATCGCCAGATTGACGAGCCCCGCTGCAAGCAGCACCGCCTCCGCGCATATCACGATCAGGTTCCGCCCGTCCAGCTCATCGGCTAAGAGAATAAAAAGCGGCAGCAGCATCAGGCCGAGCCAGGCCAATGCCGTAGCGGCCGTATGCGCTTTTAGATACTTCTTTTCAAGGGGGACAAATGCAAGGTTCTCCACCCTGTCAATATTGTCCAATGATATCTGTCTGTTAGTCATAATAAAGGGAATATCATGTCAATGTAATAAATGGTTTCATCCGGGACGGCGGAGGGTAATGACGACGACCTCCGGCCAGGCACCGATGCGGAAGGGGAAGGACCCGCCGATGCCTGCGGACACGTTGAGGACGCGGGCTCCTGTAGAGTCCGCCGCCGGCTCCCGGTACACCCCGTACCACTCGCGGTACATCCAGCGGGAGGGGGAGAAACGCCCGATGCGGAACTGCATGGCGTGGGTATGGCCGGAGAGGGTCAGCTGAATATCGGAGTTCCGCAGGACTTCCAGGCGCCAATGGCTCGGGTCATGGCTCAGGAGAATCTTAAAGGGCGAGGAAGAATGCACGGTGTCAGAACCGGCAAGACCGACAGCAGCGGAATCCGCCGAGAAAAACACCGGCGGCACCCCGTAAAGGGCCCTCTGCAGGTCTCCCCTGCTGCCGAAAGGCGGCTTGCCGCAGTGCTCCACCCCTACCACATAGATGCTGTCCTGCCTGCGCTCCGGCTCACCATTGTCCGAAACAGCCGGCCGGGTAATCACCGCCGAAGAGTCCATTAGCACCCTCCACCCCATCGCCCGCTCGCGGCGGACCACCTCGGCGAAGGCGCGGGCCGCTCCGTCGGCCGCGGCATAGTCATGGTACTCGCAGTAGTCGTGATTGCCCACCACGGAGTACACCCCGTCCCGGGCCCGCAGGGAGGACAGGGCCGCGGTCATCCGCGGATCCAGCTCCTCCGGGGAGGAATTGACTAAGTCCCCGGTAAATGCTATCAGGTCCGCATCCAGATCATTGACCGTAGCGGCCAGCTTCTCGATCAGCCCAGGCGCAGCGTACGAACGGGCATGCAGGTCCGACAGATGCACTATCCGGTATCCGTCGAAGGAAGCCGGAAGGTCCTCGAAGGTCAGGGTCTCTTCCCGCACCTCCAAGCGCTTAGGCCCGTAAGTCAGGCCGTAGACCGCCGAAACTAAGAAACAGCCCGCAAGTACGATACCGGTCAGATCGAAACCGCCCGTCAGAGCTCCTCGCACCACCTCCGACCCGCCTGAGTCCCAGGCAATATAGCCCGCCGCCCTTCCGATCATCGAAACGATGCAGAACAGCAGCTTCGGCACGGTGAAGCACAGTATCGCGGACACCATTCCCTTGAACACAAAGGGCTGCGGCCCGCCGGCAAAATACATCAGCAGCAGGAACACGAAAAAAGCCAGCGGAGCCCAGAACAGCAGGTTCCACCAGCCTAAGTCCATCCCCCGCAGACACACCCACCGGATATACACATCCGGCAGCACGACCAGCAGAGATACTATGATATAGAACAGCGGGAACATCACTTGGAGAGCTCGTGCACCTGAAAATACTTCCACTTGAAGATCAGCAGGTACAGCGCTCCGACAGTGATGCAGGAGTCAGCCACGTTGAAGATGGGCCGGAAGAAAATCAGCGGTTCCCCTCCCTTCCCGGGCACCCAGTCCGGCCACGTGGTGTTGATTATCGGAAAGTACAGCATGTCCACCACCTTACCTAAGCCGAACGTTCCGTATCCCTCTCCGAAGGGCACGGCCGAAGCCACATGGGTGTAGGTCGACGGCTCGAATATCAGTCCGTAGAACATGCAGTCCACCACATTGCCTATGGCCCCGACCATGATGGCCGTCAGGCCGAGCAGCACTCCGAGCGGAGCGTCCTTCCTGAGCAGCAGATGCCGCACATAGAAGAACAGCAGGACCGAGAGGACGATCCGCAGGGAGGTCAGGACGTATTTCCCGACTTCCCCGCCGAACGCCATGCCGAATGCCATGCCCTCGTTCTCGATGAAGAGGATCTGGAACCATTCCCCGAAGACAGGGATGGACTCCCCTATGTGCATGCCGGTCTTGACCAGGACCTTGGTGACCTGATCGAAGACCAGCAGCGCTACAGCAAGAATGACGATGAAGGCTGTTTTCTTACCGCGGGAGAGGTGCTTCACTTCTTCTTGGAGTTAAGTTTGGCCTCTATGCTGAGGGTAGCGTGAGGAACGAGCTTGAGCCTCTCCTTGGGGATCAGCTTGCCTGTCTCACGGCAGATTCCGTAAGTCTTGTTCTCGATTCTGACTAAAGCGGCCTCTAAGGAGTTGATGAACTTAAGCTGCCTCTGGGCCAGCTGTCCCGACTCTTCCTTGGACAGGGCGGATGCTCCCTCCTCGAGGACCTTGAATGTCGGCGAAGTGTCCTCAGTGTCGTTGCTGGTGTTGTGGGTGATGGCCGAGCGGAGCTGCTCATAGTCATCGCGGGCCTTTTCCAGCTTCTTCAGAATGATTTCCTTGAATTCCTGCAGCTCTTCATCGCTGTAGCGTACCTTCTCGAGTACTTCATTCCTGTTATCCATGTTGTCGTCCATAAGTTGAAATTTTTATGTGTTTTGTCAATATTCCACTTTCTTATCATTCGAGGCCCAGAGCATGAAGGGACGGAGCCCCTCCTTCTCCATGATGTGGACAAACGGTATCTTCCGTCCGTCCACGGGCAGAGCGACCTCCCTGTAGATGTCACTGTCGTCGAATCCTGCCGCGGCGGCATCCTCCCGGTCCGCAGCGTAGTACACCCTGTCGATATGGGCCCAATAGCAGGCGGCGAGGCACATCGGGCAGGGCTCGCAGCTGGTATAAAGCTCGCAGCCGGAGAGATCGAATGTTCCCAGGGCGGCACAGGCCTTCCGTATCGCATTAACCTCGGCATGGGCCGTGGGGTCATTGTCGACCGTGACGGTGTTGGAGGCCTCTGCGACCACCTTCCCGTCCTTGACGATGACGGCCCCGAAGGGTCCGCCCGTCACGGAGGCGGCGTTGCGTTCGGCGAGGGTCACTGCCCTGAGCATCAGTTCGTCTCGGTTCATATCCTCTCGAGCTTGAGGGTTATCTTATTGTCTTCTAACCATTCTACCTCCACCCCACCGGAGACGGCATCCTCTAAGATGATCTCGCGGGCGAGGGTCTGGGAAGCGATATAGTCCTTGAATCCGGCCAGGGCCTCCTCCACCTCGGGCAGCCTCTGGATGCGGGCCACGATCCTGTCCGTAACCTCGAATCCGCTGTCCTTGCGGAGGTTCTGTATCCTGTTGATCAGCTCGCGGGCCACTCCCTCATTGCGGAGTTCCGGAGTGACGGTGATGTCGAGGGCGATGGTCAGCTTGCCCTCCGTAGCCACGAGCCTTCCGGGCATGTCCTCGGAGGACACCTCATAGTCAGCGGGCTGCAGTTCCACGTCCCCGGAGGGCAGACGGAGGGTGTAGACCTCCTCCTGCATGCCGGCGAGCTCCACTGCGGCGATCTCCTGCTGGGACAGAGTCCCGAACGCTGCGGCTATTTCCTTCATCTGCTTGCCGTAACGCTTGCCGAGGGTCTTGAAGTTGGGTTTTATCTTCTTGGTGATGAGGCCGGTCGTATCCTTGATGTAGACCACCTCCTTGACATTGACCTCGCTGAGCACCAGGTTGCGCACCTTCTCGAACTGCTCCTCGATCTTAGGGTCGAGGACGGGGATGATCATCTGGGCTAAGGGCTGACGCACCTTGATATTGACCTTGCGGCGCAGGGCGAGCACCATCGAGGATGACTTCTGGGCTAAGGCCATGCGCTCCTCTAAGTCAGTATCCACGCAGGCAGGGTCGCTCTCAGGCATGGGCATCATGTGTACGGACATCACGTCATGAGCCCCGGTCGCGCTGTTCAGGTCGCAGAAAAGGCGGTCCATATAGAAAGGCGCGATGGGAGCCGCGAGCACGGCCACTGTCTCGAGGGCCGAGTACAGGGTCTGGTAGGCTGCCAGCTTGTCGTCATTCATCTGGCCTCCCCAGAAACGCTTGCGGTTCAGGCGCACGTACCAGTTGCTGAGGTTGTCGCAGACGAAGTCCTGAATCAGACGGCCGGCACCGGTGATGTCGTAGCCCTCGTAGCACTCCTTGACGTTCTTGATCAGGGTATTGAGCAGGGACATCAGCCAGCGGTCGATCTCCGGACGCTCAGCCACGGGTATCTGCTTCTGCAGATGCTCAGGCTTAGTGCCGAATCCGTCCACGTTGGCATAGAGGGCGAAGAACGAGTATGTATTATATAAGGTACCGAAGAACTTGCGGCGCACCTCGTCCACTCCCGCCTCGTCGAACTTGAGGTTGTCCCAGGGCTGGGAGTTGGTGAGCATGTACCAGCGCAGGGCGTCGGGTCCGTAATTATCAAGTGCCTTGAATGGATCCACGGCATTGCCCAGACGCTTGCTCATCTTGTTGCCGTCCTTGTCGAGCACCAGTCCGTTGGATATCACGGTCCTGAATGCCGTGCTGCCGCTGATCATCGTATGGATGGCGTGCAGGGTGAAGAACCATCCCCGGGTCTGGTCCACTCCCTCGGCTATGAAGTCGGCTGTCTGTCCGAACTCAGGCTTTCCGAGGGCCTGCAGGCCTTCCTGCGCGTAGGGCATCGAGCCCGAGTCGAACCACACGTCGATCAGGTCGGTCTCGCGCACCATCTTCCGTCCCTTGTCCGAGACGAGGTATATCTCATCCACATACGGCCTGTGCAGGTCGATGCGTTCGTAATTGTCCTTGGAATAGTCCCCGGGGACGAATCCTGCCGCTGCTAACGGGTTCTCCTTCATGATGCCGGCGGCCACAGCCTTGTCGATCTCGGCGTAAAGCTCTGCCACCGAGCCGATGCACTTCTCCTCGGCCCCGTCCTCTGTCCTCCATACGGGCAGCGGTGTACCCCAATAGCGGCTGCGGGAGAGGTTCCAGTCCTGCAGATTCTCCAGCCACTTGCCGAAGCGGCCTGCTCCGGTCGATGCGGGCTTCCAGGTTATGGTCTTGTTCAGCTCGATCATCTGATCCTGCACGGCGGTGGTGCGGATGAACCAGGAGTCGAGGGGGTAGTACAGCACGGGCTTGTCGGTCCTCCAGCAGTGGGGATAGGAGTGTACGTGCTTCTCTATCTTGAAGGCCTTGTTCTGGCCCTTGAGCATCACGCAGATATCCACGTCGATGGTCGGGGTGTCGGGGGTGGCCTCAGGGTCGTAGGCATTCTTCACATAGCGGCCGGAATACTCCCTGTACAGCTCCACATCCACCCTCTCGCGGACAAATTCCGGGTCGAGGTCCTCTATCCGGTACATCCTGCCGGTGCGGTCCACTAAGGCCTGCATCACTCCGGCGGCGTCTCGCACCATCAGGGCGGGCACTCCGCTCTGGCGGGCCACCTTGGCGTCATCGGCTCCGAAGGTCGGGGCAATGTGGACAATACCGGTGGTGCCCTCGTCCGTGGTCACGTAGTCACCGGGAATCACGCGGAAGGCGCCCTCGTCGGGACGCACCCAGGGAATCAGCTGCTCGTAGTGCATCCCCACTAAGTCAGTGCCCTTGTAGGAGCCTTCGAGCACCTCGAAGGGTATCTTTCCTCCGAAATGGTCATGGACCAATGCCTTTGCGACGATGTACACTCCGGGAAGACCGGTGTAGGGGTTCGAAGAGCGCACCAGGACGTACTCGATGCCGGGGCCTACGCAGAGGGCGGTGTTCGAGGGCAGGGTCCAGGGGGTAGTGGTCCAGGCGATGAAATAGAGGGGATCCCCTCCGGCTTTCTGGAAGAAAGGCTCGGAGGCCTCGTCGCGGATGACCTTAAACTGGGCCACGGCCGTGGTGTCCTTCACGTCGCGGTAGCAGCCGGGCTGGTTGAGTTCATGGGTGCTCAGACCGGTGCCTGCGGCAGGCGAATATGGCTGGATGGAGTAGCCCTTGTACAGCAGACCTTTCTTATATATCTCCTTCAGGAGGTACCAGAGGGTCTCTATGTAGCGGTTGTCGTAGGTGATGTAGGGGTTCTCGGTGTCCACCCAGTAGCCGATGCGCTCGGTCAGGTTGACCCACTCCTTGGTATATTTCATGACCTCGCGGCGGCAGATGGAGTTGTACTCCGCCACGGATATCTTCTTTCCGATGTCGTCCTTGGTGATGCCTAAGGCCTTCTCCACTCCCAGCTCCACGGGCAGACCGTGGGTGTCCCATCCGGCCTTGCGGCTCACGTGGTAGCCGGACTGAGTCTTGTAGCGGCAGATCACGTCCTTGATGGAGCGGGCCATCACATGGTGTATGCCCGGCATGCCGTTGGCCGAGGGAGGTCCCTCGAAGAACACATACTCGGGAGCACCCTCCCTCATTTCCAATGTCTTGTGAAACACATCCTGCTTCTTCCAGCTCTCCAGCACCTCGGCGGAGAGACCTGTCAGGTCCAGTCCTTTATACTCTTTGAACATATATTCCGAATTTTAATGGGCAAAGATAGGGAAAATATTCCTATCTTCGCATGTCATGACAGTCATAGATATCATCATTCTCGTACTGCTCGCATTGGCAGTATTCAAGGGCATCAAGGACGGACTGATGCGGCAGCTCGGAGGCATCGTGGGCCTCATTCTCGGTATATTCCTGGCAGGCAGGTTCTCTGCCATGCTCTCGGGCTGGCTGCAACGTGTGGCGCCCACTCTCTCTGAAAGCGTAGTGAAGGTACTTTCGTTCATAGTCATCATAGTCGTAGTCTGCCTCTGCGTAGTCCTGCTGAGCCGCCTCCTCGAAAAGGTCATCAAGATCACCACCCTCGGCTGGATCAACCGGCTGCTGGGAGCACTGCTGGCAGTCAGCACTGTCGTCCTGCTCACAGGCGCTCTTGTCTCAGTAATCGAGTACATCAACAGCACATGGTTCGTACTTGTCCCCCAGGACGAGCTGACAAGGTCCAAAAGTATACAAATCATCTCCTCTATATCGGACGCGGTATTTCCTTATTTAAAGCAACTTTTCAAAGCTTAATAATTTTGCAACAGCCACTTTTGTAAAATTATCTAAAGCAAGGCTTGAAGTACTGGATTTTTTTCCCTTACTTTGCACTGAAAACAAACCGCAAAGTATTATGGAAGAATTGAGCATAAAGGAGAAGATCGGTCTCGCAGCCGACACGATGCTGCCGCCGATGCCAAGGGGAAGAATTCTGTGGTACACCGCAGCCGTCATCGCAGCCCTGCTGCTCTCGGCGCTGCCTCTGCTTCCGGTTTTATAATCACACATTTATTCTGGAGGGCAGGCCATGAAGAAGGAGATAAAAATCAGACAATACGACAGGTACGACTGTGCCTCGGCGTGCGTAGCCTCTGTCTGCGCATACTACGGGCTGCGGCTTCCGCTGCTCCGTATCAGGGAGGCCTGCGGCACTACCCAGGACGGCACCACACTTCAGGGGATAATCGACGCATGCGGCAAGCTTGGACTCGACGCCGTGGGCCTGCAGGCCAAGGAGAAACGGCTCCTGGACCTGAGGGACGCCGCCAAGCCGGTGATAATGCATCTTAAAAAGAAAAACGGATGGCTGCACTATGTCGTCCTCTACGGCATGGACGCCGACCGCGCGGAAGTAATGGATCCGGAAGACGGCAGGATGCACCGCATACCGCTCCAGGAGCTGGAAGAGGAATGGAGCGGATTCATCGTGGCCGCCACCCCGTCCCCCATGTTCAGGAAAGGCGACCACAGCACTCCTGTAGCAGCCAGGTTCAGGGAGCTGTTCCTGCATTATAAAAAGGAGCTGCTCCTGGTACTGACAGGCTCAGCAGCCTTCATAGCCGCCACACTGAGCACCTCCGTGTTCCTCCAGAAAGTGATTGACGACATCCTTCCGTCAGGACAGCGCGGAGAGCTGGTCCTCATAGGATGCATACTCATCTGTCTGGTCTTCCTGACATGGTTCGTATCCTACATGAGGTCAGTCCTGTTGGTCAGGGTAAGCCTGCAGATCGACTGCCGCCTGATTACCGGATATTTCCGCAAGCTGTTCTCCCTTCCTCTATCATTCTTCGACAACATGGGCAGCGGAGACCTCAACTCCAGAGTGTCGGACGCCTACCGCATCAGGTCCTTCATCACCGGACGCCTGCTGCTCATCGCCATAAGCATAATCACACTGGTTACCGCTACCGCAGTCCTGATGTCGTTCTACTGGAAGCTCACTCTGATCACCCTAAGCCTGACCCCTTTCTTCGTCCTGCTGTACAGGATCTCCGACAAAGTGAACCGGAGGCTCAACCGCAGGATCATCGAGACCAACGCAAAGTTCGAGCAGACCAGCATCGACAGCCTCTCATCGGCCAGGGCTGTAAGATACTTCAACTCCGGCAGGAGCACTGCCCGCCGCATCGAAAGCCAGTACCACAAGACAGCCTCGGCCCTGTACAGAGGGGGGATATTCTCTTCTGTCATGTCATCCACTTCCGACTCTATCAGCCGTATGATCAATATCGTCACTCTGGTGGCCGGGGCATTTTTCGTACTGGACTCGCAGCTTACAGTCGGAGAGCTGGTGTCATTCTACGCCTTCACCTCCGTATTCACCGCCCCGATAGTCACGCTCATTGAAAGCAACGACGAGATTACGGAGGCCCGCATCTCCGCCGAGAGGATATTCGACATCATGGACATGGAACAGGAGGACAGCGGGAACTACTTGGATTTCACCCCCTCCGCCGACGACAGGATCGAAGCGCGCGGACTGTGCTTCTCGTTCCCGGGCAGGATGAACCTGCTGGAAGACCTCTCCTTTGACATTGTCCCCGGAGGGATAAACCTCATCCGCGGAGACAACGGCAGCGGCAAAAGCACCGTCGCGGCCCTCCTGATGAAGGGCTACGTCCCTCAGAGCGGCAGGATAACCGCCGGCGGTGTGGACATTCAGTCCATTCATCCGGAGGTATGGAGGAAGTTCATCTCCATAGTTCCGCAGAAGCCTGACGTCTTCGACGGGACCATCCTAGAGAACATAATTCTGGACGACACGGAATACGACCTCCGTTCAGTCGCGTCAGCATGCGCCATGGCCGGGCTCAAGCCCACTCTGGACTCGATTCCCGGCGGGATACTGGCCCACACAGGAGAGCAGGCATGCCGCCTGTCCGGAGGAGAGAGGCAGAAGATAGCCCTGGCGAGAGCCCTCTACCGCAAGCCAAAGGTACTCATTCTGGACGAGGCCGCCACCCATCTGGACAGCGGCAGCAGAAAAATGCTGCGCAGTACGCTTACTGCCCTCAGGGACGACGGCGTCACTATCATCCTCATCTCTCATGAACAGGAAGCCGCATCACTTGCGGACAACATAATAGACATCTCAGAGAAAAACAATAAGAATGCGCATTCACAGGCGTAAGCAGCGGCGCCTTTAATCCGCGGCACAACTTAAAAAACTCAAAATCATGGAAAGAATTACTAACGGGTACGCAGGGTTTGAATGTATTAATTCCGACCTGAGCACGACAATTTACGGAGGCGGCATGTGGGGCTCCATCGTAAAACTGGTCAAGAAGCACATCACACAGTTCCTGCTCGGCTTCATCGAGGGATGGACCGGACAGGAGATCCTGGATTCAGCAAGTTAACAGACTAACAGACCGTATTATGGAAAAGTTCAATACTGTAGCACGATATCAGGCATGCGATATCATAGGCGGAGGCAAGTCTCCTGAAGAAAATGTAGTAAGACTCTTCGGCCGTCTGGTAGGAGCGGCGGCAAAAGCACTCTACGACCTGATCACCGGCAAACTGCGCAAGCCGCAGGCTGCGGCAAGCTGGTAGTATCCCTCTCTCCGGGTCCGCCGGAGCGCTGATTGTTCCGGCGGACCTTTTTTAAAT
>DVGV01000028.1 GCA_018712545.1 Candidatus Coprenecus merdigallinarum | reverse complement strand
CCGAAAGGGGAATGTGAAACGAGTTTTGTGGACAGATTTGCCTGCTTGCAACCACACTAAAAAATGCTAAAATGAATCTTTCATACAGTTAGTGTTTTGTCAAATCTCTCCGAAACCCGTTCGGAAGAGATTTTTTTGTTTTATATACCTTATATATTATGGCATATTTTTTTACTTCAGAATCTGTTTCAGAAGGACATCCTGACAAGGTAGCGGACCAGATCTCGGACGCCATCCTCGACGATTTCCTGCGTCAGGACCCGGAGGCTAAAGTAGCCTGCGAGACATTTGTAAGCACCGGACTGGCCGTAATTGGCGGCGAAGTCCGCTCAGACGCCTACGTGGACATCCAGCACGTGGCCCGAGGCGTGATAGAGAAGATCGGCTACACCAAGGCCGACTATATGTTCGACTCCAAATCCTGCGGCATCCTCTCCGCCGTGCACGAGCAGTCCCCCGACATCAACCGGGGTGTTGTGCGCGAGGAGAAGAAAGAGCAGGGCGCCGGTGACCAGGGCATGATGTTCGGATACGCCTGCAATGACACCGAGGAATACATGCCCCTGCCCCTCACTCTTGCCCATATAGCGCTGATCGAGCTGGCAAAAATACGCAGGGAGGACCCCTCACCCATGCCCTACCTCCGTCCGGACGCCAAGTCCCAGTTCACCATCGAGTACAGCGACGACCACAGGCCGCTCAGGGTGCACACCATCGTCATCTCCACCCAGCACGATGACTTCCCTGCGGCCGACGGCATGGTGCCCGGCACCCCTGAGAATGACGAGGCCATCCAGCGCCGTATCCGCGGGGACATCGAAAAAATACTCATCCCCAGAATCATCGCCCGCCTGCCGGAGAGGACACGCCGGCTCTTCGACGGCGACTTCATCCTCCACGTCAACCCCACCGGCAAGTTCGTCATCGGAGGCCCCCACGGCGACACAGGGCTGACCGGCCGCAAGATCATCGTGGACACCTACGGAGGCAAGGGGGCCCACGGCGGCGGAGCTTTCTCCGGCAAGGATCCCAGCAAAGTTGACCGCTCGGCGGCATATGCGGCCCGCTACATCGCCAAGAACCTGGTGGCAGCGGGTGTTGCCGACGAGATACTGATCCAGATAGCCTATGCGATAGGCATCGCAGAGCCGGTCAGCATCTTCGTCAATACCTACGGCAAGTCCAAAGTCGATATGACCGACGGCCAGATAGCCGAGAAGATCCGCAGTATCTTCGACCTGCGTCCCGCCGCCATCATTGAGCGCTTCGGCCTCAAAAACCCGATTTACCTGCCTACAGCCGCATACGGTCACTTCGGACGCGACCCCTTCAGGCGTAAGGTACGGATGATCAGGGACGGCAAGCCTGTGGAGAAAGAGCTGCAGTTCTTCGGATGGGAGCTCCTCGACTCCGTCGACCTGGTCCGCAGTGAATTCGGACTGTAGACCCAGGCTGGCCGGCACTCAGGCACATCGTCACGTTATCTCGGAACTGACGTTTCCTGTTATCCCGGACGGGACACAAAGGCAATACTGGCGTATGACACCTTGATACCGGAGACGGTACTGAGAGCCTCCCAGCAGGCCTCGGCAGTAGCTCCGGTCGTAAGGACATCATCTACAAGCAGAACATGGCGGCCGCTGAGCTTCTCAGCGGCCGTTTCTATATCCCTGAGGACAAATGAACCGGAGACGTTCTCCCATTTGCAGCCGGTGCTCATCCGGGTCTGGGAGGTGCTGTAGCGGACACGGCGCAGGATATCCGTGAGTATAGGGATATCTCCGGACAGACCTTCGGAGATACCGCGGGCTATGACCTCCGCCTGATTGTAGCCGCGCTTCCATCTCCTCCGCCAGTGCAGGGGCACAGGGATGATCACATCGGGCATCGGATATGCGGCCTCAAGCATCTTCTTTCCCAGTACACGGCCAAGCCAGTGTCCCATAACAATATTGCCTCCATATTTGACTGCGTGCAGAAGTTCCTTATAATCATTGTCCCGGGAATAATAAAAAAGAGAGACCACCCCCTCAAGATATGTCCTGGCCCAGAGAATCTGCTCAGCAGGATTCCCGCGCCAGCTCCAGAAAAAAGTAAGCGGCATATCTTTCAGGCATTCCGCACAGACATGCCTTTCCTCCGTGCCCAGAAATCCTCCGCACACCCCGCACCTCCGCGGCCACACCATATCCGCCAGCTCCTGCCAACCCCTGCTCCAGTCCATATCTATTCCAGTTTGACGACGGTGATGCCGGAGCCGCCGCGCTCGACGTGCTCGTCGGCAAAAGAGACAACACCGGGGGTGATGCGGAGAAGCTTGCGGATCTCCTCCTTTAGAACGCCGGCACCCTTACCGTGCAGGATGCTCACCTCGGACATACCGACCATGAGGGCGTCATCAATGTAACGGGTGATGGTGGGGATGGCCTCGTCCAGATGCATGCCGCGGATGTCGATAGAGGGCTTGAAGCTGAGCTTGCGGTCAGAGATGGACGAGGACAGCCTGACCGATGAAGCAACGGCACGCGGCGACTTGACAGACGAACGGTACTGGTTGGCTGACAAAGGAGTAAGCTTAGAGACATCTATGCGGGAGAGTATCTCGCCTACAGCTATGACAGCCTTCTTGCCGGAAATCTGCACTACCTCTCCGCACATACCGCTGTCCTCCACGCGGACGTATACTCCGGGAGCAATCCGGTCCGGCGCGGTGTTGTCTGAGGACGCACCGGCTCCGGCACCAGCAGCCCCGGTCCCGCCTCCCGGCACAGATCTGTTTCCCAGGTCACCGGAGGCATCCGCACCCCGTCTGGCCCGCCTCTCCTCCTGCCTCTTCTTGCGCTCGATGATCTGAGCCATCTTCCGCTCTATCCTGGCCTCCATCTCGCTGCGGGCGGCCGAATCATCAGCCACAGAGGCTGCGAAGTCCCGCAGTTCCGAGCGGAGCTCCTGAGTCCGCTGTTTCTCGGCCTGGGACTCGCGTATCTCGCGGATGGTATTTTCTATCTGTCTGTTGGCCTGAGCCACTATCTCCGCTGCCTGAGCCTTTGCCTCTTCGAGCACACTCTTGCGCAGGGCCTTTATTTCAGAGAGTTCCTTCTCGTATCTCTCAGTCATGGAGTCCAGCGTGCGGTCAGCTGCCTTGACCCTCACGAGCCGCTCCTCGAGCTCCCGTCTGTTCCGGGCTATCTTGCGCAGGTTGCGTTCCACAGCCACGTAATCCTTACCGGCCCTCTCCTCTGCCCCATGCACGATGCTTTCCGGCAGACCGATCTTGCGGGCCAGCTCGAAAGCGAAGGAATTGCCGGGCAGGCCTATTTCCAGACGGAACAAAGGCTGGATTTTCTGCACATCAAACAGCATGGCCCCGTTGGCGATGCGGCTGCTGTTGCTGGCATAGAATTTCAGATTGGTATAATGCGTGGTGATAACCCCGTAACATCCCTTTTTCTCGAACTCGCTCAGAATCTCCTCGGCAATAGCCCCCCCAGCGGCCGGTTCCGTACCGGAGCCGAACTCATCTATGAGCACCAGCGAACGGTCATCGGCCAGGGTGACTGCCTCTTTCATATTCAGCAGATGGGAGCTGTAGGTACTCAGGTCGTTCTCCAACGACTGGTCGTCTCCTATGTCCACGAACATATCGTTGAATACCGTCATTTCCGAACTTTCCGATGCGGGGACAGGCATCCCCCACTGGAACATATACTGAAGCAGACCCACTGTCTTAAGGCACACGGACTTACCCCCGGCATTGGGCCCCGAGATGAGCAATATCCGCTTCTGAGGCGTCAGCACCACGTCAAGCGGCACGATTTTCTTGCCCTCTTTCTCCAGAGCTTCCTCCAACAGCGGATGACGGCCCTGCCGCAGCAGCACCTCACCCCTGTCAGAGAGCACGGGCTTTCCCCCTCTGTAGCGGGAGGACACCACGGCCTTGGCCAGGATGAAGTCCAGCTCACCCATGAATTTCTGCGAATCTATCACATCGTCGATATACGGCCGCAGGAAATCCGTAAACTCAGTGAGTATCCGGAGTATCTCCCTCTGCTCCTCGAAATGCAGCTCCCGCAGCTGATTGTTGAGTTCCACGACCTCCATCGGCTCGATGAACGAGGTCCTGCCCGAGGCCGACTCGTCGAAGACTATGCCCGGCACTTTCTTCTTGTTGCCGGAAGACACGGGGATGAGCATCTTGCCCTCACGTACCGACACCGAGGCATCCGGGTCGGACACTCCGTCCTCCTGAGCCTTCCGCAGAATCGCCTGGATGCGTCTGGACACCGCACTCTCCTTGTCCTTGATAGCCCTGCGGATGGAATAAAGCTCCGGTGAGGCATTGTCCCTTACTTCTCCGAACTTATCCAGTATCTCATCAATACGGCGCAGCACCTCCGGAAAGGAAAGCACCGCCGAGGCCATATTCCGCAGCAGGGGATACTGCCCTTCCCTGCAACCGCTGAAGAAACTCAGAATCCTGCGAAGAGTGTCCAGGGCACCGCGCAGCAGCACCAGCGAGGGCAGGTCAATATGCGAGAAAGGACTGCGCAGCGGCACTAGGAAAGGGATGCAGTCGGCATATCCTGAAGTCGGGAAAGATGTCTCGAACATCAGAATGACCCGCATCTCGTCAGCAAGACCGAGGCGGCGTTCTATCTCCGCCGGATCGATGGATACTTCCTCATTCTCCGCCCGGTCCCTGCCGTAAGCAGTGGAACATCGGGCAGCTATGGAGCCGCGGATCTTGTCGAACGCGAGCTTGCTTTCGATTTTAGAGACATTGGTCATTGACAATACGGTTTATTTCTCCTTCCGGTAAGAATTCTCGATGGAGAGTTTCAGCTCGCTGATGCTGGTTATGGTCTTCATCTCCCCCCCGCTCACGTAAGAGATGTTGCCGGTTTCCTCGGAGACCACAATCGCATCCGCGTCAGTATCCTGCGTGATGCTGACCGCCGCTCTGTGACGCATTCCGTACTGAGGGGGGATATTGGGATTGTCCACGATCGGGAGGGTGCAGCGTGCAGCGACGATACGGTCCATGTCGATGACCATCGCCCCGTCGTGGAGAGGGGTATTCTTGTAAAATATGTTCTCTATCAGACGTCTGTTGACGGCAGCGTCTATACTGTCGCCGGTCTCGGTGACAAACTCCAGGGAGGAGTTGTGCTGCATGACGATGAGCGCGCCGGTACGGGTCTCCGACATGCTGCGGCAGGCCTGGGCTATCTCGTCCAGGGACGTGGCATGTATCTCCTTGTCACGGCGTCCCAGAAGGATGCGCGAGATAAAGTTGCTGCGTGAGGACGACAGGTAACGGCTGCCCAGATGCAGCAGAAAACGGCGTATCTCCGGCTGGAATATGACGATGAGGGCGATCACGCCCACTCCCAGAATCTGACCCAGAATAGATGACAGCAACTTCATATTCAACGCCTTCACCACTATCCAAGTGAGATATATCAAAAGGATACCGGTGAAGATGTTGAATACGGAAGTGCCGCGTATTATCCTCAGCATCTGGAAGATCAGCAGACCTACCAGAATGATGTCGATAATATCTATTACCGATATGTTGATGAAATCAAACATCGGGAGTGACTATACGTGATTATTTTACCTCAAGTACCTCTCCGGCGTCCTTGGCGACAGCCTCCTTCCACTTCTCGCTGTAGCCGGGCTGATCGGGTGAGGCGGGAATCCTGGGAGAGTGACCGTTGCTCTTGAACGTACCGTAGTCGGTCTGCTTCTTGACGTTACCGTCCATATACTTGACGAGCAGATAGATATCCAGCTCCTTCCAGGTATCGAAGAGATCCTGGGCAGATGTAAGGCTATACTCGGTCAGGAAATTACGGGCCGCTGCCCTGCTCTCATCGGTAGGATTGTCACCGAGCAGCTCAAGGGCCTTGGCGTCCACGGCACCCTGAATCTCAAGGGAGGCGTTCTCCCTGGCATCGATGACAGCGCGTACCTCTGGCTCAACCCGGTCATAGAGCATATATGCGAAATTGGCGATACGGTTGGTCACCCAGAACAGGGATGTCGGAGAATACTCCAGAAGACTTCCGTTACCTACCTCTACACAGTTGGGAACGTCATACACAGAGGTATATACGGGGGTAAGGCAGGAAGTGGCAGCGTCGTCGACACCGAACCAGAGGACTCCTCCGACCTCATCGGGCAGCCAGCTGCGGCTCTGACATACAATCCAGAAGCCGGTCTGCTGAGTAGCTATCGCCCTCTCGTTGAGATATTCCTTGCCGTCATACTCAAAATACATGGGTCTCCATCTGTAGGGAGTGTGATGTCCGCCGGCTCCGGCGTCAACCGTCATGTCCATGGGAGTACCCTCATAGTGGTCACGCATCACGTCAGCAACCTCCTTCACGCCTATCTTCTCTGCGGGCTTGATGAAGAGGGGCATCTTGTTGTCAGCATTGTAGCCCATGGCGAAGTCGAGATACTCCTCGGCCTTCCTGTCACCGATCATACCGCCTCCGAGGATGTTGAACGCAGACCACACGCGGGCCTCGCATCCTCTCATGCCGCCGAACTCCAGGGGATTGTAGGCGTCACAGAAACTGAACTCCTCGTCGGAGCCCTCGAAATAGCCCATCTCACGGGCAAAGTCCACCACGTCCTCCGCATAGAGCCAGTTCTCGGGATCATCGAACACTATATGGTCGATACGGGACTGGTTGGCATGGGCGCATATATATCCGTCCGGCACACGTGCGGCAACCCACACGATACCCTTGTTGACGTTGTTGCCTTTCTTGTCGAGCTTGCTGCCCTTGCCGATAAGCTCCATGATCCACACCTCGTTCTTGTCGGCGATGGAAAAGGACTCTCCGCTGGAGGCGTAGCCGTATTCATTGGCCAGGTCCACGATGGTCTGAATCGCCTCGCGGGCTGTCTTCGCCCTCTGAAGGGTGATGTAGATGAGCGAGCCGTAATCCATGATGCCGTTCGGGTCTCCGAGCTCAGAGCGTCCGCCGAATGTAGTCTCGGTTATGATGAGCTGATGCTCGTTCATATTGCCCACTGTCTGGTAAGTCTGTCCGACGAACTGGGGAATCTGACCGAGATAACGTCCCGAATCCCACTCATTGATATTCATCCAGGTACCGGGCTTGAAGAAGCCGGAGGGGGTGAAATAAAGCTCGCCGTAGAGCTGATGTGAGTCTGCCGAATAGGTGACAAGGACAGAACCGTCCTTGGAAGCGCCCTTGGTTATCAAGACGTTTGTACATGCATCGCCGGTCTGCACCGCGGACAGCGTGAGAGCGGCGATCAGCGCTGATTTGAAGAATTTATTCATATTACTTGTCCGATTTTATATAAATTTGCACAAAATAAGACCAAAAATAGTACTTTTTAAGATTATATCCAACAAGATGGCCCGCAACATTTTTATCAGATTCGCAATCACCCTTGCGCTGCTCCTTCCCGCAACCGTCCTGAGCGCTCAGGATGAGGATGAGCCCAAGACTCCCGAAGAGCTGGCATTCCAGGAAGCCGACAGACTTGAGAAACTGCTTTCCCTCCAACCTCACCAGACTTTCTACATAGACTCCATCCTTCAGCATGACATGAGAGCCATGCACAATGAGCTGGAGGCGCTCCAGATGTCCGGCACACGCGAGTACATCGCATTCAAGCAGGTCCGTGACAAATGGGTGGCCCAGATGGACAGCGCGTACAAAAAAGTACTGACCCACGACCAGTGGATGCAGTACTGCCGCTCCGCAGGAAAACTGTCGAAAGAGGAGCTGAAAGCCCTTAAAGCCAAGGAAAAGGCTGAAAAAAAGGCTGCCCGCGAGGCAGCCAAAGCCAACAAGAAGGACGAGGACTAAAGCTCGATCATGCAGGGCTTCCTGTCTTTGTAATAGACTTCATACCGGAAACCGGCAGCCAGGGCCATATCCCTGCACCAGTCAAACCTGTCGCCCAGACGCGTGATCTCGTGGGCGTCGGAACCGAATGACAGCGCCTCACCCCCAAGCTCCCTGAAGCGCCTGAGCACTTCTATGTCAAGTTCCGGCCGACGGCCGCGGAAAAGCTTGTAGGTCTTCGTGTTTATCTCCATCGTCTTGCCGTTCTGCGCAAGGAATGTCAATATCTGATCCAGGGCATCCCGGAACTCCCGGTAGTATATGGTCGCCTCCCTATAGTCCGGATACCTGGCGATATAATCGTAATGCCCAAGGATGTCAAAGTCGGGCATCACCCGTATCAGACGGGCGAATTCCTCAAGATAATGACCGTAGGCGTGACGGTAGTCATACGGGATGTAATATTCTCCGAAATACGGATCATGACCGTCAATAAGGTGCAGGGAGGCAATCACGCAATCAAACCTATTGTCTTCCAGTATCTTCCTAATCTTCGGCATGCTGATGTCCTGCAGCCCTATCTCAACACCTTTGAGCAGCTGGAAATCCCCGTAGCGGCCTCCGCGGCCGTTCAGTCCGAGATATTCGGCTTCAGAGTCTATCGCCTCCTGCTGTGCCGGAACCTCGAAAGTAAACTCCGTCACCCCCGGAGGAGCATCGAAATCCAGATGGTCAGTCAGGCAGATACCCCTCAGCCCTCTTTCATAAGCCACCTTGACGGCATCATCTATGTTCATCCGGGAATCCTCGGAGAAATATGAGTGGGTATGGTTGTCAAAATATCTGCGCTCCATCACATTCTCTCCTGTGCATAGACTACACGCCAAACATCTGCTCCGGGCTCCCTGACTACTGTCAGAGCTGTCTTTATAGGTTCGATCTCGCCCGGGTAGATGATATCAAAATCCACTGTCACCGAGTCCTTTGTCCACGCATGCACCTCTCCTGTATAGGCCTGCATGCCCTGTGAGAGCTCCATGAACTCGGCCTGTGCCTCGGCAGGCAGGGAATCTATCACGGTTCCGGTACCGAGCACCATCTCCTGAAGCTCGGGAGAGCACAGTCCTGCCGCTGTCTCATAATCTGCAGAATAATACGCCCTGGCGAAACTCTCCGCCACATCCCTGGCGGCCTGCGTACCGCCCGAGCATCCGGAAATGGCAGTCACCGCGAGCGCTGCCGCAGCGACTGCCGATATAGTTCCTAATCTGTTCATTGTCTGTCCGATTATTATAAGCCCCACTTCTCCGGCTCAAGCTGGGATTTAACCCCGGAAGCCAGTTCGGAGGGAAGATTCTTGAAAAATTTCAATCCGGTTATCTCCTCGATCCGGGATACCGTCCGAAGATCTGAGGCCTGGGGCCTGGTACGGCCGTCATCCTCGTTGCGGTAGAAAAATCCGACAGCGTCATAGTTCCCGGATTTCACTCCGAGCAGAACCCGGAAATAGCCCTCCGGCACCGCCACGCTGTTGCCGGCATTGTCATAGATATGCATCCACTGACCGTCGCCGTCGGTATCCAGGACAGGTCCGGTAACGACATAGAGGGTATCATAGTTGGCGGCCACATCCCGCTCAAGCTGCTCCACCTCGGCCCAGAGTCCGCCGTTGAAGTCGTAATCCTGAGCTGTCATATTGGTAAAATAGAATGTCTGACGGTTCATCTCCTTATTGGCGTTGCGGGCCGCGGAGGGAATCTGATGTCCGCGGGCATAGCCGTCCACCCCCCAGGAATCGGGGATAACAGGCTCCCAGGCATCCGGCACCTTGGGGTCGAATCCCCAGGCATCGGTACGGTTGCCGCTTGCCGTATACATATCACAGAGCGGATACGCAACCCAAAGAGCCAGACGCTCCGAAGTACTGTACAGCATGGAGTAGTTCCGCACCTGCTCTCCGTCTATCTCCGTGTGATGGAAAGTGAACACCTCGTCATCGTCTGCCTCCACCTCCGGGAGCTCGAGCCATCCCTGCGCAGGATCCTCGGAGATAAGGATGTCATCCTCCGGATTGTCCTCAGCCGGGCTGTGGCTGATGTAATAAGCGGGGATATCCCCGCCTCCCTGCGGCTCACCGTTATGCTCTGCCCTCAGGGTTCTGAACACTATCACATCCCCGACCTCCAGGCCGAGAGAAGAGAAAGACTGGTCGTTGCGGTCTGTCTGCGATGCCGTAAGACCGTAGACATAGAGTATTCCCGTATCGTCCTTGAGCCATACATTACCGTACGCGGAATTCTTGATGACGAATATGGTTGCCCGCATCTCGTACCAGTCCTCCTCATTGACGGGAGCATCCAGGAATTCCGCGACAGTGGTGTAGTCCGGATGCATTCCTGCCTGGGTGACACGCACTTCCGACTCCAGAAAATCCGCCTTGAAAGTAATCACAGCCTCGCGGTCGGAGGCGCTGTTCGCCCCTGCCGATACTGTCACCGCTACCGGATCGTTGGATGCCGTCCCGGAAGTGCTGCTGAGAGTCAGCCAGCCTTCTGTATCCCCTGAGATGTAGTCAATCTCCGCTTCCCAGTCACGGGTGGCAGTGAGACTTATGACCTCACTCCCGCCCTCAGTCTCAAAGGTGATGGTGTTGACGTCCGGTGTTATCTCCGCAGGCTTGGACGTGGGGTCTGTCTTACAGGAAAAGACCAGAGCGCCGGCCGCTATGAAAGCTGCAGTCCGTATTATTCTCTGAATATTCATTTTATGGAATTTATTGATTGTATCAAAACGACAAAGGGCTGCACGCTTCTCATGCAGCCCGTTTATATCATACGGGGTTCCCGTACGTTGTTACTCTGCCTTAGGTCTTACCGCGTAGGCAGGACCGCCGACCTGAGGGTCACCGTTAAACTCGTCCCTTACACCCACCAGAGTCACGGTATCGCCCTCCTGGTATCCGAGCTCGGGGAACGACTGGTTGTTGCTCATTCCGATACGGGGAGTGGAAGTCAGACCGTAAACATATATGGATCCTGTCTCGTCGACAAGGTCAAAATTACCGTAGTTGCTGGGATTGAGGTTGGTGATGGTTCCGGTCACGTGATAGAGCTGGTCGCCGGGCTCGGCTGCGAGGAACTCCTCTACAGTCACGATCAGAGCTGCATAATAGGCGCTGCCCACCTGAGGCTCACCGTTATAAGAATCCCTCTTTCCGATAAGGGTCACGTAATCTCCCTCCTGGAGACCGATTTCGGAGAATGTCTGGCTTCCTGCATCAGATGTCACCTTCAGTCCGTAAACATACACGCTGTTTCCCTCGTCGTCCACCAGGTCGAAGTTTCCGTAAGCGGTATTCGAAAGATTGGATATCTTACCGGTAAGCCGATACCACTGCTCGGATTCCTCGGCTGCGAGGAAATCCTCTATGTCCGAATCCAGAATCTCGGGAGCCTCGCCCTGAACATGCGAGATATAGAAAGCGGTGCCGCCGACCTGAGGCTCACCATTATACTCATCCCTGGTTCCGCCGAGAGTAACGATGTCACCCTCACGCAGACCTATCTCGGAGTAGGACTTGTCGTTGCTGCCTCCGTTCCACTCCTTGGTAAGACCGTATACCAGGATTGAGCCTGTCTCATCCTCGATGACAATGTTTCCGAACTCGGTATTCTGAACATCGGTGATGGTTCCGGTCAGCTCATACCATACGTCATCGCTGGCCTCAGCTGCGATAACCTCGGCTATTGTAGCCTTGGTAAGCTCAGGCTGATCGGGTTCCGGTTCCGGATCGGGAGTATCACCACCTTTCACGCGTACTGCATAGGCGGGGCCCATGACCTCGGCCTTGCCGTTGTAGTCACCGCGTGTTCCGACGACAGTAAGCTCGTCTCCATTGTCATAGCCTGTCTGGCTGAAGGACTTGTCATTGCTCTGACCGAGGATGGGAGATACGGTCAGACCGTATACGTATACAGAGCCGGACTCATCGGTGATGTCAAAGTTACCGTACTCGGTATTGTGGAGGCCCTCCATAGTACCTGTAAGCTCGTAGAGCTGGCCGTCTTCGTCAATAGGAGCTGCGAGGAACTCGGCCACGGTCACCTTCAGGGGTGCGTAGTAGGCATCATTGGCCTGAGGCTCACCGTTGTAGGAACCTCTGCGGGCTACGATGGTGATGTTGTCACCCTCTCCTACTCCGATCTGGGAGAATGTCTTGTCGCCGGCGGTTGCGTTGAGATTAAGTCCGTACACAAGCACCTCTCCGGTCTTGTCCTCGATATAGAAGTTACCGTACTCGGTGTTGTAGAGGCCGGTCAGCTTACCGCTCATACGGTACCACTGGTTGGACTCCTCGGCTGCGAGGAACTCAGCCACCGTCACGGCCTTGGGACCCGTGTCTCCGTTGGGCTTGAGCACACCGCCCATCTGGTGCACGGTAGTAGTGGCATAGATCTTATTGTCCGAACGGAAATAGATTATCACCTCTCTCTGATACTTCACAGAGTCGGACACATTTTCCTTGACATTTATGGTTATCTCCGTAAGATCCGATTCATCGGCGCCGGCCGGACCTTCCAGAGGGCTGACGCTGATCCACGGATCGGCCTCGAAATTCTTTTCCTCATCACCCCAGGGATTACTTACCACTATCTCGGCAGTCCAGGGAGTGCTGCTGTACAGATTAACAGTATAAGTTCCTGCCACCGAGTCAACTTCAAGATAATCTGAAGAGACGGTGATGTTAACGGGAACAATGGGACCGTCCTCGTCAGTCTTGCATGACGTCACGAGCATGGCTCCAAAAGCGACTAACGCTAAAAGTACTTTTTTGAAATTCATTTTGTTTGAGTTTAAACTGTAACTTTTCAAGATGCAAATATATCATATTTTGCATACACAGCATTTTAAATTTTTATTACAAGTCTGATATTATCAAAAAAATTTGGAAAGTCTGCAACACTTCAATATCTTTGCGATATCATTTTAATATCACACAAGTCATGAAAACCCATTCCGATTCCAAAATCACAAAGGACACTCCCTTCCAGGGACATGCATGCAACGGATTTCTGATGATCTTTATCAGCATCCTCCTGATTGCCGCCGGCATCGCTTTCGTCTACATCGCAGAGACCTATGAAACCGCCATCGGCAGTGCTGTTTACAGCATTCTCTGCACAGCCGCCATTCTCCTCTTCATCATTTCTCCCATACTCCTTATAGGTCTCATGATCCTTGAGCCGAACCAGGCCAGGGCCATGGTCTTCTTCGGCAAATACCGCGGAACCTTCACCCGCACCGGCTTCTTCTGGGTCAATCCCTTCTACTCCAAGAAAAAAGTCTCGCTACGCGCCCGCAACATCAACGTAGATCCGATAAAGGTCAATGACCGCAACGGCAACCCCATCCTCGTCGGTCTCATCCTCGTCTGGAAGGTCGAGGACGTGTATAAGGCCATATTCGAGATAGACACTCAGAACATCGCCATCAACAAAGAAGGCATAATGACGGCCCTTGAGTCCTTCGTCCGCGTACAGAGCGACGCAGCCCTGCGCCAGGTGGCCGGCAACTACGCCTACGACAACCTCGGCATAGAGCAGGCTGACACCATTACCCTGCGCAGCGGAGGCGACGCCATCAACAGCGAGCTGGTCGAGAAACTCAACGAACGCCTGGAGATGGCCGGCATCTCGGTGCTTGAGGCCCGCATCAACTACCTTGCCTACGCACCCGAGATCGCAGCCGTCATGCTGCGCCGCCAACAGGCAGAGGCCATTATCTCCGCCCGCGAAAAGATAGTCGAGGGTGCCGTTTCCATGGTGCAGATGGCCCTGAATGAAATAGCCGACAAGGACATCGTAGAGCTGGACGAGGCGAAGAAAGCCGCCATGGTCAGCAACCTGCTCGTGGTCCTCTGCGCCGACGAGTCCGCCCAGCCAGTACTCAACACCGGTTCGCTTTACCAGTAAAACGAGAAAGACAGGATGGCAAAAGAGCAGTCAAAGACGAAAAGTTTCGTACTCCGCATAGATGCTGAGACGATGGAGGCATTGGAGAAATGGGCCGCCGACGAGTTCCGCTCGATCAACGGCCAGCTCCAGTGGCTCATCGACGACGCCCTGCGCCGCTCCGGCCGCCTTCCGGCGAAAAGACACGAGTGACAATACGAAAAAGGGCCGGCCCTCCGAAGGGTCAGCCCTTTTTCTTTATCATCTCCCGGCTGAGACTATTTGCGCTCGCCCAGCTTGCCGTCCATCATTACGAGGCCGGCTTCCCCGGCACGCTCGATCTTCTCATAGATTGAAAGCGCCGTAGCCTCTTCCTCGACCTGCTCACGGATATAACCCATGAAGAAGTCCTCGGAGGGTTTGTCCTTCTCCTCGCGGGCGATATCGACAATCTTGTCTATCAAAGACGTCACATGGCACTCATGCTCATAGACATGTTTGAAGACATCCTTGACACTGCCCCAGCCCTGGGGTACCACATCTATCTTGTCGACCTTGGCCGTGCCGCCCCTCTTCTGGAGGAACGACGCCATGTCGTAGGCATGCTCGAGCTCTTCCTGAGACTGTCTCTTCATCCAGTGTGCCATTCCGTCATAACCCTCTTTCTCAAGATAGAAAGACATGGAAAGGTAGAGGTTGGCCGACCACATCTCGGCGATTATCTGATCATTGATCGCATTCTGTAATTTTTCGGTAATCATGGTAGTAATGTTTTAAATTTTAATTTCTGACTTATGCCTCTGCAAAACCGATACCACTTCCCGAATCAGTGCCACAATGTCACAAAAACAGGAACTCCTGTCACCGGTCAGGCCGGCAAACGGGTCAGTATATCGCGACATTGTTGATCAGCGGGCAGGCGTAAGAATCTATGATATTGAACCTTACCTCCGATGCCATGACCGGGTCGAAGCGCATGATCCGCTTGTAGCCTATGGTCGTGCCGCGGCAGACCTCCTTCCACTCGCCTGTATCGCCCAGACGACACTCCACGCTGAACTCCCTGACCCTCTGGCCCAGCGGGATATACTCCTGGAGCAGCACCTTGCTGACCTCCCTGTCCCTGCGGAAATACACCGTGAAGGAGGCGGAGGTGACGCTGTCGTCCGTAGCCCAGTAGGTGGAGTAGCGGCCGTCCACCGCATTGGCGGCGGCATACTTGGGAGAATTGGCACGTACAGACTCGGAATAGGCCCGCGACATCTTGGCATAGTCGGCATGGAAGGCCTCTGTACGGGCATCACGGAACTCCATCAGGCGGGCCGAGTCGGCAGGATGGATGCGGCCGCGGCGGTCCGGGGGCACGTTGAGCAGGAGGTTGGCATTACGTCCTACGGAAGCGTAGTAGATCTCCATCAGCTCGTCCACGCTCTTGACCATGCTGTCGGTCGAGGGGGAATAGAACCAGCCGGGACGTATCGACACGTCGGCTTCTCCGGGTATCCACTGAGAACCGTGCACATTACCGCAGTTGAGGGTGTCGCGGGAAGGGGCCAGACGGCCGGGGGCATATCCGGCAGGGTCGAGCCGGGACCAGTTGGTCTCTCCGGCATAGCCGCGCTCGTTGCCTATCCAGCGGCAGCCGGGGCCGACATCGCTGAATATCACCAGGTCTGGATTGAGGGTATGTGCCGTTGCGTTGAAATAGCCCCAGCGGTAACGGCTCGGTGCGTCGCCCTCCCCGTCGTCCGCTCCGTCTAACCAGAGCTCGAAGATGTCGCCGTACTCAGTCAGCACTTCGGTGATGCAGCCGGCGAAGATTTCATTGTAGGCTTCGGTACCGTAGGCGGGATGATTGCGGTCCCAGGGCGAGATGTAGACTCCCAGGCGGAGACCGTACTTCTCACATGCGTCCGCCAGTTCGCGAAGCACGTCGCCCTGACCGTTCCGCCAGGCGCTCTGAGCCACTGTATGCCTGCTGTACTTGCTGGGCCACAGGCAGAAGCCGTCATGGTGCTTGGCCGTGAGGATGATGCCCTTCATCCCGGCCTCCCGGGCGATGCGGGCCCACTGCTCGCAGTCCAGGTCAGTGGGAGCAAAGACGTCCGGGTCCTCCTTCCCTGTTCCCCACTCACTGTCCGTAAACGTGTTGGGGCCGAAATGCACGAACATGTAGTATTCCATCCTCTGCCACTGGACCTGAGCCTCCGTGGGTATGGGGCCGTAGGGCGCGGGGACAGTGCTGTCATTGCAAGAAGCCGCCACCGCGAGTGCGGCGACGGCTGTCAGGAAAATATTTATACGTCTCATCTTGTCATTTTCTTCTTACCTTACTGTCTGCCTCCTCCCAGAGAACGGTACAGGTTGACTGTAGTCTGAAGAAGGTTGTACTTGTCCGAGACAACATTGAGCTGAGCCGTGAGCAGGGACTGACGGGCCGTGAGCACCTCGAGGTAGGTCATCTTCGTACTCCTCTGATAAAGGGACTCCGCTGTCTCGACGGTACGCTGAAGGTCGCTGAGCTGGGACTGGTGCTTCTGAAGCATCTCGTCGTAGATTTCGAGGGCGTAGAGGTTGTTGTTGACCTCCTCACCGGCATTGAGCAGAGTCTGCTTGTAGGTGAGCTTGGCTATCTCCTCCTCGGCCTTGGCCACGCGGAGGTTGGCTGTCAGCTGTCCCTTGTAGAATATAGGCTTGGCCAGCTGGGCAATGGCCGATACGATGAGCTGACCGGGATTGACGGCCTGACCCAGGGTATTGGTCCATCCTCCGCTGCCGGAGAGGGTGAGCTGAGGATACATGGCCGAACGGGCCTGGTTTGTAGAATAATAGGCGCTTGCCAGAGCCATCTCGGCCTGATATACGTCGGGACGGTTCGACAGCAGCTCGAGGGGCACTCCTACGGAGAAATCCTGAGGGAGAGTCTGCTCGTCGATGGTACCTCTTTCTATCTGAGTGTACACGGAGCCGAGGATGGAGCAGAGAGCGTTCTCCGCCTCCTGGCGCTGACGCTTCATGTCGGCGAGGGATGCCTCCAGTCCGTAGAGCTGGGCGCGGGACTGGGTGACGGCGTTCTCATTGACACGGCCGACCTTGAGCATTGACTCCATGGACCTGATCTGCTCTGCCCACAGGGCAACATTCTCCTCACTGATACGGACCTGCTCGTCGAGCATCAGGAGGGAATAGTAGGTATTGGCCACTGTTGCTATGAGCTGGGAGCGCACTGCCTGGCGGTAGGCCTCCTGCTGGAGGAGGGTGGCCTGGGCTCCGCGCTTGGCGTTGAGCAGCGACCCGAAGAGGTCGATGTCCCAGCTGACGGTGGGATTCAGGCTGTACTGCCAGGACGAGGCACCCTGGTCATTGGAATAGGAATAGTTGTAACTGATGTTGGGACCGAGGGTAAGCGTCGGGGTGTACGCCAGCTTGGACGCTCTCAGACGGTGCTGGGCCTGCTCCACCCTGAGGGCGGCGCTGAGCAGGTCGGTGTTGTTGTCCAGAGCGGTGCGGATGAGAGACTGCAGGTGAGGGTCGGTGAACATCTCCTCCCAGGGCATGTATCCGAAGGAAGTGCTGTCCTCAGCGGCCTGAGCATCCTCCTCGGGGGAAATCAGCTCCGCGCGGTAGAGACTGTCCATGGGGACCACATTCTCAGGTCTCTCGTATTTGCGGTAGATGGAGCAGCTGCTGACCACGGCTACCGCTGCTATTGTAAGTATTATCTTTCTCATAGTGCTTCTCTTTCCTCCTTTCTTTTACCCATTACCTTCTCCTCCACATACTGGAAGATGACGAAGAACATAGGCGTTATGAACATAAGGGCTATGGTTCCGACCACCATACCGCCGGCAGTGCCCACACCGAGGGAGCGGTAACCGTTGGCGCCTACTCCGGAAGCGGTGATCAGAGGGAGCAGACCGATAACCATGGTGAGCACGGTCATGAGCACGGGCCTGAGTCGGACACCGGCTGCCGACAGGGCAGCGGCACTCAGGCTCATGCCCATCTTGCGGCGCTGCGTACCGTACTCGGTAATCAGAATCGCCGTCTTGGAGAGCAGTCCGATCAGCATGATCATTCCGACCTGGGTGTAGATGTTGCTCTCGAGACCCCATATCTTGGTGAACATATAGCTGCCCATCAGACCGAAAGGTACGGAGCAGAGCACCGCGAGGGGCAGGAAGAGACTCTCATACAGACCGGCAAGGATGAGGTAGATGAAGATCACGCAGATGACATAGACGATGGCAGTGGTGTTGGACTCTGCCAGCTCGGCCTCCTCACGGGTCATACCGGAGAACTCGTAGCCGAATCCGGTAGGCAGGGCTGTCTTGCTGACCTCCTCGATGGCCTGGATGATGTCTCCTGAGCTGTAGCCGGGATTAGGCATACCCTGTACGGTGATGGAGGTAAACATGTTGAAGCGGTTGAGCACCTCGGCTCCGTATATCTTCCTCATCGTGACGAACTGGCTTACTGGAGCCATGCCGTTGGATGTCCTGACGTAGATGTCATCGAGGGACTGCATGTTGTCCCTGTATTCGACAGGAGCCTGGAGCATGACACGGTAGAGCTTGGTGAAGCGGTTGAAGTTCGACACGTACATACTGCCGTAGTAACCGGAGATAACCGAGAGCACGGCGTCCGTGGTAGTACCGGCGCGGATACACTTGGCGGCGTCCACATCCAGCTCATACTGAGGGAAGTTGGAGCTGAAGGAAGTGTAGGCCAGCTGCACCTCGGGCCTCTGGTTGAGGGCATCGATGAACTGATGGGTAACTGTCTCAAGAGCGTCGATACCGCGGCCCGAGCGGTCCTGCAGGTCGACGAAGAAGCTGTTGCCTGTACCGTAACCCGAAATCATAGGAGGTGCGAAGATAAATATCTGCGCGTTGGTGATATGGGCCGTATTGGCGTAGATCTTCTCAATGACGGCGGTATTGCTGTGCTCCTTGCCCTCACGCTGGTCCCAGGGTTTGAGACGGATCATCATCATGGCATGGGAGGCACCGCTTCCGGAGAAGGAGAAACCGGCCACCTGGTTGTAGGTCTGTATCTCCTCGATACCGCTGATGCTCTTCTGCATCTCGGTGAGGATGTCGTTGGTCTCGGCCAGAGTAGTACCGGGAGCGGCGTCCACACTGATGAAGAGGGAACCGGTATCCTCGTTGGGCACCAGGGAGGTCTTGGCCGTAGCCATGAAGTACACGAGCAGACCGCAGGCTGCTACGAGCAGGCTGACACCGACCCATTTGTGCTTGATGAAGAACTTGACGCCGTATTTGTACTTGGTAATCAGACGTCCGAAAGAGGTCTCGAAGGCGATTCTGAACCTGGTCGAGAACTGTTTTGGTTTCTCGCCGGGACGGACGATCTCGTTAGGTTTGAGGATGATGGCGCAGAGTGCGGGGGACAGGGTCAGGGCGTTGATGGCCGAGAAACCCACCGCTGCCGCCATGGTAAGACCGAACTGCTTGTAGAACAGACCGGAAGTACCTCCAAGGAAGGATACAGGGATAAACACTGCCATGAAGACCAGTGTCGCCGAGATTACGGCTGCAGACACGCCCTCCACACCGTCAACTGCGGCCTTGTACGGAGAGCGGTAACCCATGTCGAAGCGTGCCTGCACCGCTTCGACCACAATGATTGCGTCGTCGACTACCGTACCGATAACCAATATCAATGCGAAGAGGGTGATGAGGTTGATCGTAAAGCCGGCCACTATCAGGAAGGCGAAGGTGGCAATCAGCGCGACGAAGATACATATCGTAGGGATGAGAGTGGATCTGGGGTTCTGCAGGAAGACGTACACCACCAGAATCACGAGGAGAAGGGTCTCGAAGAGGGTCTTGATCACCTCGTTGATGGAGGCATCGAGGAAATCCTTGGTACTCATGATGTCCACGAGCTCCACTCCCTTAGGCAGGTCTGCTTTCACTGTCTCCAGGTAAGCATCGATCTCCTTGATGATCTCGTTGGCGTTGCTGCCGGCGGTCTGGTTGATCATACAGCTCACACCGGGAGCACCCTTTACACGGCCCTCGAAATTATAGGAGAGGGCACCCAGCTCTATGTCAGCAATATCCTTCAGCCTCAGGACACGGCCGTCCTCGTAGGCCTTGATGACTATCTCGCCGAACTCCTCTTCGGTAGACAGACGGCCCTTGTAGCGGAGGGTGTACTGGAAAACATTGTCGGAGTTCTCGCCGATGGCACCGGTGGAGGCCTCGATGTTCTGGCTGGACAGAGCCGCGCTCACATCACTGGGCACCAGCTCGTAGCGGGCCATCAGGTCGGGCTTCATCCAGATACGCATGGCGTAGTCACCGCCCATGACGTTACAGTCTCCGACGCCGGAGATACGCTGTATCTGAGGCTTTACGTTGATGGACAGGTAGTTGGTGAGGAAAGTCTCGTCATATGTACCGTCAGGTGACACCAGGGCGAACACCTTCAGGGTACTGCTCTGACGCTTGGACACCTCGACACCGACCCTGGTAACCTCGGCCGGGAGGAGGGATGTGGCCCTGGACACACGGTTCTGCACGTTCACAGATGCCATGTCAGGGTCAATACCCTGTTTGAAATACACCGTGATGGAAGCACTTCCCGAGTTACTTGCCTCGGAAGTCATGTAGGTCATGTTCTCCACACCGTTGATGGCCTCCTCGAGGGGGGCAATCACGGCGTTCTGCACGGCTGTCGCGTTCGCACCGCTGTAGGTGGTCGATACGCGGATAGTAGGAGGTGCTATGTCCGGGTACTGCTCCACAGGCAGCATCGCAAGTCCGATGATGCCGACCAGCACCAGGAAGATGGAAATAGCGACCGACAGAATGGGCCGGTCGATAAACGTTTTAAGATTCATATCTCTTATTCTCCTTTATTAGAATTAGAGCCGGCCTCCACAGGTGTACCGGCGATGGGAGTGCCCTCCCTGAGCAGACCGGCACCCTCGGAGACGATTACGTCACCGGTATTCAGGCCGCTCTCCACCACATACTCCTTACCGTCATTGATCTTGAACACCTTAATCTCCGTGGAGACAGCCTTACCGTCCACTACCTTATATACATAGATCTTGTCCTGTATCTCGTAGGTGGCTGTCTGGGGAATCACTATACAGTTGTTCCTGTCGTAGGAAATATTGACACGTCCCGAGCTGCCGCTCATCAGACGTCCGTTCTCATTATCGAACACTGCCCTGAGGCTCACTGTACCGGTACCGCGGTCCACGATACGGCTGATCACATCGATACGTCCCTCCTTCTCATAGAGAGTTCCGTCGGTCAGAGTCAGTGAGACAGGCTGGAAAGAAGCGATGGTGTTGTCGATAGAACCGTACTGGCGGGTCATTGAGAGCACTTCCTTCTCGGGCAGGGAGAAGTAGACGTACATCTCGGAATTGTCGGACACGCTGATCAGGGGCTCTGTCATGGCTGAGCTCACCAGGGCGCCCACCCTGACGGATGTCATGCCGGCCGAGCCGTTGACGGGGCTCTTGACGATAGCGTAGGACAGGTTCTGGGCCGCGCTGGCCTCGGCTGCCTCCGCCTGACGGAGAGCCGCTACTGCACTGTTGTACGAGTTGCGGGCGGTCTGGAGCTCGAAATCGGAGATAACCTTCTCGGCATACAGGTCCTCACTGCCCTCCAGCGAGAGCTGCGCCGTGGCGAGCTGAGCCTCGGCTGTGGCTACTGCCGCCTTGGCCTGCCTGTATGAAGCCGCATAGGGAATGGTGTCGATTACGAACAGTGTCTGTCCCTTTTTCACCTTGGCTCCTTCTTTGACCAAAACATCGGTAATGAAGCCGGACACCTGAGGTCTCACCTCCACGTCCTGCTTTCCCTCGATTACCGCTGAATAACTGACAGACAGTGTCCTGTCCTCAGGAGAAACCTTCAAAAGCGGATATGTCACCGCCTCTTTCTGACCCTCGGCTTTCTGCTTGCATGACGCCATGCTCAAAACTGCCAGAAAGCTTACAGCCGCTATTTTCAGATACTGCATATTGTATAACTCTTTAAAAATTTCTGAGACCGTGCTAGCAATAATTGTGCCTAATCCAAGAAATTTCCTAAATTTGCACCTATATTTCTCTTTTTGACATACAACAGTTTAACACACTATGAAACACAAATGTTTACTCCCTTGCCTGCTGGCCTTGGCCGCAGCCCCTCTGACACTTGGCTGCACCGTATCCTCCGACCAATTCCCCCCGAAAGAGGGCTCTCTCCAGGAACTCAGCTACACCCCCGTCAGTTCCCATTTTTCCCTATGGGCCCCGACCGCTGATTCCGCCCGCGTCCTGCTCTATGAGGAGGGTCTCGGGGGACAGCCCTACGAGGTCATCGAGATGAATAAAAATGTCGCTGACGGCTCCTGGAGCGCTGTCGCCGAGGGAGACCTCGAAGGCCGGTTCTATACCTTCAGGGTCAATGTCTCAGGCCGGTGGCTCGAGGAGACTCCCGGCATCTTCGCAACTGCGGTGGGAGTCAACGGGCAGCGTGCCGCCGTCGTGGATTTCAACGCCACCGACCCCGAGGGCTGGGCGGAGGACCGCCGCCCGGAGCTCCGCTCATTTGCAGATGCAGTGGTATATGAGATGCACCACAGGGATTTCTCCATCTCCGGCAATTCCGGCATATCCCCTGAGCACCGCGGCAAGTTCCTGGCTCTGACCGAGACCGGCACACGCGGACCCCGCGGAGTGCGCACCGGAGTGGACCACCTCGTGGAACTGGGCGTGACCCATGTGCACATCCTCCCCTCCTTCGACTACGCCTCCGTGGACGAGACCCGTCTGGAGGACAATGTCTACAACTGGGGCTATGACCCGGTGAACTACAACGTCCCCGACGGCTCCTACTCCACCGACCCCTACGACCCTGCCTGCCGCATCAGGGAATTCAAGGAGATGGTCCAGGCCCTGCACAAGGCCGGCATCAGGGTGGTGCTCGACGTGGTGTACAACCATGTCTCCGACGCTGCCTCCCAGGCCTTCGAGCGGACCGTACCCGGCTACTTCTTCCGCATGAGGGAGGACGGCAGCTTCGCTGACGGTTCGGCCTGCGGCAATGAGACCGCCTCCGACCGCGGGATGATGCGCCGCTTCATGGTCGAGTCCGTATGCTGGTGGGTAGAGGAGTACCATATCGACGGCTTCCGCTTCGACCTGATGGGCATACACGATATAGAGACGATGAATGCGATACGCTCGGCCGTATCAGCAATAGATTCTACTGTGCTGATCTACGGTGAGGGCTGGGCAGCCTCGGCGCCCCTCTACGACGGCCCGCTGCTGGCCATGAAGGCCAATACCTGGGAGATGCCCGGTATCGCGGCCTTCTCCGACGAGATGCGCGATGCCCTCCGCGGACCGTTCAGCGACAACTCCAAGGCCGGATTCCTCGGCGGAGTTCCCGACCTCGAGGAGAGCGTCAAGTTCGGTGTAGCAGGAGCTGTACAGCATCCGGGCGTGGACTACTCAGCGGTCAACTATTCCGACACCTGCTGGGCTTCTGAGCCTACACAGATGATATCCTACATCTCCTGCCACGACGACATGTGCCTGCGCGACCGCCTTGCCGCGACCCTGCCCGGCGCCTCCGAGGCAGAGCTGCTGCGCCTGGACAAACTGGGCCAGACCGTGGTCTTCACCTCCCAGGGCATACCCTTCATCTACGCCGGCGAGGAACTCTTCCGCACCAAGCAGGGCGTACACAACAGCTACAACAGCCCCGACGCCATCAACGCCATCGACTGGTCCTTCAAGAACCGCTACTCCGACCTGTACGACTACTACCGCGGGCTTATCGCCCTGCGCAAGGCCCATCCCGCCTTCCGCCTCGGGAACGCCGACCAGGTACGGGAGCATCTGGAGTTCCTGGATGCACCTGACGGAGTCGTGGCCTGGCGTCTGACCGGACATGCCGGCGGAGACCCCTGCGAGGAGATCGTCGTGGTGATCAACTCGCGGAAGGAGGCTGTGTCGGTGAAAGTGCCCGGAGTTGATGCCGGAACGGCCTACACCGCTTACTGCCGCGACGGCCGCATCTCCGTCGACGGCCTCGGCACCCTCTCCGGCCCCGTCCTCACCGTCGGACCCCAGCAGGCCCTCATCGTCGGCCGCTGAACCTCCTTCCCACCCACAACGGCAGCGAATTGGGGGAAACGATATTACAGCACCTCCATTCCGGCCACAGCCCGACGGTAGCCGTCCACCATCGAGCGGACGATATCGGCAGCCGAGGGCAGGTCGGAGATGAGGGAGACGCCCTGGCCTATCTCCAGCTCGCCGGCTGACAGGTCGCCCTCGAAGATACCCTGACGGGCCCGGCCACGTCCCAGCAGCTCCACGAGCTCTTCTTTCGAAGCCCCGCGGTCCTCTGCCTCCTGCACCTGTGCATAGAAATCGTTCTTGATCAGGCGGGTCGGGCTCACCTTCTTGAGGGCCAGCATCGTATCGCCCTCCTTGAGCCCGAGACAGAGCTGCTTGAACTCCTCACTGGCACTGCTCTCGCGGCACAGGGCGAAACGGGTCCCGACCTGTACGCCCTCAGCTCCGAGAGCGAAGGCAGCAGCCATGCCCGCACCCGAGACTATGCCGCCGGCAGCCAGCAGAGGCAGGGATATGGCCTCACGGACCTGAGGCACGAGCACCATCGTAGCCGTCTCTTCCCGGCCATTGTGCCCGCCGGCCTCGAAGCCCTCTGCCACCACGGCATCTACACCGGCCTCAGCGCATTTGACTGCAAACTTGGAGCTCGACACCACATGCGCGACCTTCACCCCGGCATCCTTGAGCCTCGGTGTCCATGTCTTGGGATTACCGGCCGAGGTAAACACCACCGGAACCTTCTCCGACAGCACCACCTCCATCAGCTCTGCGGCATACGGAGACATCAGCGGGACATTGACCCCGAACGGCCTGTCAGTAGCGGCGCGGCATGAAGCGATATGCTCCCGCAGCAGCTCCGGCCTCATCGATCCGGCTCCGAGCAGACCCAGACCGCCCGCAGCACTCACCGCCGAAGCCAGCCTCCACCCGCTGCACCAGACCATTCCGCCGGAGACTATCGGATAACGGATGCCGAACACCGAGCATACCCGGTTGTCATTGCGGATGATTTCAGTACGCGACTCGCACACCACCGCATCCATCAGCATATCGTGAGCCTCCCTGGGCACCGCATCCACCATCTGAAAATCGAAGCAGACCCCGACCTTGTACGGCCCGCCATGAGAGCAGTCCGAAGCCCCTGCCAGCAGCCTGTCGTAGAAGCCCTTGCCGCGTCCCATCCGGCCGCCTTCCATATCGAAGGCCACTCCCGGCACCACGACCAGGTCGATATCGGTGATCCGCACCTCCTCCGACCCCTCCACAGGCTCGGGGATGGCGTAAGACTCGCCGGGGGTCAGCGCGGCCCGACCGGAGAACCTTCTGATTCTCAAGAAATCCCCGTCCACCACCGGCAGAAACACATTCTTCCCGGCCGCAGCACAGGCGAGCACAGCGTCCTGAGTCGCCACCTCATCCTGCATTGCCCAGTAGAACAGAACATTCCGAGCCTTCCGGAAACGCGGCAGCGCCATCAGACGCTCCATCACAGGCACAGAGCGGCGGCGGCGCTCCTCGAGGGGCACCTGCTTCTTGCGCATCGATACCAATTTGCGAAGTTCCTTCTTACTTTCCATAATTTTCAATATTTTCGCAAAAATATAATTTTGTCCGATACAATGGAAAAAGTTCTGCTTCACTCCTGCTGTGCCCCCTGCTCCGCCGCCATCCTCGAATGGATGGGGCAGAACGGCTATGAACCGACCATCCTTTTCTACAACCCCAACATTTTCCCCGAGGAGGAGTATCTCAAGCGGAAAAATGAGATAGTGAGGTACGCGAGGGAAATCGGGGTGGAGATAGTGGACCTGGACGGGAGCAATACCGGGGACAATGCAGGAGGCCCGTGGGAGCAACAGCACGCACAATGGCTGGAATGCACTGTCGGACTGGAAGATGAGCCGGAACGGGGCGGCCGCTGCCTCGCCTGCTTCAGGCACCGCCTCTGCACAGCGGCCTCCTACGCAGCAGACTACGGCTTCCCCCTCTTCACCACCACCCTAGCCTCCTCACGCTGGAAGGACATCCGGCAGATCAACGAGGCCGGCTTCTACGCCGAGGAGCACTGCGGCAGGGGCCTGACCCGCTTCTGGGACCGCAACTGGCGCAAGGGCGGCCTCTACGAACGCCGCAACATCCTCGCCCGCCGGTTCTACAACCAGCAGTACTGCGGCTGCGAGTTCAGCCTCCGGCACTCAGACAAGAACAACACTCTAAACACTACGCAATATGAAAAAGCTACCGGCACTCATGCTGGCCGCGGCAATGATGATTATGAGCGGCTGTAACGGAAACAACAATCAATCAGCACAGACTATGAGCAATATTTCGGAAGAGACCGTCGGCAGGACGGTGCAGGCTATCGTAGAAAAATGTCCTCAGGCGGACAGGGCGCTGGTGCAGAAAGGCGTGACCCAGGCAGCAGCGCTGTGGAGAGCAGAGGACGGCACTGAAGCGGAGTTCGAGCAGTTCGCCGCCGGAAGCTACGCGGCTACGCCGGAGGACCGCAAGGTGCTCTTCGACAAGCTGTCCGCGGCGTTCGAGACCCTCTACGGCACCTCGAACCAGGTGGCCGTAAGGCTCCAGGCGCCCCTGCAGCTGGCCGGTCCCGAGCCCACGGAGATCGACTACATCCTCGGAGCGTTCAGCCCCTATTCGCACCTCTCGGACGACCTCTTCGCCAACAAGACGGCATTTGTCACCATTCTCAATTTCCCCTTCTACACCCTTGAGGAGAAGAATACCCTCGGAAAAGAGTGGAGCCGCCTCGAATGGGCCTACGCCCGCATGGGAGACGCCTTCACCACCCGCGTACCGGCCTCCGTCAACGCCCAGTACTCGAAGGTGAGCAGCGCCGCCGAGAACTACATTGCCTCCTACAACATCATGATGGGGCACCTCCTCACCGATGACGGCCGCCGCCTCTTCCCCGAGGACATGGTGCTGCTCTCGCACTGGAACCTGCGCGACGAGCTCAAGAGCAACTACGCCGACATCCCTAATGCCAACGAAAAGCAGGAAATGATCTACCAGGTGATGCTGCGCATTGTAGACCAGAGCATTCCGAAAGATGTTGTAAACAATCCCGCCTACGACTGGGCCCCGTACTCCAACAAGACCTGGAAGGACGGCCAGGAAGTGCAGCTCCAGCCCGAGACTGACGTGCGCTACTCCCACATCCTCAACACCTTCCGCGTAGAGGAGCAGATCGACCGCTACAGCCCGCAGCTTCCTACCGGCATTGCCCGCAACTTCGAGGAGGGAATGGAGGTGTCCGCCTCTGACATAGAGCAGCTTTTCATCCGGCTGATTTCCTCTGACGAGGTGAAGGAAGTGGCCGCGCTCATCAAGGAGCGTCTGGGCCGCGACCTCAGGCCCTACGATATCTGGTATGACGGCTTCAAGAGCCGCGCCGCCATGTCCGAGGACGAACTGACAAAGATGACCCAGAAGAAATACCCCGACGCACAGGCATTTGCCAAGGATATGCCGAGAATGCTGCGGTACCTCGGCTTCCCTGCCCATGACGCGAAGTACATAGCCGAGCGCATTGTCGTCGAGCCGGCACGCGGTTCTGGGCACGCCTGGGGAGCCTCAGGCCGCTGGGAGCCCGCCCGCCTGCGTACCCGCATCGGGGACAAGGGCATGGACTACAAGGGCTACAACATCGCCGTACACGAGTTCGGGCACAATGTGGAGCAGACCCTCGACCTCTACGACATCGACTACTACATGCTCAACGGGGTGCCCAATACCGCCTTCACCGAGGCCCTGGCCTTCATCTTCCAGAAACGCGACCTGGAGCTTTTGGGCTTTGACTACAAGCTGGACGACAACACCACGTTGGACATCTTCTGGGGCGCCTACGAGATTATGGGCGTGGCCCTGACCGACATGTACACCTGGCAGTGGCTCTACGCCCACCCGGAAGCCACGGCCTCAGAGCTGCGCGACGCAGTGGTATCCATCGCCAAGGACGTATGGAACAAGTACTACGCCCCCGTCCTCGGCACTCCCGACTGCCCCCTGCTGGCCGTCTACTCCCACATGGTCAACTCCCCGATGTATCTGCCCAACTACCCCTTCGGACACATCATCGAGTACCAGCTTGAAAGCCATCTGGCCCAGTGCCGCAACCGGCTGGATTTCGCCTCGGAGCTCCGCCGCATCTACACCCTCGGCCGTCTGACTCCCCAGATATGGATGCAGCAGGCCGTAGGCTCCGAAGTCAGCGTGGACCCGCTCCTCGAGGCCGTCGGCGCCATTGTCAGGAAATAATTTCCGCATACATACATAAAAATTTTGCGCGGTTACTAAATATTGGTAACTTGCGCAAAATTTTTATACTCCATGAAAACGACATCTGTAGCCTTAGGCCAGCATTTCGACAACTTTATCCGGACTTCCATCGAAGAGGGACGCTACAGCAACGCCAGTGAAATGGTAAGGGCAGGGCTAAGACTTCTGGAAGAAGACGAGTGCCGTCTGGATGCTCTTAAAACCGCTATTAAAAGCGGACTGGACAGCGGTATCGCCAGAGGGTTCGATCCGGTCAGACATCTTGCGGAACTCAAAGCCGGCCTTCCCGATGAATAAGCTGATATTTACCAACAAGGCCGTCGATGACCTGTCCTCCATCTGGGAATATACAGTCAGGACATGGTCCGTAAGTCAGGCTGAGCGTTACTACTATTTGCTGATTGACTGCTGCAGGATGATATCCGAGTCCAAAATAACGACAAGCCGCCGCTACGATGAAGTAATGGCGGGCTTGTCAGGTGTCAGGGCCGGCAGGCACATTATCTTCTACACGATATCCGACAGTCACTGCGCAACCATAGTGCGCATACTGCATGAGAAGATGGATATCAGGCAGAGACTGAAAGAATAACCCTACTCTTTTTTCCGGTCCTCTGCGGCGTATTTCCTTTCAAGGACGAATGAGATCAGCAGGCCTATGCCGGCGAAGAGGAATGTCAGTCCGAAATACAGCATCTCGGTACCCGTGCTGTACCATTTCATGTCCGGATATAGTCCCTGATGGATAAAGAACGCCAGGACGATACCCAGGGCGGCTCCCGACAGAAGCAGCCCCCAGCGCAGAGGCGCATACTTGTTCGTAGCCACGGCCCCGAACCATTTGTTCAGGTCCATCTGCCCGTTCTTCTGAGGATCGAGGGTCTCGAGCTTCTGGGCCACGATGAGCCTCTCCTTACGGTGAATCAGGCTCTCCAATACGCGATACACAAAATAAAATACAATAGCACAAATAATTGCTGCTTCCATAACTTTAGATTTTTAAGGTTTTTAATGTTTCGTTTGCATCTTTGACGCAGAATGTCCGAAAAGTTACACACTTTTTTGTGTAGAAAATAAAAATGTAACTTTTTACCTTTGCATGCGTCTTATCAGCAGACAGAACAAAAAGACCTATGACAAGAGCCGAGGAGAGCGCACTCATATTCAAGATACTGGACGGGGACAAGGACCTCTTCCGGCAGATTGTGGACGCTCACGGCGGCATGATTCTCGCAATGCTCTACCGGATGACGGGCAGCAGGGAGGACGCGGAGGACATGGCCCAGGAGACGTTTGTCAAGGCGTATTTCTCCTTGGGCAAATACCGGGGCGAGAGCTCCATCTCCACCTGGCTCTACAGCATAGCCTACCATCTGGCAGTCTCGTCCATGAGGAAGAAAAGGCTGACGGTAAGCAGGGAGAAATTCACGGACAAGGAACTGCAGCAGAGCTCGACGTGGCTCGAAAGCGGGGAGGACACAGAACTCAAGGAGTTGCGCGAGAGGCAGTACGGAGCCCTGGAGAAGGCAGTGGCTGAATTGGAGCCGCAGGACCGGTTCCTGATAACGGCGTTCTACGAGCAGGGCCGCAGCCTGGCCGAGCTGACGCAGATTACGGGCATGTCCCTGTCCAATGTCAAGGTACGGCTGTTCCGCTGCCGCAACCGGCTGGCAAGAATATTGAAGGAAAACAAGGATCTGGAAAAATAAAAGGAGGATGACCATGGAGAAAATAAGACTACCCGAGAACTTCACCGACAGGGTGATGCAGAAAATAGAGCAGAGGGAGAGGGCCGCCGCCCGCAGAACGCGCATAATAACGGTATGCGGCAGCATACTCGGAGCGGTGTTTGTCATAGCGGCCGCCGTCGTCTTACTCGACTATTTCAACATCAGCCTAAGCACCATGACAGGCGACCTCCATAAATTTGACATCACAGGAACGGTTTCCGGCTTCATCTCCGGCATCTCATCTCTCATGCGCGAGGTCCTCTCAGCCCCCGCTAACCCGCTGTTTGGTATTGTCTTTGCCGTATTCATCATAGCCTGCGCCGGCCTTTGGCATGATCGCCGCAACAGCTTTTGCTCTGAATAACATAAAAACAGGGTGCATCCTGCACGTCATGATGCACCCTCGGACCGTACCAGAATATCAATTATCAGAATTCATACATTGCATAGAAATCAGAAGACTCCCATGCCTTCTCATATACGTCCTCTGTATAGCCGCCTACATAGTCATAGACAAGGAAGCGGTAGGTAGTCTCATCTATCTCCGTAGATGTAGGCAACATACCTCCTACCCAGACCACATTGCGCACTATGTTCATCACAGGGAACACCAGTGCCACCTCTTCCTTTGCAGGGAAATACCAGTCTCCGCCATAATTCTCATCCAGCCACTTGTATGCCGGGAATGCGTCAGGATAACCCTCTGCATTACGTATAGCCTCCGTATTGGCCCTTCCGTCCGTCTCGCTTGACGCGCCTGTCAGGATGCCGGATGTGCTCCATATACCTGTTTCATAAGGGCACGATGTCATCGAGAATACTTTGCCGTGCTTTCCGCTCTCATCTACATAGACAACCACTCCCTGCTTCCCGTCAACCTCGAAGACATCTCCCACAGCATAGACGGGCAGTGCATTTACGGTTATCGCGCACTGTGCGGATATTTCCCCACATGATACTGTGACAACCGCTTCCCCCGCAGACACTGCAGTCACCAGTCCGTCAACAGAAACCGTGGCGACCTCCTCGTCAGAAGTGCTCCAGACTAGAGAAGCATACTCTGCCGCCTCGACAGGCAGAACGGCAGCCACTAAACGGAGCGTGTCCTCCTCCGACATAACAACCTCCGTCTCATTCAACTCAACAGACTCCACTGCAGGCGGGGCTACAGTCACAAGGCACTCACCGGTAAGGTTGTCCACTGCAAGAGTTATCACAGCCTCTCCCGGAGACACTGCCGTAACAGTGCCATCTTCCACCACAGCCACCGACTCATCCGACGAACTCCATTCGATCGTCTGATACTCTACTCCCTCCGGCTGCAACTCATAGGTCAGAGTAGCCGTCATGCCGACCTCGAGAGTAATCTCACTCTGGCTCAGAACAACCGAAGACAATTCAGGGGTCTGCTCCTCACATCCATAGATGACAGTCATTCCGCATGCAAATGCCGCCACCAGCATTAAATCAATCTTTTTCATGGTCCTTTATTTTAGTTAGTGATTTTCAACAATCCTCCTGATATCTTCAGCATCGCCGCAAGAGACCGGGAGTTTCCGTCAGGATATTCTCCTCCTGCCGCCTCTACCAACGGTCTGAGAGTCCTCTCCACAGCCTTGCGTATTGCTTCCTCAGAGACATTAGCCTGCGTACCAGCCTCATCTGACTGGGTCCGGGCTGCAAGAGCCTTTTCCAGTCCCGTCTCCGTGACCATATAGCGACCAGGAACATTCCCCCTGACAGCTGTCTGACGCTGATCGCGCACAACTGCCCGCTCCATACCGCCGGCAATTGAAGAGACCCTGCTTTCAGGAAGTCCGGCACCTGCCGTGACAATATCCGGATCAAAAGGCACCGCCTGGTCCTCCGACAGGCACAGACTGGTAATAAGAGGAGCTCCATCCGCACCCGAAGCATCGACTCCAAGGGTTATCATACAGTAATTCTGGTATTCCCAAGGCACGGCACCGATGAAGGCCCTCGGACTCGCATCCCCATAATATGTACCGTTACTCTTTATGGCTGCCAGGAGCACATCGTAGTTCAGACCGTTCATATAATCCGCACTTCTAAGCTCTATCCACTGATAATATGAACTTACATCAGAATTGGGTATCAGCCGGATATAGACTGCAGCCTGACCCGAATATGTCTCTGACGGATACTTGTCGGGATCATACGCTACCAGATCATCACCGTTGAACACGGTCAGGACCGTCTCTACAAAAGCATCGGAGACCTCACGCTCCGGTGTCGTGATCTCGCACACGTACAGGTCGGTCGTAGGATACCAGTAACTGCACCCGAATGCAAACACTACATAATCCTGCCCGGGAGCTATGAAACCGTACTCTATATCCAAGTACAGATTAGTCTGAACATCACCGTCTGCAGATGCTACAGAATAGTCTGCTCCATTAAGCGCTATGCTGTCCCTTACTGTCTCCGGATCACCTCCCAGTGCCATATATTGCTCGGACGTCATAATCCCATATACATAATCCTCCCCTTCAATGGAAGGTCTGATATCCACGGTAACAGAAGAGTATGACATATCCGTGACATTTATTTCCAGACTCATGTCTGACATAGGGACTTCGGATGTCCGGAAATTCTCAATCACAACCTCAGTCGTCCTCTCCCCACTTTCATTGACACCGAAAACTATTATACTGTAGTCTGTCACAGGAGCCAGACCGTCATACTCCTCCGACAGCATGCCCTGCCTGATCATAGGATCAGAAGTCCAGTCCATATTCTCCGAGTCAAGTGAATTGATGCACGCATCGGCTATATACTCGTCCGACAATCCCTCCAGCGAAGCCGTCTCGGATACCATCGCCAGATACCGTGTAGAAGACGAGGAAGGACTGACAGTAAAGCTGACACTGTAGGTATCGGCTTCCTGTACGGATACCTCAAAACTGCAGTCATCGACAATCTCGACATCAGCGGTACGGACAACCGTATTGAAAAGAGACGTATTCGAATACCCCTGTTCAACTCCAAACGCATACCACACATAGTTGCTTCCGGAATACAGTCCCGAAGCCTGCAGACGCGTGTCACCGTTATATGTCACATCTTCCCACGTCATCTCTATTCCCAACGCATTGTTCATATAGATTACAAGCTCCGTCTCCTCTATCATGAACGGTATGAAATCATCTATCGAATTGAACTCGTCCTCTGTAAAATATCCGGCAAGGTACCTGAAATCAGTAGAGCCCGGCCTGACCGTCACATCCATGCTTCTGGTATCTATCTCATTGGACAAAAACTCTATTTCAGCATCATACTGCTGTACTGCCGGTGTAGTGACCTGCTCCTTGAACACTTCTGTAGTAAGTTCAGCATCGGTATTCAGACCGTAAGTATAGACATAGTATTCCTGCTCGGGAGAGAAAGTCGTCATGGTTCCGGAAATTTCACCGCTGTACAGCACACCTGAGTTGGACAGAAAATACTCGAGAGACACCCCATAATAATCAGCAGTCTCCTGAAACACAGCTATATCACTCTGGACAAGAAGATCGTCATCATCGAATGCATCCACCTCGGCCCGGGGACGGGTAAGCATCACGAAAGTGAGGGTATCACTGGCCGGAGTGACTTTGACATCCGCTGTGAAGGACGTTACGTTGCTCACTTCCAGTCTCAACGCTACGTCTGTATCTTCCTCATACTCTGAGGAGGCCTGGACAACTGTCAATTCCACATCCTCCGCACCGGGACATGAGAGAACTATGCTGCCCTCTCTGGAATCGGGCAGGGTATTGGCCTCTGCCGTAAACTCAAAAATAGTATTGTCCACTACTGTCACCTCGGTCAGCCAACTGTCTTCGGAAACGGCTGACGGAAGAGTTGATGCATTCTCAATTCTGTAGGAAACTGTGAATGTACCTCCCTCGGCGGGGATGCTGTACTGCGTTTCTTCCAATACAAGAAGCGGAGTAAGCTCCTCCTGCCTGCATCCTGCGAGCAGTGCGGACACTGCCGAGAATAAAATAACCTTACGCATTACGTTCTTCATTTTACGGGCTTTTTTGTTTACAAATGTATAATAGATATCCGTCACTTTCCTCTGCATTTTTTTGAGCATCCAACAAATTAACAAATCGTCATCACGCAGGAACATTATTTTTTACATTTGCAGTATGTTTAGGATTTACCGCATATTAAGACCTGTCATTTGTACTGCAACAATTTACTTTCTTTCATCCTGCAGTATGAAGGAATCTCTGTCCGGCATCGGAACCGACAGGGATACACCATCTTCCCTGGACTCAATGATAAGGATGTGGAACGGCTATATCATGACAGGCTCGCACGACTCGACTCTCATATCCGCCAGAAAAGTCATGACTGATGCCCTTGACAGAGGAGATTCCCTCACAGCACTATATGCCGGCATCTTCACAGCACAGTCTTTCCTGGTAATGGAATATATGGTCGATTCCGCGAAATTCTATGCCGACAAGATCGAGGGCTATGCCAGGCGCAGCGGCATCCCGTCCCCCATAATAGCCATTGACAACATCATGGCCGGATGGTATCTGAAAACAGAACTTAACTACTCGAAAGCTCTTGAGTTCTATCTTGACGGACTGAACTACGCTGAAAGATACAATTTAGTACAGAATAAGATAATCATGCTGGCAAACATCGTCACCATCTTCTACCTGAGACGGGACGACAGCGGAATGGACTATGCGCTTCAGGCTTTCCAGGCCGGAAATGTGGATTCGATGCCGGACTATACCCGCTGCATATCCCTCATTCCCATAGCCCAGATGCTGTGTCTTCAGGGAAGGCAGCAAGAGGCGCACCCGTATATCTCTGAAGCCATGAGGCTGGCACATAAGACACACGCCGTCTCGGCATACACCATCATACACTCAGTATTCGCCGAGACCTGTCAGGCAGACGGAAATATGGAAGAAGCAGAAAAACACTATCTGGAAGGAGCACGCTACATCGGATACACGGATCCGGGAACAGCCTCGCTCCTGTTCCTCAAATACGGGGATCTGCTTCAGGAGCTCGGACGTACGGATGAGGCCATACACAGCTACCGCAAAGGGCTTGAACTCTCGGGGGACAACAAGAACATGGAATTCCAGTATGAACTGCTGTACAAGACATCGCTGCTGTACTACAAGTCCGGAGACAAACAGCAGTCCCTGGAATATTCCCTGCAGTACATGACATACTCCGACAGTATCATCAGAAAAAAGGAACATGATTTCAACCGGCTCATCCTGCATAACTCGCATATAGAGCACGAGAAAGAGATCCTGCAGAAAGAAGTGGAAAAACAGAAAGCCGACACTATGGCCAGCACAGCCATATTCCTCTCCATCATACTACTCTCCATCTGCTCCTTCGTCTTCTCACTCTACAGGAAACAGCTGAAGACCTACCGTGCTCTGGTAGCACAGCATCTCGCAGCGAAGGACAAACATAAAGAGCCAGCCGACACCGAACCGACACATGACAAAAGCATTCCGCAGAACAGAAAGGATATTTTCCTTAAAGCTGAAGCACTTATGATACGAGAGAAAGCATACCGCCATAAAGACATCACACAGGAGAAACTCGCCGCCATGACAGGGACCAACCGCACCTATCTCTCCCAGGCCATCAACGAATATGCCGGCATGTCATACAACTCCTGGATCAATATGTACCGTATATCGGAAGCTACAGATATCCTCTCGGACCCATCCAACAGCATATCCCTCAAGCAACTCGCCGATAATCTGGGCTACAACTCAATCTCAGTATTCCATAGGGCCTTTCTCAAAGGCACAGGCATGACTCCAGCCGTATGGAGAAAAGAAAAATGCGGTCAATAAAATGCTCGACAGGGCTGCATCAAAACATTCATTTGGACACAGCCCTGTCTCCGACTTCATGTCGAAACTTTCCTACACAATGCGCAAGGCACTCTACTCCCCCTCCAGTCCACTGCCCGGCATTGTCCTCACAGTCTTCACCCTCGATACTATAGCTACATGGGCATGAACCATACAGCTGTGACAAAGGAATTGTCTCCAGCATAGTCCCCCACTATGGTCATGCAGTCTCCCGAAACTGCCACTACTGAACCTTGTATCCGGAAACCGTCTGGTTCATAACCATATTCAGCCTTAGCCCATTCGGCCATAGTTATCACCTTGCCGTCAGCCGGACTGTAGATATACGGCTGTGATGATATGCCCATGTTCACATCTGACAGGAAAAGCAGTCCTGAAGAGGATACGGCATCGGCACGCCAGAACTGATAAGCGTCGCCAGATATCTCATACATCCTGCCTTCCTGGGCATCGTAAAGATACGGGAAGTCGGGCATATACTCCCAAGACTCCGTCACCGTCACAGTACCGGCATAATACCGGCCGTCAGGAGATATCCGCGCCTCCACTGTTCCGTATCTCTTTCCAAATGCGCCACTGCCGTCAAGCAACCCGGAGTCCCACTCCATAAGATCCTCAGGGTAAATCTCAAAATCATGGGATGCACCGGTCCAGGCGCAGCCAACTTCTGCCCAAGGCTCACTATTCTGAATATAACCGGAGATATTGCCGTTGCTGCCGATACCCTTCGGTGCAAAGCCATCACACACACCGTTATCGAGACCATGAGCCGTCAGCACCGTCAAAGTTCCGTTCTCATACACAAAACCGATGTTCTTCCAATTATCGTCCATCATATAGCCGACTGCCACAGAACCGTCTGGAGTAACTCCATAGAAACCGCTCTCCATTACGCTTCCGACAGACCTGACCTCAGAGACCTCACCACCCTTCCATATAACGGGATAGAAACCGGAAGAGCCATATGCCGTACCGTCATCTGTAACATCATAGAGACTGATTCCGCTGACAAGAGACAGAGAATCACGGCGGACATCATATATATATACGAATTGCGGGAGATCCCGTCATAATAATTTCCAACGATATACATGCCGTTGTCTGAGACTGAGGCAGGAGCTATGACTAAATCACCAGCATCAAACTCGACATAAGGTCTGTAGATATTAGCCTCCTTATACTCAGGTGTGCCGACCACATGACCATCATTGACCTGGGCTGCGAATACATAATATTTCGTCTGCCAGTACAGATCCTCATAACGTCCTATTCCCTGACCGCTGACAGTCTCTGTCCCGGAAGCGATCAGCGAGTCCGCATACGCTTTAAGTCCCTGTTCTCCTCCTATCCGGTTCCAGTCATCCTCCATGATTATACCGATACTGTACACAGCCGATGCCTCGGACGGTTCCACCGTAACTACAATCTTGTTGTCCTCTGTAGCGGCTGATATCTGGAATGAAGTCTCCACAACTCCATTATCTTTCACGCAAGATACCAGCAAAGCCGCTGATGCAAAAGCAAATACGGCCAATTTCATCTTTCTTTTCATACTCAAAAACTATTAACTATTAAAAAAAACGGCTGCAAAACTAGGAATATTTCTGAGCGGACAATAAAAATCCCTGTCATGAATACATCGTGACAGGGATCTGTAAGGAATTTACTGAGGGCTACTCCTCCTTCATGTAGGTATAGCGGTGGTCTGTGGGAGGCACGAGGGTCTCCTTGACAGCGCGGGGCAGTACCCAGCGGATGAGGTTGAACTCGCCGCCGGCCTTGTCGTTGGTACCGGATGCGCGGGCTCCGCCGAAAGGCTGCATGCCGACTACGGCTCCGGTGGGCTTGTCGTTGATGTAGAAGTTGCCGGCAGCGTATTTCAGCCTGCGGGATATCTTCTCGAGAGCCAGACGGTCGCGGCCCCAGATGGCACCGGTCAGGCCGTAAGGAGAGGTGGTGTCGCAAAGCTCGACGGCCTTGTCCACATCGGCGTCATCGTAGACGTAGACTGTGAGGACGGGTCCGAAGATCTCCTCTTCCATGCTCTTGAAATGAGGGTCAGTGGTGACGATGACGGTAGGCTCCACGAAGTAGCCCTTGGACTTGTCGTATCCGCCGCCGAGCACGATCTCAGCTTCCTTGGATGCCTTGGCGTAGTCGATGTAGGAAGCGATGTTGTCGAAGGAAGCCTCGTCGATAACGGCGTTGATGAAGTTCATCGGATCGCAGACGTCACCCATTTTCACCTTTGCGGCTGTAGCCTTAATCTTCTCGAGGACAGCAGGCCACAGGGACTTGGGCACGTACATACGGGAAGCGGCGGAGCATTTCTGGCCCTGGTACTCGAAGGCACCGCAGTAAGCCGCATTGCCGACCTCCTCGGCCACTGCCGAAGGATGCACGAAGATGAAGTCCTTGCCGCCGGTCTCACCCACCAGACGGGGATAGGAACGGTAGTTGGCAATATTGTCGCCCACCTGACGCCACAGGGTGTTGAATGTAGCGCTGGAACCGGTGAAATGCACGCCGGCCAGGTCCTTCGAAGCGAAGATCTCCTTGCCGATGACGGCACCGCTGCCGGGGATGAAGTTCACTACGCCTGCGGGCACGCCGGCCTCCTCGTATATCTTCATCAGATAGTAGTTTGAGAGGATGGCCGTGGTGGAAGGCTTCCATACCACAGTGTTGCCCATCAGGGCGGGGGACATCGAGAGGTTCGATGCGATGGAAGTGAAGTTGAACGGGGTCAGCGCGAAGATGAAGCCCTCGAGGGGACGGTATTCCACGCTGTTAATCTGGTTGGGACCGCTCTTGGGCTGGATGCCGTAAATCTTGGAGGCGAAAGCGGCGTTGTAGCGCAGGAAGTCAATCGTCTCGCATGCGGAGTCAATCTCTGCCTGGTAGAAGTTCTTGCTCTGTCCGAGCATGCAGGCTGCGTTGATCACGGCACGGTACTTGCCTGCGAGCAGGTCGGCTATCTTGAGCATGATGGAGGCGCGGACCGTCCAGTCCAGCTCGGCCCACTCCTCGTGAGCGTCGAGAGCCGCCTTAATGGCCATCCTGACCTCCTCGGGACCGGCCTTATGATATGTTGCCAGCACATGGGCATGGTCGTGAGGCATAACCACCTTACCGGTGTTGCCTGTACGCACTTCCTTGCCGCCGATAATCAGGGGAATATCCAGTTCGATGCTGCTCTGTCTCTTCAGCTCGGCTTCGAGGGCTATCCGCTCGGGAGAGCCTTTCAGATAGGATTTCACCGGTTCATTGGCCGGCAGAGGGAAATTGAAAACTGCATTTTTCATACTCTATGGGTGTTTTGTTAGTTGTTTTGTCAATCGCCCACGAATATACAGCTTTTTCAAAATTTTTCAAATATCTGCCAAATTTTTATCAGCATCCCCGGCGCTGGCAGTATTCCCCATTCTCTGCAGCCGCTGTAGTATGAAATCCCACCAGCCTGCCGCAATGTCTTCCCTATCCTAATGCCTACAGACTTTTACGGGAGTCCCAAAAAACACACAACCCTTGATTAACAAGCACATAACAAAGATTCCCGCTCCCTGGACGGCATTAAAACCCCAATGACGGGAGCAGCACAACAGGGTAAACCATTGATTTCCACGGACATTCCTCTCAGAAACGCTCCATACCTACACCCACGATTATGAAAAAAGCACCTGCAGACCTGCCGCAAGTGCTTCATTTTAGCCCCTTTTGCCTCCGAAAAGGCAGTGGACCCGGCTGGGCTTGAACCAGCGCCCCCCTGATTATGAGTCAGGTGCTACTAACCGACTGAGCTGGCTATTACTCGATTAAAATCAATGAGTTATGAAGCCTTGCCTTGACTGTATGGCTTTGTGGTTTACATGACGGTTTACATTCGTGTGTAAATCCGGAACTAGTTAAACATTAAATAATATCTTTGTAAATCAATAAGTTGTATTAGTCGATATGTAATATCACGAAGATTATAGAGGCCTCAGCTCAACTGTCATGCCCATTG
>DVGV01000027.1 GCA_018712545.1 Candidatus Coprenecus merdigallinarum | reverse complement strand
GCGCTCTCGATGCAGTGACGCTTCTGCGCACCTTCCGAAGGTGAGACGAAAACACGGGGATTCTGCGCACCTTCCGAAGGTGAGACGAAAACGCGGGAATTCTGCACACCTTCCGAAGGTGGGAAAGGTGCAGGGGAAGAAGAAACACGGATACAGAGCGCTCTCGATGCAGTGACGCTTCTGCGCACCTTCCGAAGGTGAGACGAAAACACGGGGATTCTGCACACCTTCCGAAGGTGGGAAGGGTGCAAAGGTGGAAAGGAGTGGGGAAAACGTCCGGGATGGGGCTTAGAGCCTATGGGAGCGGGTGGACGGAAAGCGGCCGGCCCACGGAATCTACGGGATAGCGGGCGCCCTCACGCTCAAGCTGCGCGGCCATGTGCTCCAGCAGCGAGGCGGTCACATCCGGATAGCGGGCACTGACATCCTCGGTCTCGCAGGGGTCGGAGGCCAGGTCATACAGGACACAATGCGCGGCAGAAGGCTTCTCCGGCGACCAGTAGTAAATCAGCTTCCAGTCGTCCTCGCGGTAGGCGGTGAAATATTTCCCGCGGTGGTCATGGGGGAAATGCATAAGAAAGGTATCGGGATGGCGTCTGTCCTCCCCGCGCACGATGATCCGGCTGAGGTCGTGGCCGTCCACCGGATGGGTCTCCGGCACCCGGGCTCCGACAAGGGCAGCTATAGTCGGGTAAATATCCATGATAGTCCCTATCTGCGTACGGATTTCGTCCTGAGGAATCGGGAGCAGGCGCTGTGCACCAGAAGTATTACGGGCCAACTGTCCACGGCGGACGGAACGGTCTTCTTCTACGGAGCACCCTTCATAAGTGGAGCGATCTCCATCCGGGGACAGTCTTACATCTGCCGAGCGGTCTCCATCTGCGGACCGTTCTTCATCAGCGAAGCGGTCCCCACCTTCGGGGCTTCCTTCGGGAGCAGCCCACGCAACAATGAACGGCACACGGATACCCCCCTCGAACTCCGTGCCCTTCTTGCCCCGCAGCGGTGCCGAGGAGCCGTAACCCCGCTCCTCGCCTATGGGTGCGTCGGAGCCATTGTCCCCGAGGAAAAATATCAGGGTGTTCTCCGCCACTCCCTTCTCTTCCAGGAAGTCCATGATCTCCCCGAGGGAGCGGTCCATCCCCTCTATGAGGGTGGCGAATTTCTTCGCAGATACGCTGTACGATGTGTCGGCGTCATAATTCTGCATATAGCGGGGGTCCGACATGAAGGGGGCATGCACGGCATAGTGCGCCATGTTGAGGTAGAACGGCACGCCATCCTCTATGGCGCGGGACATCTCTTCCTCTGCCCTGAGGGTCAGCGCGTCGGTCAGGAAGACGTCGTCCTCGAAGAATTCCTCCAGGCCGGGGACTGCCCGCGAGCGTGTACCTCCGTAGAGGCCGTATCCGTCCCTACCGTAGTAGCTGCCGGGCTCACCTATCGAACAGCCGGCCACATTGACATCAAAGCCAAGAGCCAGAGGGTCCTCGCCCTGACTTCCGAAGGGTCCGAAATGGGCCTTGCCCACGTGTATCGTGCGGTAGCCCGCATCAGAGAGCAGGCGCGGCAAAGTATAGTCGGCACTGTCCAGGCCCTGCCAGTTCCAGTCGGGCGGACCGTAGGTGCTGCGGTTGTTGGACTCGGAGTAAATCCAGTTGGTGACTCCGTGACGGGTGGCATTCTGGCCGGTGAGCAGGCTGGTGCGGGACGGCGAGCTGACGCTCTGTGCGTAGAACTGGGAGAAGCGTACACCCTGGTCGGCCAGCCGCTGCATATTCGGCGTGCGGTACCAGCGGTTGAGCGGATGCTCCACAGGCTGCCCCTCCGGGTCGGTCAGAAAGGGCACCGAAGTATCCATAAGTCCCATGTCATCCACGAGGAAAACTATGATATTGGGCCGCTGCTGTCCGGCCTTTCCGGAACCGCTGCAGGAGACCAAAGCCAGTGCCGCCGCGGATACCGTAACAGCCGGCACGATTTCCATATTCTTTGTTTTCATACTTTTAACGTATTGATGTCAAAACTGTTGTCCCTGTAAGTTTCTTCTTGTCCCATGTCTGCTGCCTGACCAGGCCGATGCCGCGGGCGTACCACGACACCTGACGGGTCTTTTCATTGACCATCATGGCCTTGGCTGTCATCGTCTCCTCCACCACGTAGCAGTCGAATGTCCCAGCAGGAGTGGTTACGGACTCCCGGCCGATGACTTTACGGTCCCTGCAGCCCATCTTGGAGGTGATGAACATGACTTTTATCTCTATTTCGTAATCAGGCAGTTCCATGCCCACAGACAGCTCCGCCGGTATACCCCGGCATTCACCGGAGACAGTGGTCCTGTCCAGAATCTCATTCATGGCAGCCTGGCTCTCCGCGTCCTCGCCGCCGCCCATCGCGTCCATGGACTGCCTCATGCCTTCCTGCATGGCCTCTTCCATGAGGGCGGCCATGTCCGTTATCACCTCACCCCGGTCAAATTTCATCAGGACCTTGGAACGGAAACGGCTGGAGTCTCCCTGATTGATGATGGTGGAGACCACTGTCGCCTGTCCCTCTTCAAAGTCCCCGGTCATCACGGCCAGCGAATCGGCATTGACAGATATCAGATTGCCGTCCGCATCCAGGTTCTCATAGACGAGCACACGGCCCGGCTTCGAGGAGAAAAACGGTTCAAGGCTTTGCCCGAGGGCCATCACGGTCATCACGGACATCAGCATAAGGCTCAGGGCCAAAATAAATGTTCTTTTCATCTGCGTGCGTTTTATATTATTGACAACGGAATCACTCTTTTGCGGCGGACAGGCTTATCCACAAGTCTATCTTGGGAAAACGTCCGAGGAAATGCTCCAGATAGCTGCGGATATAGCCCTCGTCGGTATACTGCATCATATTCGTCAGTTCGGAAAGCTCGATGCCCGCAGCCTCACAGGCAGCTTCCTGGGAAGAGGTGACGTAGTAGTATGTCGAGTCGGAGCCGTCGGGATAGTCCACACTGATGCTCACAAACAGGTTGCCGCTGCCGGACGGGGATGAGAGGTCGGTAATCACCGTCTCCCTGTCCAGAGGCTCAAGTCCGCCTCCGCCAAGGAGAATCTGCGCATCGGCAGCCGCCGCGGACAATGCCAGTACCGCCGTCATGATAATAATTCTGAAGGTGTTCTTCATATCTGTCAATATTTGTAATGGTATAAATTATAGTCTCCGTCAAATCCCCAGATATCCCGGGTCTCAGGCTCAATATCAAATCTCATGAGCACCCGGTCTATCCGGATTTCCTCCAGCGGTACTCCGTCACTGTCCAGTACCATGATACGGCTGCCCGCAGCAGGCTCTTCCACAGCTGCATCTTCCGGCACAGCAGACATTCTCTCTCCTGTAAAAAGTGCATACAACCGTCCTTCATGGCTCCTCAGAGTCGAATAAAGAGACCTGACATCCTCTTCCCAGCCTACCATAGAACCGTACACAACGACATCCCCGTACTGCGACGCATTGTTCTCATTGACGCTGAAATCCTGCATATACTCATCCGGTCCCCAGGTGTTGGAAAGCAGGGTGCCGTCCATGGAGTAGATGCTGACCAACGGCTCGTAATGATGAGCGACGGCCAGGCGGCCCGCTTCCGGGATATATGCCAGGGAACCTTCAAATACAGACGAATAGGCCGGAGCGGGCAGACTGGCAGTGCCCTCCAGAGCAGGCCACTCACCCATGCCCTGCGGATTGTTGAACGTACTGTCATACACCACAAATCGGCTTACATCATCAGTTATGCCTTCCGGTGCCGTGTATATCCTGCCTTCAGCCATGACTACATCCTTCACGTGGCCCTGACTGAAACGGTCCTCGAAAGTCACGCTGCGCGAAGGCAGACCGTTGCCCGAAAGCACATCGCTCATGCGGTACACATTGATGCGGCCCAGCTGCATGTCATGGGCCCAGAAATATTCCCCGTCCTCAGAGACACCGGCACAGAACGTATTGACCGCCTCTCCGGGACCGCGTCCGACATGCTGAACCTTAGCGACGGTCTCACCCAAACGGAGATCCACCAGATGAATGAAATGATCGCTGAACTGCCGGACTATCAGCAGCACCGAATCCACCATCAGCACATCCGTAGCCCCGAAAGCCAGCGTCCCGTCCATCCCGTGCGGCACCTCCACGGCCTCCGTCACCGGCACGTCATAGTCCGTCATATCGATATACTCCCCCTCTATCGGTCCCTTCTGCGCACACCCTCCGGCACACAGAACTCCGGCCGCCAGCACCGCCGCCGACAATATCCTGAACATAATCCTCATATACGGTTTTTCCATTTACCTACAAATATACGGTTTCTCTACATTACTCCAATAAAAATCCCCGCAGGGAGAAAATTTCCTGCGGGGACCTGTATGCGATGCAGTTGTGCGCGGTTAGTCCTTGGTGGCGTTCTCCAGCTTCTTCATGATGGAGAAAATGAAGACGGCGGAGATGACGCAGAGGGCGATGAGGATGAACCACAGTACCCAGAGAGGCAGACCGCCCCAGAGCATACCGATGATGGACACCATGTAGTTGCCGATGGCGGTGGCCACGAACCAGAGACCCATCATCATGCCCTTGTACTTGGGAGGAGCCACCTTCGATACGAAGGAGATACCCATCGGGGAGAGGAAGAGCTCGGCGAATGTCAGCACGAGATAGGTGGATATCAGCACGTTGGGAGTAACACGCTGGAATGTCGCGCCTTCCTTCAGGGCATCCGGGGTAGGCAGGCCGAGGGAGCCGAAGACCATGATCAGGAAGCCGAGGGCGGCGATGAACATACCGATGCCGATCTTGCGGGGTGCGGAAGGCTCCTTGCCCTTGGCGGCGAGGGCTCCGAATACGGCCATGGATACAGGGGTCAGGGCCACTACGAAGAAGGGATTGAACTGCTGGAATATCTGGGGCAGCAGGGTTACGGGCTCGTCACCGAGGGAGCGGTAGCTGAAGATCAGGGCCACGATGGAGGCTAGAGTCACCAGGCCGGCAATGAGCTTGCTGCGTTTCTTCTCGGACTGGAAGATGGCGAAGGCTCCGTACACAGCGATGATGATCAGCACGAGGTTCAGCACATTGGCCAGAATCCTCGACAGGCCGGTCATCTCGGTAGCCGTGTAGTCACGGGCGAAGAAGGTCAGGGTAAGACCGTTCTGCTGGAAGGCCATCCAGAAGAAGATGACCACTGCGAACACGAGCAGCAGGGCGGTGATGCGGGACTTGGTCTGCTCCTTGGTGAGCTCGACGACGGGCTGGGTACTCTTGGCCTCGAGCTCGCGCTGGGTCACGTCGGCATGCTTGAAGCTCTTGCGGAAGCCGAAGTAGATCAGGATAGAGAGTACCAGCGACACGCAGGCCACGGCGAAGCCCCAGTGATAGGCTCCGGCGAGCACATCGATGTAATGGCGGGAGAACTCGGTAAGATCACCGGTTGCACCCTGAGCGGCAGCCAAAGTCTGGAAACGAGTGAGGGCATCGGGAGCCATCGCGGAAGCGCCGGCCAGATACTGGTTGGCCAGAGCGGGAATCTCTCCGTTGTAGGTCAGGCCCTCGCGGGCAAGGCAGAACTCAGTGATCTTGGTAGCCGCCGTGGGAGCGAAGAGCGAGCCGATGTTGATGGCCATGTAGAACAGCGAGAAAGCCGCGTCCCTCTTCGACGAGTACTTGGGGTCGTCGTAGAGGTTGCCGACCATCACCTGCAGGTTGCCCTTGAACAGACCGGTACCAACCGCGATGAGCAGCAGGGAGCCGAACATGGCTATCTTGCCCACTATGTCTCCTCCGGTCGGAATCGCCAGGCAGAAATAGCCCGCGAACATGACGATGATACCGGCAACAACCATCTTGCCGTAGCCGAACTTGTCGGCGAGTATGCCTCCGATGAACGGCATGAAATATACCGCCGCCAGAAAGCCCGCGTAGATGTTGGAGGTCACTGCCTCCGAAAAACCGAACTTCGCCTGCAGGAACAGGGTGAAGATCGCAAGCATCGTGTAATAGCCGAAGCGCTCGCCCGTGTTGGCAAGGGCGAGCGCGTACAGGCCTTTGGGTTGACCTTTGAACATATTTTAATCAGTAAAATTATTCTTTACCCATAGTGATTCTCTCGAGCCATTTCACCATGCCGAGCATCACTCCCATGGAGATGAGGCAGATGACCATGAACACCAGCCAGCACATCCACTGGTGGCTGAAGCTGTTGTACATCAGAGGGCCGATCCAGATGAGGAGGTTGCCGACCGCTGTAGCTCCGAGCCAGAGGCCCTGGCAGATACCCTGCAGGTTCTTGGGAGCGACCTTGGACACGAACGACAGTCCGAGGGGCGAGATGAAGAGCTCAGCTACGGTGAGGAAGAAGTATGTGACGATCAGCACCCACGGTCCGGCTTTCACGGCATTCTGAGCGGCTACGTCCCAGCTTCTGAACTCCTCGCCCGAAGGATAGCCCATGATAGCGGCGAATATGGTAAGGAACAGATAAGCGATACCTGCGATGAGCATACCGATGGCGATCTTCCTCGGGGTGGAGATATCCTTGCCTCTTCTCTTTCTGAGAGCGGAGAATACCCACATCACGATAGGAGTGAGGGTGATCACGAAGAACGGGTTCACAGCCTGCCAGATCTCGGGAGCGATGGACTCGGTGGTCACGAAGTCACGGGCAAACACTGAGAGGGACTGACCGTTCTGATGGAACGAGAACCAGAAGAAGATGGCGATGCCGAGCACTGCGAACAGAGCGTAGAGCCTCTGCTTGATCTCCTTGGCCATAGCCAGCTTCTCTTCCTGAGTGTACTGCTCCACGACCTTGGCCTCCTTCTTGGCGGGGTTGGGCATGTTCTTCTTGGTGAACACGAAGATGAGCAGGGATATCAGCATGGCGGCAACCGATGCGAAGAACGAGTAGTGCACGCCTGTATTGAATACGTCGAGATAGGTCTGGGAGAATGTCATCAGGTCACCGACGGGAGCACCGTTCTGCATCACGCTGGCTGCGAGATCCTGGAACTTGGTGAGCTGCTCGGGATCGAGGCTGCCGCCTGCATTGATGTAGTCATGGCAGAGCTCAGGCAGACCTGCGTTGTAGGTCATGTTGTTGACACCCAGCCACCAGCTTCTGAGCAGGGGGGCGATGAAGGGAGCCACGAGACCTCCGATGTTGATGAACACGTAGAAAATCTGGAAACCGGAATCCCTCTTGTCAGAATACTTGGGATCGTCATACATCTGACCTACGATGGCCTGGAGGTTTCCTTTGAAAAGGCCGTTACCGAATGCAATCAGCAGCAGGGCGCCGCAGGTGAAAGGCAGCAGCCAGCCGGTATTCTCAGGTGTGGCGAGAATAGGGATGGACAGGAGAGCGTATCCTGCAGCCATCGTCACCAGACCGGACATGATGGTAGCCTTGTAATTCTGGGTCTTGTCCGCGATATAACCGCCGATAAGGCTCAGCACATATATCAGCGCATAGAATACAGCATAGATTACACCGCTGGTCTCGTCGCTAAGTCCGAATTTCGAACACAGGAAGAGCAGCAGCACGGCATTCATGATGTAGTAGCCGAATCTCTCACCCATGTTGCTCAGGGCTGCGGCCAGCAGGCCTTTGGGATGGTTCTTGAACATAACAGTTAATTAGTTTTATAAGTGAATATTAAGTTAGTTTTCATACATCGGGCAAATATACGCAATTTTTAAAACTTTCAGAATATATTCATGATATAGATAATTCCAAGCGTCACCCTGTGCTCCTGTCTGGAAGCGACTTCCAGCAGCTGTCCGCCGCCCTTAGGACGGGCATCGTAAAAATTGTAGTGCAGGAAGAAGCGGAAATCCCGGCTCCTGGTAGGCATATACTCCAGGCACGCCTGCCCGTTCCAGCTGGCGCGGAGCATCCCTGCCGGCACATCCCCGTAAGGACGGTAAAACCCGCCGTACTCTCTCGAACCCTTGAAGTACATTGAGAAAGAAGGGCTCAGGAACAGGTGCAGATAGGCGATGGCGGACATGTAGTTCACGTCCTCAAGGGTACGGTAGTCCCCGTCCGGACCGGTAGGAGCGGAAGAACTGAGCACTCCGTTGATATCCAGCCCCTGCCGGGAATAGATCAGGTCCAGGTACACTCCCCATTTTTCCCTGCGGTAGGACTGTCCCATAGCAAAGATCCAGACATCCCGGTCCACCGCCTGTGTACCGTAGGAGGCCGACCAGCGGAATTCCAGCGCATCGTCCAGGAAACTGCCGTTCCAGTTCAGGGTATATAAAAAAGGTGCGCGGGAACTCTCAACCCCGTCCGGCAGTCCTCCGTGATAGAACTCATCGTCCCAGAAGCCCCTGATATTGGACACCTGCAGGGCCAGGTCCTGTGTCGGAGTGATGTGCCAGGTGCCCACGACTCCCATCTGATAGCAGGGCAGACTGCCGCCTATGTCGCTGAACTGCACGACATAGACCGGTGCAGCCCAGAACTCCTGCCCTCCGAGGGCGAAGACCTGCTTGCCGAAGGTCAGGGAAAAATGCTGCCGCGGCGTCCACGTCATGTAGGCGTAATCAATGGATTCCAGAAGGTTGTCAAAGGTATTGGAACGGAAATTGGCATTGAAGCTCTGGCGGAAATGGTAGTAGAACTCCCGGTTGCGGCCGAATGTTCCCTCGAGGTTCCACCGGAAATTGTCCATGCGGAACCGCGCTGAGGTTTCCCCTCCCCGCGGCATCTCGGTGCGGAAGGAGCCTCTCATCTGAAAGGACATATCGTGGTGGGCGAGAAAATCGGCGGCAACCACCCCTTCAAGAAGCGTATCTGTCAGGGACCATCCGCCCTTCTTCCGCTCAGGAACTGCCGCATCCGCCGAATCAGCAGTCCCGGCCGCTCCCAGAGGAATGACCGATACCAGTGTCAGCAGGATAAGGATAATTTTTCTCATAGGTATTAGGTTTTGCTTATTTTACACTCATTCGATATTTTCCACGGAACGGGCATACTGGCGGACAATTCTCACTGTCGAGGTATCGGAGGCGAATACCGAATACAGCCCCTGCTCCTCCTGGGCGGGATCTCCGGTATAGTCGTCCCCGGGCTGCCACATCAGGTGGTCCTCGGAAGGCTCGGCGAGACCTCCCCATCCCCAGAAATTGAATCCGGCCAGGAGTCCTCCTCCGGCAGCCTCGTCCACTATCTCCGAGAGCATGGCATCATAGTACACGTCGCGCATGCTCACCGATGTGCTGCGGGAGAATCCCACGCTGTCCCTAGGGAAGCCGAACTCCTCGACCACCAGGGGCTTGCCCATGCGGCGGGCTATTTCCAGATGCTCCTGCAGATATTCGCGGGAGAGTTCCACGGCGGGCGTCACGTTGCCCGAGGCCATGTCCTCCCTGGTAGTCCAGCCCCAGTTGAAGGGCCAGATATGGATGTTCAGATAGTCGATATAGGGCGAGCGGCCTATCTCCTCCCAGAGGCCCAGATCCACCTCGCAGCCGTACTTGCCCTCGCTGCCGACGGAGACCATGTGGTTGGGGTCTATGGACTTGATCAGTTCTGCGGTGGATGTGAGCCAGTCGCGGAAAGCCTCCTTGTTGTCAGCGGCAAATGGCCGGGGCTCGTTGCATATCTGCCACGAGAAGATGGCCGGGTCGTCGCGGTAGGCCTTGCCGGTAACGGTGTTGGTGCGGGAGATGATATCCATCACGTAGCGGCGGAAGAGAGTCTTCGCTGAGTCCGAGCGGATGAAATCAGCCACATAGTCCACGTATGTATTGTAGCCGGCCACACGCGGCAGGGGAATGTCCCCGTGACCTGTCCACTGGAGATACTGCGAGTAACCGCCGCTCCACTCCCAGGCATTGTTCAGATAGAGCACTGCCTCCATATTGCGCTTGCCGAGCTCCACGAGAAAATAGTCGAGGCCGCGGAGCAGGGTGTCGTTGTATTTCCCCGGGGCATACTGGAGCGTAGGCTCCACCTTGGTGTACACTCCCCTCGGACCGTCGGAGCCCACAAGCACGCGCAGGTTGCGCACTCCCATCGAGCAGAGACTGTCCAGCTCACGGGTCAGCCGCTCCCGGTCGCCTCCGCTGCCCTCCGAGGCAAGGATAGGACCGTACCAGAAATTGGTCCCTACGAAATAATACGGACTGCCGTTCTTGATGAACTGTCCGTTCTCTATGCCGATAATATCGGCTCCTCCCCTTCCGGTGCAGGAGATGATAATCAGGGACAATGCTACCGCCGAGGCTACGCAGGAAAGGGAGCCCTTAGGATTGCGGCGGACCTTCCCGGCCCAGGAACGGGTGCGGTAGGATGCTGTCCAGAGTTTGGAGGCATACCGCCATTTGCGCTGGGTGGAACGGAACGGAGTGCCGCCCCTTATTGTCCCCTCAACCACTACTCCGACCACATCGGAGACCGTCGCGCTGATATAGGGAGAGCTGCCGCAGTCGCACCGCAGCAGGAGCAGGGTGCCCCATACATGGACCGCCCTCAGCAGACGGAGGGAACGGTCCTCTCCGGTACGGACGAGCACCACATCCCGGCGCCGGACGGTGATACGGTCCTGTGCCGCCGTGACATTGCGCCACTTGCGGCCCGGCACGTCACTGTGCGACTCGAAAGCCCGCAGCTCTTCCTCCGAATAACGGTGAGCCCTGTTGAGCCTTACGGGAGCAAGCAGGACGCTGTCCTGGCCCGGACGGAAAAAAGGACGCATATCCTCTTTCATTACCGTAAGCCGGACAAAAGCGCCGCGGTCAAGCCTGGCCGCAGCCTCGCTGTAGTCTGATACTGCAACTGCTGACATCTTTCCTAACTGTTTCAGTTGGTTAATCCTTGAGAGAATACTCGATAGTGGTAACGACCCTCACTACTTTGATATGGGGAGTGTTCTGATCCCGGTCCGAAATCGAGAACTGACCCTGGGAGGCCGAGCGGATCTTGCCGATCCTGCTTTCGGAGTCCTCGGCAAACTTCTGGGCTGTGGCCCTTGCGTTCTGAGTGGCCTCGGCGACCATTTCCGGCTTTATGTCATTGAGTCCGTTGAAGGAGAATACGGTCTGGAACTGGTAGTCGTCACCGGCTATCACCACGCCTTTCTTGAGCAGATCACCCTGCCTGCTCATCAGGCTGCGCACCAGGTCTATCTTGTCGGAGGCCACGGTCACCACCGACACGGCCTTGTAACGGTTGGGGTCCTCGTTGTTGTAGCCGTATCTCTCGGCCTGCAGGTCGGTCACCGAAGCGGGGGAGACGGTTATCTCGTCCTGGGGGATGCCGTTGGATGTGAGAAAGTCCACGATGACGGTGTTGGAACGCTCTATCTCGTTGTACAGCGAGCGCAGGTCGTTGCCCGCCAGTCTGTAGGCCAACGGCCAGATGACCTGGTCCGCCACCACCTCCCTCTCCGAGAGGCCCTTGACCACCACGCTGCGGTCCCTGTCCGCAAACCGTCCGATGCCGGCGTAGATGAACCATCCGAGGACTATCAGCCCGAGCATGATGGAACCTCCGCCGACCTCAATCTTTGTCTTGGAAAAAGTGCTGTTTTCTGCCATAGTGTTTAAAATTTCAGTACATCAGACAAAGATACAAAAAGTTTGCCTTAAATCCCAAAATTCAGGAACCCGATGCCACAGATTTCTATCTTCCCCCTTTCATTCTGTCAGAAGAGCTTGTAACGCAGGACTGTCAGCGGAAGGTCTCCCCTGTCCGTAACGCAGGCGTAGACCTCGCCCTCTGTACCGGTACTGCTGATCTGAGTCATCACGTTGACTCCGTGAATCCGCCAGCTGCCCTTGAAATTGCCGTCCCAGTCCATGACTATGAGCGTCATGTCCTTGAGGGCAGTATCTCCGCCTGCAGAAACCACAAACGGCATTCCGTTCTTTGAATCTGTTTAAATTTATTTATAATTAGTTGTAAATCAGTAGGTTAATTGGAATATTTTTCATAACTTTATGATTATCAAAACATTAAAGTTATGCATAAGTACCCAACCAACCTGACTGATAAACAGTGGCAAGTTATAAAAAATATGTTAGACCCCAAAGAAAGATTCAGAAAATATTCACTGCGCTCTGTTTTTGACGGCATCCTGTACATCGTGAAGACCGGCGTGCAGTGGAGAATGCTCCCATCGGATTTCGCTCCGTGGCAGACAGTGTATTACTATTTCAGCAAGTGGAAGAACGAGGGCCTGCTTGAAGAGATCTTCGACACCCTCCGCGGCATTGTCCGCCGTCTTTCGGGCAGGGCGGAGAGTCCCAGCCTTGGGATCATCGACTCAAGGAGTGTCAGGACCTCCCATCATATTGATGGTCAAAGGGGAATAGACGGAAACAAAAAGATAAAGGGCAGGAAGGAGCACATAGTGGTTGACACTCTGGGGCTGCCCATGTCAGTGAGAGTCCATCCGGCTAACGTCCATGACAGCGTAGGGGCGGAAGAGGTGTTCGAATCCATGAGATACAAATTCCCTGGGCTGAAACGGATTCTGGCGGACGGAGGTTACAGGGGCGAGACTGTCAGGAACACGGTCAAGAGACTGCTGCATTGCGACCTGGATGTCGTACTCAGGTCTGACAAACGGACGGACAGATTTGTCCCCATGCCAAAAAGATGGATTGTCGAGCGCACTTTCTCATGGCTCGAGAACTTCAGGAGACTGACCATTGACTATGAATACAGGGCCGATACGCACGAAGCCATGATGCATATCGCTGCCATAAAATTATTTTTGAATAAAATTTAAACAGTTTCTTTATTTCACCCTTCATCACAGGATGACCGTCCCCCCTCATCGTACCGTCATACAGCAGATATATGTAGTTGTCATCCGAGCAGGACGATACGTATGCGTATGCTTTCCACAGCTTGAAAAACAAGAACTGCTGTCCCTCCTGATAGAAATACTCCGGAATATCTTCCCCTGGACCGGTGACAGTCCGCCGCAGATTCAGCCCGCCGTCATACAGCTCCACGAGAGCGCATGAACTCTCCACGTATGCGATACGGTCCTTTACGTTATTGGTCAGAAGGCTTCCCTGATAAACATTGACCGTACTGAACTTATCCTGGCTCAGTCCGTAATCAGTATTGGCATCAGGGAAAATCAGTTTCGGCTCTCCCTGACTGATACCAAGATCCGTGCTCTCCAAATAATAGGGATTGACCGCCAGCAGACTGTCCCCGAAGGTCACTACCTTCGTGAGAAGTCCCGAGATACGATAATCGCCTACTTCGGCACCAGTCCCCGCCGCAGCGACAGGTATGACATAAAGCTTCTGCTTATTGCCATCCCGCACATACACATTGCCGTCCGTGACCGCCACTGTCGGCATAAGAACCTCCTGCGGCCCGTTACCGTAGTGCAGGTAATCTGCCGTCGGCTTCAGTGTCCTCACATCATATACTCTCAGAGAATACCCGCTCCTGCCCTCCATCTCACACATCACGTGGTCAGGGTCCATCATCCATGCCCGCCTCACATACACCGTATCCGGCAGCACGCAGACCGTATCAGGCACCGCCTCCAACGCCCCGTCCAGCACCTGCTTCTCCGTCAGCACAGTCACATTCTCCTGATCGAAATGCGCATTTGTATTTCCGATTATCGGAAGGTGCCGACAAAAGCTGCATTTTGCCACCACATTCCCTTCTTCCGAAGATGTGCCGCTTTCCCGTGTTATCTGTCCCGCTTTACGAAAGTGCGCTATCATAATGACGTCCCGAGGGGGTCTGTGCCCGCAGTCCGTTCCCATTCATCCCGATACTCCCCCTATCGCCTTGCCGATTTTTAACTAGATTTTATCGGGCTGATAACGGTTATCATAACAGGCTATGAATCAACATAATGCCTTCTGACCACCCCGCCGTAAGCCGTTTGAAAAGCCTTAAGGCGGACTCGCAAAATCGCAACATACTGTTACCCATAGACTTACCTACCAGACCTTCAGCCCTACATTATTTCGTTGAAAAAAGAAAATGCTTATAGCGCACAGCTATATCCGGCGGCCTCACCACATCGTTCTAAAGGCACCGCAGCAAGGCTAACATAAAACCAGGGCTACCGCAACGGCACCGAATCGCGGGAAATACTGCCGTTGTGGAAAAATGAATACGCACCGGCAGCGGGGAAAGGGTAATTTTTTTAAATTTGCCTGATAAAATACTACACCTATGAATGCAAGACACATATTATCGGCATCGGCAGCCGCGCTTACATTAAGCGTTCTGACCGCACTTCCGCTTTCTGCACAGAAAAAGCCTCTGGACCACAGCGTCTACGACACCTGGCAGACAGTATCATCGATACAGAATCCCTACGGCGGCAACTGGCTGCTGTACAGCGTTACCCTGCAGGACGGGGACGATACCCTCCACATCTACGACATCGCGAAGGGCACGGTGGCCTACACCATCCCCAGGGGCAGCGGAGCCGTCATCTCCCAGGACGGCACCAAGGCCGTGTACATGACCGTGGCCCCGAACCAGGCCACACGGCAGGCCCGCATCGAAAAGAAAAAGCAGCACGAGATGCCCAAGGACAGCCTGGTTATCCTCGACCTGAAGTCGGGAGCCAAGACCGTCCTCCCCGACATCGACCGGATGTACCGCGGGGATGACCTGCTGAACTTCATCGCCAGCCGCCAGGCACAGACCGAAGCATCCGGCAAAGGCGGCCGTGAGCTGTACATCACCGACTTACGCACACTGAGCACCGATACACTGAAGCATGTGGACGAATGCATTTTCTCCGCAGAGGGTGAGAAGATCCTCTACGCCACAGAGCCAGCGAAGGAAGATTCCCTCGGCCAGAGAGAGCTGCACCTGATCATCCCCGCGACAGGCGAGGACCGCATAATATACAGCACTCCCAAGGAAGGCCTGATATCCGGAATAGAATTCAATGAGGATGCCACCGCCGCAGTCTTCTACTCCCGCCGCGACACCTCCGAGGCCGCCAAGGACCTCCGCGACATATTCTACGCCGACCTCACGGCAGAGGAGCCGGAAGCAGAGTGCATTGTACCCTCAGACGCGGAGGGCATCCCCGAAGGCATGGGCATCAGCGACAAGGCCTCCCTGCGCCTGAGCAAGGACGGCCGCTATCTGGTGCTTGGGGTGAAGGAGCTGCCCGAGCCTGAGGACGAGACGGTACCGGACTTTGAAAAGGTGAAACTCGACATCTGGAAATGGAACGCAGACTACCTGCCCACCCAGGAGAAAATCAACCGCAACCGCATGGCCCGTCAGACCTACACGGCCATCTATTATTTCGACAGGCCGGGGCAGATCCTGACCTTAGCCGACGAGGAGATGCCGTCGGTACACATCCCCGAGGGCCTGACCGGCAACACCGTCCTGGTCCTCAACGACAAACCCTACAGAGTGGAGCGCCAGTGGGACCCCACCCCCCGCTACGACCTCTACCGCCTCGACATCGGGACAGGTGAGCGCGAGCTCATAAGCGAGAACCGCACCGTGCGCAGCACCCTCTCCCCCGACGGCCGCTACGCCGCGATGTTCGATGCAGCCGACACCTGCTGGCACCTCTACGACATCGTGAACAACGAATGGAGGAACCTGACCGCCGGCGTACCCGCCCTCTTCTGGGACGACGAGGACGACACCCCCTCCGCAGCCGGCCCCACAGGACCCGCACTCTGGTACAAGGACGGCTCGGCCCTGCTCATAGGAGCCCGCTTCGACGTATGGAAATTCTACACTGACGGCAGCAAGGCTCCCGAGAACATGACCGAGGGCATAGGAGCCGCCGACTCCATCAAATTCACCCCGACGCTCAGCATTCTCTTTGACTCCCGCCTGGAGCAGCGCGGCGGCAGGGCGGCTGACCGGGAGATACTGGCCGACAAGCCCCTGTATTTTTCCTCCTTCAACGACGTGACCAAGGAGACCGGCATCTACCTCAAGGACCTGAGCGCCCGCAAACCGAGGATGAAAGAGCTGGTGAGCGGCCCGGCCACCTACCGCCTCAGCGCCATCAGCTCCGGGAAGAAACCCGTCCTGTTCTACACCATGGGCGACTTCCGCAATCCCTACGACCTCTACCGCACCTCCGACCTCTTCAAGACCTCGGAGCAGCTTACCGCCATCAATCCTCAGCAGGACCAGTACCGCTGGGGCAGCGTGGAACTGGTGGACTGGATGTCCGAGGACGGAGCGTTCCACTGCGAGGGCATGCTCTTCACCCCCGATGACCTCGACTCCGCGGGCAAATACCCGATGGTGCTGTATTTCTACGAAAGAAGCTCCGACGGACTGTACTCCTACCGCGCCCCCGCCCCGAGCCGATCGATCATCAACATCGCATACTTCGTCAGCAACGGCTACATCGTATTCGTGCCCGACATCTACTACCACACCGGACATCCCGGCCAGAGCGCGATGAACTGCATCATGCCCGGCGTGGACAAGGTGCTGGAAGGCCGGCCCTGGATTGACAGCACGAAGATGGCCCTCCAGGGACAGAGCTGGGGCGGCTACCAGACGGCCTACATGATTACCCAGACCGACCGGTTCGCAGCAGCCGGAGCCGGAGCGCCCGTATCCAACATGACCAGTGCATACGGCGGCATCCGCTGGGGTTCAGGCGTGACCCGCCAGATGCAGTACGAGCACGGACAGAGCCGCATCGGGGACAATCTCTGGGACGGCTTCGACCTCTACGTCGAGAACTCCCCCCTGTTCTTCGTGCGCAACGTCACCACCCCCGTGCTCATCATGCACAACGACGAGGACGGAGCAGTGCCCTGGTACCAGGGAATCGAGTTCTTCACCGCCCTGCGCCGCTGCGGCAAGCAGGCCTGGATGCTCACCTACAACGGCGAGGACCACAACCTCGTGCAGCGCTACAACTGCAAGGACTACACTGTCAAGCTCGTGGAGTTCCTAGACCATTTCCTCAAGGGAGAGCCCATGCCCGAATGGATGAAATAATCTATAATTCAAATATTTGACAACATGAAATTAAAATTTGCAACAACACTGATGCTAATGTCCTCAATGGCAGTGATGTCCTCCTACGCCCAGAGCGGCAGGAAGGGCGCAGCCACAGTTATCGAGAAGACTCCGATAGAGGTCGTGGACGGCAAGTTCACACCCGAGATCATGCTCCGCCTCGGCAGGGTATCCGACCCTCAGCTTTCCCCCGACGGAAGTAAGATACTCTACGGAGTGACCTACACCAGCATAGAGGAGAACCGCAGCGTGCGGCAGCTCTATGTGATGAACGCCGACGGCACGGACAACCGCCAGATCACACATTTCTCCTCGAGTGCCAACAATGCCCGCTGGTACGGGGACGGCTCCACCATCCTCTACCTCCAGGGCGGCCAGATCTGGTCGATGAGCGCCGACGGCAAGAACATCCGCAAGGTAAGCAATATCCCCGGAGGCATCTCCGAGTTCAAGCTCTCCCCCGACCAGACCAAGCTGATGTACATCGCCCAGGTGAAGTACGCCACCAAGCCCGCTGACCTGTATCCCGACCTGGCCCAGTCCACCGGCCGCGAGATTGACGGTCTGATGTACCGTCACTGGGACTGCTTCGTGGAGACCATCCCCCACACCTTCGTGACCGATGTTGTCCGCTCGGGCAAATCCCTGAAAGTGGCTCCCGGCAAGGACATCATCGAGGGCACCAAATTCGAGCTCCCCACCCTGCCCTTCGGCGGACTGGAGCAGCTCTCCTGGAGTCCTGACGGACAGTGGATCGCCTATGCCTGCCGCAAGCTCACCGGCAAGGACTACGCCTTCTCCACCAACACCGACATCTACCTCTACAACGTAGCTGACGGCACCTGCGAGAACCTCTCCGAGGGCATGAACGGCTACGACACCGACCCCGTATTCTCCCCCGACGGCAAGAGCATCGCATGGCTGAGCATGGAGCGCGCCGGCTTCGAGGCTGACCGCAACAGGGTCTTCGTCATCGACCTGGCCTCCCGCGAGAAGAGGGAACTGACCGTGGGCTTCGACCACAGCGCCGCCTCCCCCGTATGGAAGGCTGACGGCAGCGGACTCTATTTCAATGCCCTCGCATTCGGCCTCCAGGCCATCTTCTCGGTAGACCTCCAGGGCAATGTCACCCGCATCACCCCCGATGACCTCTGGTTCGACTTCGGAGGAGTGGCCGAGTTCGGTGAAGGACATCTGCTCTCCACCGCACACAACATGAGCCGCCCCGACGAGATCATCTCCGTATCCCTGGCAGACGGTTCGTTCACCTACCTCACCCACGAGAACGACGACATCTACGCCCAGCTCGAGCAGGAGACCTACGAACTCCGCTGGATACCCACCACGGACGGCCTGAAGATGCTCACCTGGGTAGTCTATCCCGCAGGCTTCGACTCCACCAAGGTCTACCCTACCATGCTCTTCTGCACCGGAGGTCCCCAGCAGTGCCTCAGCCAGGGCTGGTCTACCCGCTGGAACTACAAGCTGATGGCCGCCGAGGGCTACATCGTCATCCTGCCCAACCGCCGCGGCACCATGTCCTTCGGCCAGAAATGGTGCGATGACGTGTCCAAGGACTACGCCGGCCAGTGCATCGACGACTACATGTCAGCCGTATACGAGATGAAGAAAGAGCCCTACGTAGGCAAGATGGGCGCCTCGGGAGCCAGCTTCGGAGGCTACTCCATCTACTACCTCGCCGGAGCCCATCCCGATGATTTCGACGCCTTCCTCGCCCACGCAGGTATCTTCAACCAGGAACACATGTACATGATGACCGAGGAGATGTGGTTCTCCCACTGGGAGAACGGCGGAGCACCCTGGGATCTCGAGATACCCGCTGCCCGCAAGCACTACGTCAACTCTCCTCACAAACTCGTCCGCAACTGGAAGACCCCCATCATGATCACTCACGGAGAACTGGACTACCGCGTACCCGTAGACCAGGGCATGGCCGCCTTCAACGCAGCCCAGATGCTCGGCGTACCCTCGCGGATGCTCCTCTTCCCCGACGAGAACCACTGGATCCTCAAGCCCCAGAACGCCGTTCACTGGCAGAGGGACTTCTTCGAATGGTTCGACAAGTGGCTGAAAGACTGACACTATAGCAGTCCTGAATCGACTAGACCATGCCGCTAATATGAAACACTTTATTACAGTTCTATCATTCATCGCAGGTGCCGCAGTCATAGCCCTGTGCTCCTGCAGCAGCAGGACAGACAGCCGTGTCACCGTCCTGACCGATGAGGTCAAGACCGAGGCCGTCAGCGTCAGCGGCGAGACTGTCTGCACCTTTCCAGATACCGTACTCATAGACAGAGCCTGGATGGCCGGAGACCATTATGCAGTCTGCGAGACCCAGACCAGCTGGACCGGCCTGTCCGCAAGCCAGTGGGCATTTCAGGTCTACGATATCCGGACCATGCAGTGCGTCTCCCGCTTCCTCCATGCCGGCAACGGACCCTACGAGGTGCTGATGCCGTCCGCATACGCCGTGGACGACACACTGTACGTGAATGACAGCCAGAAGAGCAATCTCTTCGTCATTCCGCTCGACAAAGCCGCAGAAGGTATGCCGGCAAGCAAATGGATCAGGCAGATGCCTTACAAATTCCATACAATGAGAGTCATGACCTACAAGGGACAGATGCTGTCCCTCAATCCCTTCTGGTTCGAGGACAAGAGCATTGATGTCTCCAACGGTGAGCCCAAGCTGTTCTACTCCGACGGAGAACTGATACCCTACGGTGAGGACAAGATTTTCTCCGGAAACTGCTTCCAGGGCCATCTGCTCGCCAATCCCGACAAAGGCACGATAGTCTACGTCGAAAGTTCCTATCCCCTCGTAGAGTTCTACGACGACAGCCTCCGTCTGGTCAGGAGCATCACAGGACCTGACAATATGAAGCCCGAATACCTCAATGACGGCTCCTATCTGTTCTACGCCAAGATATACGGTTATCCATACGGCCCCGTCTGCTGCGACGACAGCTACATCTACCTGAGGTACGATGACAACATCGACACCGAGAATCCCATCATGACAACTCAGATGGAAGACGGCATACCGACTATCCGCACCGGAGGCAGCACAGAAACAGAAAAAGAGCCCAAGGATGTCCTGATCCTGGTATTCGACTGGAAAGGCCGTATGCAGGGCAGCTACCGCCTCGAAGGCATGACCGGATGCTCCGTCATCACCTCCGGCGGAGACGGCATCCTCTACGCCAGCACCAAGGACCCGGAGACCGAGCAGCTCTCCATCCTCCGCTACAAGCTATTCTGACAAGACAACAGAGCGTCGCAGAGGACAATGGCTGCGGCGCTTTCCACTACTACAGGGACGCGCAGGGCGAAACACACGTCGTGGCGTCCCTTTATTATGAGCTCTTCGGGACGGCCGGTGGCCAGGTTGACAGTGGTTTGGGGACGGGCAATGCTGGAGGTAGGCTTGACGGCGGCACGGAAGATGATAGGGTTGCCGTTGGTGATGCCTCCGTTGATGCCGCCGGCACCGTTGCGGGAGGTGTGTCCTGCGATGTCGGTGAGAGGGTCGTTGTGCTGCGAGCCGCGCATGCGGGAGGCTCTGAAGCCGTCCCCGAACTCTATGCCCCGGATGCCGGGAATGGAGAAAATCATCTGGGAAATGGCCGCTTCCATCGGATAGAAGAAGGGCTCGCCCAGACCGGCGGGGACCCCGCTGCAGACGCATTCCACCACTCCGCCGACCGAATCACCCTCGGCCGCCACCTCGGAGAGGAGGGCTTCGAGGGCAGCATTGTCCCCTTCATCCCCTGCAAGGGACAGGCCTCCGACCTCCGTCAGTCGGGCATTGACCTGTATCGGGGCAATGATTTTCTTGGCCACCACCCCGGCAGCAACGAGGGGAAGGGTCATCCGCCCGGAGAACATTCCGCCTCCGGAGGTGAGGCTGTCCGCTCCGTATTTTATCCTGCGCACCCAGTCCGCATGGCCGGGACGGGGGATGTCGGTAAACTGCCGATAGGCGGAAGGGTCCGTATTCTCATTGCGGAAGAGGAGCTTGAGGGTGGTGCCGGTGGTCAGGCCGTCCTCCACGCCCCGGACGATCTCCGGGATGTCCCTCTCCGTGCGGGCAGTAGTACCCTTGCGGCCGGGACGGCGGCGGTCGATGTCCTCAGCGAAGTCCCCGGGGCTCAGTGGGATACCCTCCGGTACACCGTTGATCTCAACCGACATGAGAGGGCTGTGGGATTCCCCTGCCAGGGCAATCCTGAATGTATTTCCGAAAGCGTTGCGCATATCGTATCGTGCTACTGGTGAATGGACTCAAAGAGTTTGAGGAAGCCGGGGAAGGACTTGTCGATGCAGTCAGTGCTGTCCAGGGTGACCTTTGAAGAGCAGCCGAGCGAGGCGACCTTCAGGGCCATTGCCACGCGGTGGTCGGAGAAGGTGTGGAAGTTGCCGCCCTTGAGCATTTTACCCTCAACTATCCTGCGGGCAAGGCTTATACCGGTGATGTCCATGGTGTCTCCGTCGACCCGGGCCGGAACGCCCATGGCCTTGAGGCCCTCCTCCATGACCACGGGACGGTTGCTCTCCTTGTTGCGCAGGCGGGCCACTCCGGTAAAATGCGAGGTGCCCTCGGAGAATGCGGCCAGTACGGAGAGGGCAGGCAGCAAGTCAGGCGAGTCAGTAGCGTCAAAACTGAAAGCCCTCAGACTGCCGGCAGTCACACGGATGCCACTGCCGTCGGAGAGCTCA
>DVGV01000026.1 GCA_018712545.1 Candidatus Coprenecus merdigallinarum | reverse complement strand
GCTCCCCTTCTAGGACTTGAACCTAGGACCCCCTGATTAACAGTCAGGTGCTCTAACCAACTGAGCTAAAGAGGAATTTTCCTTTCGGGACTGCAAAGATAGATAATTTTTTTAACTTGCAAAAAAATAATTTAACTTTGTGCAGAAAATTTTAAAAAAATCTTATGGACGTCCTTCTTCTATCACGCCTGCTCAAGGAGCTTATCATTGATAATGACCTCATTCCGCTGCCCGGGATGGGATATTTCCAGACCGGGCCCATGCCGGCGCATTTCTCCGAAGACGGCAAGACCATATTTCCTCCGTCCAAAAGCATCACCTTCAAAGGAGACGTCAACGCGACAGGAGACCTCCTGGCAGAGTACTACGCTGCGGACACCGGAATGGACAGTACTACAGCCGCTACCGAGCTGGAAGCATTCCTCACACAGCTGGACATCACCCTGCGCGAAAAGAAGAATATCGAATTTCCCGGACTCGGAAATCTCAGATGCACTTTGGACGGAAAACCTTACTTCGTTGCTGCCCCGGAAGGGGGTATTTTCTCCAAGGCCTTCGGATTCGAGCCGGTGATTCTAAAGCCCATAAAGACCGCTCCGGCAACGACTGCCACCGAGAATGCCGCAGACACTCCCTCAATGCCCCCCTCCCCTGCAGAAGCTGCATCATCCACCGGAACGGAAAAGCCCGCTCAGACGGAAGCCGCTCCGAAACCGGCAGAATCCACCTCCACCGGCGGGCAGAAAAGCCACCGCATCCTTTTCATCATCCTGGGCATCCTGGCCGCCCTGATCATCGCCGCCGTCATCCTGGTGGTACTGGGCCGCAGCGGTAAGCTCGACCACCTCATCTACTCCGACGAGGAACTGGAGCTCCTCGAGCAGCACGGAATGTAAAATCCGGAATTCAGCTCTGCCTGCACACGACCTGACAACGAATCGACTTCGTTGTGCAGACAGTTTCATAAGTAGCTGATAACCAGAATATCAAAAAGTAAAGTGCACATTTGCCCGTTTCGAAAGTAGGGCAAATGTGCACTTAAATTTTCAACCCACTGATTATCAGGGAATCACAAAACGAACCGCACCACGAAGTCGATTCGTTGAGATACGCCGTCTAGCCGATGGTCGCTCCGTTGCAGAGTTCCTCCTCGGGAGCCACGATACGCATCTTGCCGTCCGGCTGCTTTGCCATCAGTATCATGCCCTTGGACTCTATGCCGCGGATCTTGCGGGGAGCCAGGTTGGCCAGGATGCATATCTGCTTGCCGACCATCTGCTCAGGGGTGTAGTACTCGGCGATACCCGAGACTATCACACGCCGGTCGATACCTGTGTCGATGGTGAGCTTCAGCAGCTTGTCGGTCTTGGGCACTCTCTCGGCCTCCAGGACGGTGGCGGTGCGGATGTCCATCTTGCCGAACTCGTCGAAGGTGCATTCCTCCTTCTGGGGCTCGACCGGAGCAGCGGCGGCCGCGGCGGCGGCATTGGCCTTGCGGATATTCTCCAGACGCTCCATCTGGGCATTGATGGCCTCGTCCTCGATCTTCTCGAAGAGCAGTTCGGCCTTGCCTAATTGATGCCCGGCGGGCAGCAGGTCCTCCCGACCGATATTGTCCCATCTCAGGACATCCTTCGGCAGGTTCAGGATGGTCAAGAGCTTGTCCGAGGAAAATGGAATGAAAGGGGCAAATGCGACGGCAAGGTCCGCGCAGAGCTTCAGGGACACGCTGAGAATGGAGGCGGTGCGGTCCATGTCGGTCTTGGCCACCTTCCAGGGCTCGGTGTCGGTAAGGTACTTGTTGCCGAGGCGGGCGAGGTTCATGGCCTCCTTGAGGGCCTCGCGGAAGCGGTAGTGCTCGAGGGCGTCGGTGATGGCGGCCTTGAGGGCAGGTACCTGTGCAAGGGTCTCGTCATCTATGGCCTCATGCTTGAGGTCGGCGGGCACCTTTCCGTCGAAATACTTGTGGGTCAGGACGACGGCGCGGTTGACGAAGTTGCCGTATATGGCTACGAGCTCGGAGTTGTTGCGGGTCTGGAAGTCCTTCCAGGTAAAGTCGTTGTCCTTGGTCTCGGGAGCGTTGGCGCAGAGCACGTAGCGCAGTACGTCCTGCTTGCCGGGAAAGTCCCGCAGGTACTCGTGGAGCCAGATGGCCCAGTTGCGGGAGGTGGAGAGCTTGTCGCCCTCGAGGTTGAGGAACTCGTTGGCGGGCACGTTGTCCGGGAGGATGTAGCCGTCGCCGTAGGCCTTGAGCATGCAGGGGAAGACGATGCAGTGGAAGACGATGTTGTCCTTGCCGATGAAATGCACCATCTTGGTGTCGGGGCTCTTCCAGTATTTCTCCCAGTCATCGGGACGGGCCTCGATGGTGTTGGAGATGTAGCCGATGGGGGCGTCGAACCACACGTAGAGGACCTTGCCCTCGGCGCCCTCTACGGGCACGGGGATACCCCAGTCGAGGTCGCGGCTGACGGCTCTGGGCTGGAGACCGCCGTCGATCCAGGACTTGCACTGGCCGTAGACATTGGTCTTCCACTCCTTGTGCTCCTCGAGGATCCACTGGCGGAGCCAGGGCTCATACTCGTTCAGAGGCAGGTACCAGTGTTTGGTACGGCGCTTCACGGGGGGCTTGCCGCTCAGGGCGGAATGAGGATTGATCAGCTCGTCGGGGCTGAGGGTGCAGCCGCACTTCTCGCACTGGTCACCGTAGGCGCCCTCGTTTCCGCACTTGGGACAGGTGCCCACTATGTAGCGGTCTGCCAGGAACTGCTTAGCCTCTTCGTCATAGTACTGCTCGCTCTCCTTCTCGATGAACTTACCTTCCTTATAGAGCTTGCTGAAGAACTCCGAGGCCGTCTTGTAATGAGTCTTGGACGTGGTCCTGGAATAGATGTCGAAACTGATGCCCAGCTCCGCGAAGGAGTCCTTGATCAGCTTATGGTATTTGTCCACGATATCCTGGGGCGAGCAGCCCTGCTTGCGGGCCTGGATGGTGATGGGCACCCCGTGCTCGTCCGAGCCGCCTACGAAGAACACGTCCCTGCCGCACATTCGGAGATATCTGACGTAGATATCGGCGGGCACGTAGACTCCCGCCAGGTGACCGATGTGGACAGGTCCGTTCGCGTAAGGCAGAGCGGAGGTGACAAGATAGCGTTTGTATTCTTTCATTTTCTTTAAAATAAATTATAGGATTTTGATAATGAATTCAAATGTGTACTCGCCGTAGGGCAGCATGTACTGCTCCAGCGGGAGGGCGCCCCATGAGGTAATGCAGCCGAGACCCATCTGACGCAGGTCAAAGTTGACGTAGGTGTCCTCGCGGGGAACGAGTTCCGACGGATGGCGGACATAGGAGGGGGAGGCCAGGTCGAGGTCCTCGATGGCGTAGTTCAGCGCCGTAGCAGTAAATGGGTTGGAGGCGATGATCTCAAGTCCGCGGCCGGTGCGGTCCACCACCCTCCAGTATCTCAGGCCGCTGCGGGCTCCGCTCTCCTGAGGACGGACATAATCGTACTGGTAGAGGTCGGCCACATCGGCGCGGTATCTGCCTATCACCGCGGCACGCTGACGGTCGGTGTAATTCTCGAAAGGACCGTAACCGTAGTAATCCACGCGGTCGAAACGGCCCGGCATCACCATCGACATGCCGAAGCGCAGCATGGGGCTGACGTCCTGTCCTTCTCCGGGAATCATGTGCTCAGTGACTGCAATCTCCCCGTCTGAATTGAGAAGGTAGGACATCTTCAGCACGGCTCCCACACCGGTCATATCGTACTCTGCCTCAACGGAGACTCCCCGGTCGGTCCTGGAGGCCTCGAGGCTCCTGAGCTTCAGGCCTGGATCACGCCACACACCGCTGCGGTAGTGGAGACCGGCACCGTCATCGTTGTCGGTGACAGCACGGTAGAAATTGGGACAGAGGGGTTCGCGCAGCAGATCCATGCCGTAGCCGAAAGGTGCGGTTGTGCGGGAGGCGGGACTGTAGTCGGGCACAAAGTTACCGTCGCGGTAAGTCCGTTCGGAAGAGCCTCTCGCTTCAGTAGTGACGAGCCTCTCCAGCCAGCCTCCGGACTTGCTGAATTCGGCCCTCCAGCCGTCGCCCTCTATATAATAAAGGTAAGCGTCCTCATAAAGTGCAGGCACTGCGTCCGCAGTGAAATTCTGCTCAAGACGATCTTCATAAGCGGCCTCTGTATCATATTCGCGGACAGCTATCTGGTCATGGGCCAGAACAGTACCGGCCTCAAGCAGTCCGTCCGCGTTCTTGAGACTGTAACGGACATTCAGCTGCAGCTCGGCGGCATCTTCACATGCGGCGACTGCGTCAGCGACAGGAAGGGTCAGGACAGCCGTGCTCTGAGGAGCGACCCTGAGATTCTCCACTACTCCGGAAGCCACCTTGCGGCCGTCGGCCTCGAGATCCCATGAGAGACGGAAGTTGGACAGATCGGAGAAGAAATACTCGTTGTAGACATTGATCCTTCCGGAAGCAGGATCCTCCGAGGTCGTCAGTATCGAGCGGTATTCGTGACCCACCTCGTAAGCCGTGGGATGGAGGGTACGGTCCGAGGCGATGAAACCGTTGTTGTTGAAGTTGTCGTCGGAGGCATCGTACTTGTTGTAGCTGCCGCCGTAGGTGGCAGTGGAGCGGCCGTCGCTCTCATACCTTATAATAGACTGGTCCACGAAGTCCCAGATAAAACCGCCCTGGTACTTGGGGTATTTGCGGACCAGGTCCATATACTCGCCGAAACCGCCCATGGAGTTGCCCATCGAGTGAGCGTACTCGCACTGGATCAACGGCTTGGACGGGTCAGTAGCCAGATATTTCTCGCAGCTGGCATAGCTGTAGTACATCGGGCAGTAGATATCGGTATACTTTGTCTTCTCGTAATCAGTACGGTTGATGGCCTGCTCGTAATGAACGGGACGCGAGGGATCGTAAGCCTTGATCCACTCGTAGCAGGCGATGAAATTGTCACCGAAACCAGCCTCGTTGCCCATACTCCAGATGATGACGCTGGGGTGATTGAAGTCTCTCTGAACCATTCTCTGATTTCTCTCGAGGTGAGCCAGGGCATAGTCGGGATTCTTGGCGAGAGTCCTGTCTCCGTAACCCATGCCGTGAGACTCTACATTGGCCTCATCGATGACGTAGAGGCCATAGCGGTCACAGAGGTCGTACCAACGGGGATCATTGGGATAGTGACATGTCCGCACTGCATTGATGTTCAAACTCTTCATTATCTGTATATCCCGGATCATCTCCTCCTCGGTAACCACATAGCCGCCGCGGGCGCTGACCTCGTGGCGGTTGGTGCCCTTGAACAGTACGGGCTTACCGTTGACCAGAAGCTGGCCGTCACGGATTTCCACCTTGCGGAATCCTACGTTGACCGCTACCTTCTCCGCTGAACCGCCGTCACCGTGGGCCACTGCCTCCAGGCGGTAGAGTGCCGGGGTCTCGGCCGACCACTTCGCGGGGGAGCGAAGACTGGCAGCCGCCTTGAAACCGCCGTCCTCCGAGACTGACGCGGTAGCTGACCAGACAGTTTTCCCCTCGGGCGAGATGAGGCTGAGGCCGACATTCCGCACACCTGCAGTCACCTGTCCCTTCACTGACAGAGTACCGTTTCTGTAGGAAGCATCCAGGTCCGGAGTAGCCTCGACGGTCAGAATACGCTGAGGCTCGCGGGCATAGAGATAGCTCTCGCGGGCTACTCCGCTGAGTCTCCAGAAATCCTGGTCCTCCATGTATGTTCCGTCACACCAACGGAATACCTGGAATGCGAGCAGATTCTTCTCTCCGGGCTTGATGAAGGAGGTTATGTCAAACACCGCCTCCAGCTTGCTGTCCTCGCTGTAACCCACGTACTGACCGTTGACATAGAGGGTGATGTTGGATGTCACCGAGCCGAAATGGGCGAAGATATCCTTGCCGTCCCAGTCTGCGGGCACCTCGATCCATCGGCGGTAAGTGCCTACATGGTTCTGCTGTCCAGGGATGTATGGCGGACGGCTCTCGAAGAAGTTGCGCCATACATAGCAGTTGTTGACGTACACCGGCTCGCCGTACCCGTTGAGCTCCCACATGCCGGGAACGGGAATGGTTCCCCACCCCTTGTCATCATAATCGGTACGGTAATAGTCCTCCGGACGGTCCCAGGCATTCTCCACCCAGTTGAACTTCCATGTGCCGTGGAGGGATACAACGGGCAGGTTCCCGATATCCATGGTGACATGCATGGGGGCACGGTTCACTTCATTGACACGGGGATTGCCCCATACCGAGTCCACGTCAATTGTCCTGCCGTCACCGTAGGTCTGGGCAGCAGCGGCCATGCCGCACGAGGCCAGCACCGCCAGAGATAGGAATAGTCGCTTCATATTTCTAAAATTTAGATGGTTTGCAATAACCTGCGAAGTTACTACATTTACATGATTTTTTCAAAAGAGAGTTCACTCAAAACTCACTGTACGGAAAAATTTGCGGAAGTACGGTGGTTGTGATTATCTTTGTAGGTCAATCGTCGATATGGAACAGTTTATAGTATCAGCCAGAAAATACAGGCCGGACACCTTCGGGTCGCTCATAGGCCAGGAGAACATAGCCAGGACCCTGAAGAATTCCATCATCAGGGGGCAACTGGCCCACGCCTACCTGTTCTGCGGGCCGCGCGGAGTCGGCAAGACCACAACTGCCAGGATATTCGCAAAATCCATCAACTGCCTCAACCCGGGCCCCGACATGGAGCCATGCGGCAAATGCGAGTCCTGCCTCTCCTTCGCCGAGGGCCGCTCCTACTGTATCCACGAGCTCGATGCGGCCTCCAACAACTCCGTGGACGACATCCGAAACCTCACCGACATGGTCCGCATCCCGCCCCAGGTCGGCAAGTACAGCGTCTACATCATAGACGAGGTGCACATGCTCTCGTCAGCTGCATTCAATGCATTCCTCAAGACCCTCGAGGAGCCTCCCGCCCACGCCATCTTCATCCTTGCCACCACCGAGAAGCACAAGATACTCCCGACCATCCTCTCGCGCTGCCAGACATTCGACTTCAACCGCATCAGTGTCCCCGACATCGTACACAATCTCGAGGACATAGCCTCAAAAGAAGGGATATCCATTGACAGCGGAAGCCTTCACGTTATCGCGGTAAAGGCCGACGGAGCCATGAGGGATGCCCTCACGATCTTCGACCAGATAGTCGCATTCTGCGGGAAGGAAATCCGCTACGAGGACGTAATCAGGGACCTCAACGTACTGGATTACGAATACTACTTCAAGATAGTGGACAATTCGCTGGCAGGTGACTACATGTCCTCGCTCCTGCTCCTCGATGAGATTCTCTCCAAGGGATTCAATGCCCTCTACTTCGTTTCGGGCCTGAGCTCCCATCTGCGGGACCTGCTCGTATGCAGGAATTCCCAGGGATCGGCACTGCTGTCACTGCCGCCCACCCTCATAGAAAGGTACAGGGAACAGGCAGCAAAGTGCTCTGTCCAATTTCTGTTCTCTTCACTCAACATCACAATGGGATGCGAGGCGGGATACCGCCAGAGCGGCAACCAGCGGCTGCTCATCGAGTTCGCCCTGATGCGGATGGCCGAGAAAGCCCTGCCCCAGGAAAAATCCGCACCGCTGCAGACTGCTTCACAACAGACACCACCACAGCAGGCTGCACCACCGCAGGCAGAGCCACGACAGCCTGAGGCAACCCCGTCCATACAGGAGCCCCGGCAAGCGGCTCCGACTGCAAAACTTCCCGGTCTGTCCCTGAAAAGCCTGATTTCCAAAGCCGAGCAGCAGGAGACATCCGGCATCTCCGATGACAGCACCCCCCAGGTCGACGAACCCCTGACCTTCGAGTCCATGATGAATGCATGGCAGACTCTGGCAGGACGCGAGAGAACATCAGGCCGCAGCTCCCTGGCCACGGCGATGCTGCACCACAGCCCGGGCATAGACATCGGTTCCTCCGTTCTGACCTTCTTCGTGAGCAACAGCGCCCAGCAGGAATGGATCCGGGAGAAGGCCGTCTCCAGGATGGAGGCAGCCATGAGAAAAGAGCTGGGCAACAGTAAAGTGAAAATAGATGTCCAGATCTATGAATCTCCCCGCGGGCAGAAAGAGGCTGTGCCGTATATGCCCGAGGACAAGGCCAAATTTATGGTAGCCAAGCATCCGGAGCTGGGAGAGCTGGTCAAGGACCTGGAACTGGACGTAAAATAACACCCCTAAGAGATGAAACTGTACAGCAAGAACCTCGTTAAGAAATACGGAGCGAGAACAGTGGTTAAAGGCGTCTCCATCAATGTGGAGCAGGGCGAGATTGTCGGACTGCTCGGGCCCAACGGCGCCGGCAAGACCACCAGCTTCTACATGATTACCGGACTGATCAAGCCCAACGACGGCCAGATTTTCCTCGATAACGAGGAAATCACCGATCTCCCGATGTACCGGCGCGCCCAGAAAGGCCTGGGATATCTGGCCCAGGAAGCCTCCGTGTTCCGCAAGATGTCGGTAGAGAACAACATAATGTCAGTCATGGAATTCTCCAAGTTCACCAAGAAGGAGAGACGGGACCGTCTGGAGTCGCTGATTGACGAATTCGGCCTCACCAAAGTACGCAAGAGTTACGGAATCCAGCTCTCCGGAGGCGAGCGCAGGCGCTGCGAGATAGCCCGCGCCCTGGCCATCGACCCCAAGTTCATACTGCTGGACGAACCCTTCGCAGGAGTAGACCCCATAGCCGTCGAGGACATCCAGCACATCATCGCCAAGCTCAAGACCAAGAACATCGGCATCATCATCACCGACCACAACGTCCACGAGACCCTGGCCATCACCGACCGCGCCTACCTTCTCTACGAAGGCAGCATCCTCGAGAGCGGCACCGCCGAGGACCTGGCCAACAACCCGGAAGTCCGCAAGAAATATCTGGGACAGAATTTCGAGCTGCGCAAAGCCGTCCTCAGACCGCGGGATTAGAGACTTGAGAGAAAATCGGCGACCTTTTCCAACTGCCAGCGGGTAGTGGAGGTGGCGCCGCAGATACCCACTGTATCATCAGGGCGGAAGACCGAGGCGGGAAGCTCGTCCGCGCTCTCAATCTTATAGGAACGGGGATTGACGCCGCGGCAAAGCTCATAGAGAACCTTGCCGTTGGAGCTCTCACGTCCGCACACAAAGACGATAACCGAACAGGCCGCCGCAAATTCCCTCAGAGCCCTGTGACGGGAAGACACATGCCGGCAGATGGTATTGAACACTTCCAGGCCACCGCGCGCAGAGCAGACAGCCTCCCGAAGACGTGCGGCCAGGGCGCTGAACTCCTCCGGATCCTTGGTCGTCTGGGAAAACAGGGCCAGGGGACGGGAGGGGTCTATACAGCCGGAAGCCAGCTTGTCCTCGAGATCCCGCATATCCTCTATCACTACTGCACGGCCGTCGGTCTGACCCACCAGACCGTTGACTTCCGCGTGGCCGCGCTTTCCGAAAATCAGCACCAGGCCTCCGCGGGAGGACAGCTCCGCATATTCCGCCGCAATCTTTTTCTGAAGAGCCAGTACGACAGGACATGTACAGTCAATCAGGGAAATGCCGGACTCACGTGCCAGCTCATACGTCGACGGGGGCTCTCCATGAGCCCGGACCAGCACCTTAGAACCACGCAGCGAAGGCATGTCGGAATAGCCGACCGTCTTCAGGCCCAGCTCCGCCAGACGCCGGATCTCTGCATCGTTGTGCACTATTGCGCCCAGAGAATACAGGGTGTCGTGAGAGGAAAGCCAGTCCTCGGCCGCAGAAATAGCCCGTCTTACACCGTTGCAGCAACCGGAGCCGCTGTCTATCAGAACCCGCATAGGTGCCTCCTCCTCATCTGGTCCCGGAACCATTCCACCTGATCATCCACCGTCATGTCGCTATTATCCAGCAGCACTGCGTCAGATGCCTTGCGCAGAGGAGCTACGGCCCGGTTCTCGTCAATATTGTCCCGCTCGCTGAGATTGTTCAGTATCTCCTCATAGCTGACATCATGTCCCCTGGAGAGCATTTCCTCATATCTTCTGCCGGCCCTGACTTCAGGACGCGCCGTCATGAATATCTTGAGCTCCGCATCGGGGAAGACAGCAGTTCCGATGTCACGGCCGTCCATCACCACCCCCTTGGCTGCTCCTATCTCCCTCAGGCGACGGTCAACATACTCCCTGACAAATGGTATGGCCGCGATATGACTCACCACCCTGGAAATCTCTATGGTACGTATCTGCCGCTCCACATTCTCTCCCCCGAGCCAGGTTTCACTGGTCCCGTCCTGCCCCGAAACGCGGAAAGAGATGTCGGTGTCCGGACCACCCTCCGCGAGCGCTGCCCGGAGTGCAGGACCGTTTATGGTATTATTTTTGGATACATACCCCCTTCTGAGAGCCAGAAGCGTGACGGCCCTGTACATGGCACCGGTATCTATGTAGATATAACCCAGCTCCTTGGCAATAGCTTTGGCGAATGTGCTCTTGCCCGTGGAAGAGTAACCGTCGATGGCTATGATAATAGGTGAAATCATAAGATTACAAAAATAGTCATATTTTATCTACTTTTGCAGAAAATTAAAGAAGACTGAAATGAA
>DVGV01000025.1 GCA_018712545.1 Candidatus Coprenecus merdigallinarum | reverse complement strand
CTTCTCGAGTGCACTCAACAAATTCTCACGGGCCCCCGGTACTCCTTCCTTATACAATCTTATGAGTACTTCCAGTTCGCGTCTGCTCTTCTCAGACTCTATAAACAGAAACTCTGGTTCATACTCTGAGTGTTGAGTCTTACGATTTCTCTTTAGATTTTTAGAAGCAGTATATACGGAAACTTCCGGCTCTGCCAGCCTCCTGCTCTCATTTTTCTCTTCCTCGTATCCCATGGCCTTGAATTTTAGCTTCCACAAAGCTATGTATTTCCACCCAAAGTTCCAAATGAAATGGAATGCCTACCACCTCCCCACTTCAGCCAGCACCCGCGTAACGAGGGATGCGACTTTCTTTATGCGCTCGAGTACTTTGGCGGGGGCGTTCATGGCGGTTACGCGGGTACGGATGTCGCGGGCGAGGTCCTCGAGGGGCTTGGAGGCGGCTTCGAGGCGGTCGAGGAGGGTTTCGGAGGTCCCGTCGATGAGCTCGCGCTCGAGGTTGCGGAGGGCCAGGGCGGCGGTATCCATGTCGCGGCGGTCCGGCTCGGGGAGGGAGGGGTCGAGACGGAGGGTGTCGCATTCGGCCAGGGCCTCGCGGACGTCGGCTAAGGTCTGAAGCCGGTCGGGCTGCTGGGCGGCCGTTCGGGACTTCTCCGACGGGATCTGCGGAGTGGGCTGATATGTTCCGTCTTTTTCCATCTGTCTATGTCTGTTTAACTATTATTTGTCCTCCAGCATCCTGGACACCTGCGAGGCGAGGGTCCTTAGTCTGGTCAGCTCGTCCCAGAGTTCTGCCGGGACCTTCTTCCCGCCGGCGGCGAAGTCCGCGGCCAGTTTGGCGTGGGCGTTCTTCATCGAGCGCAGGGCCGAGACGCAGCTGTTGCGTATGTCGGAAAGCTCATCGGTGCGGCGGAGCAGCTCCACATACAGGCGGTCACTCTCGAAAGGTACGGGTTCTCCGCGGAGCCCCAGGGCAGTCAGGTAGGCGGCGTAGTTGTCGCGGAGGCTCTCCCGCTCGTGGCGGATCAGCTCATCCATCTCATCGCTGCGGAGGATGTCCATCAGGGAGTCGCAGCTGGCAGCCACCAGGGTATCTCCCGCCACTACTATATTGCGTACCGCACGGCCCTGTACAGCCTGCATCACTTCCTCTGCCACGTAGGCCAGCACCCGGCCGGCCATCCGCGCATATCCCGTAGGAATATCCTCGTATCCGGTATCGAGCCTGTTGTAACGGTAAAGTACCGAGTCCACCCGGGTACCTATGCCCCGGAGCTCCGTTCCGATACCTTTCCATCTGGCCTCGGCGCTCACGCTGTGCAGGGCGCGGACGTAACTGTTGAAGGCATCCACATAGCCTGAGGCCTTGCGCACCAGCGCCTCCTCGTCCATCGAGGCCTCCGCCAGCTCTGTCAGCTCCCGGGAACGGGCCTCACCGGAAGAGAGGGACGCGGCGTAGAACAGTCCCCGCTCCAGTCTCAGCTCGGACATCTCCCCGAACAGCACTGCCGGCGAGCGGGAGACGGTGTCGCTTCGGAAAGCAAGCTCATTGACGGCTTCTATCTGAGCCTTGGACAGAGGTGAGCAGCCGACCGCCGTCGACAGAGCCAACAGGCTCAGAATAAAGAATTTATATAAAGTGAAAAACCTCATGTCCATCTACAGCTTCGCCTCCTGAGTCCCATATACCGCCGTGTGAAAGACGGTATAGAAGCCTCAGTAGGCAAATAATATACTTGGGTTCCATCCATGCTGACTTTTGCGCAGTCCGCGGCGGCAGTGCGTATATCTACTCTTTATTTAACTCATTGTCCTCTAAGACATTACCCCCCCCCGACATCGAGCCTCTGATATCTCGAATTGGCACTCTTGTACTCGGGGACGATGCTCTTCATGACGAGAACAGTGTCATCCTTCTTCATGCCGTGGGCCGCTGTCCAAAGATTCTCCAGCTCCTGGTTGATCACATTTATGTCATACTCCCGGACCTTGGCCCTGAATATCTTCTTATGCACGGTCGGCAGCGTATTCTCCTCGTCCTTGAGCAGCTCCTCGTAGAGTTTCTCGCCGGGACGCAGACCGACGTATTTTATCTCGATGTCCTTGCCCAGCTGCAGGCCGGCAAGGGATATCATCTTCTTGGCCAGATCGTCTATCTTCACGGGCTCTCCCATATCGAAGACGAAGATATCGTTGCCCTCTCCCATCGTCGCAGCCTCAAGCACGAGCGAGCAGGCCTCGGAGATGGTCATGAAGTAACGGATGATACGGGGATCCGTGACGGTGACTGGACCTCCCTTGGCTATCTGCTCCTTGAAGAGCGGAATAACGGAACCGTTGGAGCCGAGCACGTTGCCGAAACGGGTGGTGATGAACTTGGTCTTGCCGGGCATACGTTTCTCCGCTATCTCCTTGCCCACTGTCTGGACGTAAATCTCGGCTATGCGCTTTGACGCTCCCATGACGTTAGTCGGATTGACGGCCTTGTCGGTGGATATCATCACGAATTTCTCGATATTGTAGCGGATTGAGGCGTCCACGACGTTCTTGGTGCCGAAGACATTGGCCTGAACTGCCTCTACGGGATTGGACTCCATCAGGGGCACATGCTTGTAGGCGGCGGCGTGGAAGACCACATTGGGACGGTACTTGTCAAACAGAGCGTCTATCCGGTCCTTGTTGCGCACGTCGGCTATGACAAACTTCTTCTCCACCCTGGGTGCCTGGGAGCGGAGCTCAAGCTGCATGTTGTGCATAGGTGTCTCTGCGAAGTCCACCAGGATGAGCTTGCGGATGGGCATGTTGACCAGCTGACGGCAGAGCTCTCCGCCTATCGAGCCGGCACCTCCGGTCACTACGACTACCTTGTCGGTGAGGAACTCGCGGATCTCGAGGATGCTGATCTTGATCTCGTCGCGGCCCAGAAGGTCCTCGATCTTGATCTCCCTTATCTTGTTGCGGAAGATATCGTCGTCAAAGTTGGCCAGGGACGGACGCACCAGTATCTGGACCCTGCGCTCCGAGCAGAACTTCACGAAACGGTCCTGTTCGTTGCGTGCAGCCACATTACTGGGAAATACCATGGCCGAAATCATCCGCGATGACACCAGGCGTGCGAAATCCCGCTTGTCATCTATGTGGTATATCCTGTATCCGCACAGGAGCTTGCTCTTGTCATGGTTGTCAGACGTCACGAAGCCGGCGCAGCGGTAGGATGCCGACAGGGTCTTCTCCAGAAAGTTCAGGGTATTCACAGAGTCATCCCCTGTACCGTAGATCAGTGCGTTCTTGACATAATAGTCCGGGACCATGGAGACGGAGACCAGATTGTATATATTGGTCAGCGCCACGCGCACCATAATCAGCAGGAACAGGGTCAGAATCATGTCGAGGACGGCAAATATCAGTATCTTCCCCAGCACGACAGATGAGACGGTGTATGAGGAGAATATGATAATCAGCACCAGAATCACCAGCAGCGCCTTTACTATGGATGCGAGGGATATGCGCCACATCTCGCGCATGGTCGTATGACGGACCACGCCGGCGTAGCTCTTGGTGAAAATAAAAGCAATCAGGGACACCGCTGCAGCTATCGCAGCTCCGAGAAGATAGTACTTTACGGGGAATGAGCTGAGGGATGAGAAATAATCAAAAACACCCATGACAAGCAGCGTTGAGATCACGGATGTTACGGTATCCACCAACAGCACCCAGTATCTGTTGATGTAGTGCCGGGCAAAATATGATAAGAATTTCTCTAACTTTTCGTTCTTCATAAAAATTATTTAGGGTACAGTTCGAAAAGCAAATATATCACTATTTCCTCCAAAAACAAAAAATTGTCACATAAAAAAACAAAAATATTTCCTCCCTACCTGCTCAGAAGCATCTCACGGTATTTCGGAAGCGGCCAGAGCTCGTCGTCCACGAGCATCTCCAGCTTGTCGGAGACATCGCGGATCTTCTGCATGTAGGGCTTCACGTAAGCGCAATAGGCCTCGGCACGCAGGGTCACGTCGGTTATCTGGTTGGCCCTGCGCCGCTCGTCTATCATATCGTGCACGTCCTTGCGCAGGGAGTCCACGTAGCGCGAAATCTTCTCGATCATCCTCAGCTGGGAGGTGCACATCTGCCTCATCCTCTCGGCCCCGAATAGGTCCTTGAGGCCCTGGCAGTTCTCTATCAGGGTGTTCTGAAACTTGATGGCGGTCGGAACGACATGGTTGACTATCAGGTCTCCCAGCACCCGCGCCTCGATCTGGAGCTTTTTGGTATAGGTCTCCTGCTGCACCTCGTAGCGGGCATAGAGCTCGCGGTCAGAGAGGATCCCGGTAGATGAGAAGAGCGAGACCGTCGCCGGCTCGATCAGGGCCTTGTTGGCCTCGGGGACTTCGCCCATGGGCCTGAGCCCGCGGCGAAGCGCCTCCTCCTGCCACTCCCTGCTGTAGCCGTTGCCCTCGAAGCGTATAGCCTTGGACTCCAGCACATACTGCCTGATAACATTGAATATGGCGTCGTCATGCTTCTCACCCGCCGCCGTGCGCTCATCCACCAGCGAGCGGAATCGCGTCAGCTGCTGGGCCACCGCGGCATTGAGCACATACATGGGGGCCGATACGTTGACCGAGGAGCCGACAGCCCTGAATTCAAAACGGTTGCCGGTAAATGCGAACGGCGAGGTACGGTTGCGGTCAGTATTGTCCGGCAGGATCTCGGGAATATCGTAGACCACCTTCATGCGGGCCCTCTCCCCCTCTTCCCCGCCGTACTCGCTCATGTCCTCGATGCTGCGCAGCACCTGGTCCAGGGTAGTGCCCACGAAGACGGACATAATGGCCGGAGGCGCCTCGTGCCCTCCCAGGCGGTAGGAGTTGCTCAGGGAAGCCACGCTGGACATCAGCAGGTGGCTGTGCTCGTAGACAGCCCGGATGACCGAGACGAAGATACTCAGGAACTGAAGGTTGGTCCTGGGCGTGCGGCCGGGGGACAGAAGGTTGACCCCGGTGTCGGTGACCAGCGACCAGTTGCAGTGCTTGCCCGAGCCGTTGACCCCGTCGAAGGGCTTCTCGTGGAAGAGGACCTTGAAGTGGTGCTTCTTGGCCACTTTCCGCATCAGGAGCATGAGGATGAGGTTCTGGTCGATGGCCAGGTTGGCCTCGCAGTAGAGGGGAGCGCACTCGAACTGGTTGGGCGCCACCTCATTGTGCCTGGTCTTCAGGAGGATGCCGAGCTTGTAGGCATTGACCTCGAAGTCCTTCATGAAGGCCATGGTCCTCGAAGGGATGGTGCCGAAATAGTGGTCCTCCAGCTGCTGGTCCTTGGCGGCGGTATGCCCCAGGAGGGTGCGGTTGCATATCTGCAGGTCGGGCCTTGCGCGGTAGAATGCGTCGTCGACCAGGAAATACTCCTGCTCCGGCCCGAGCATCACATTGACCTTCCGCACGTTGCGGTCGAAGAGGCGCACCACCTCCACTGCCGCCCTGTCGATGGCCCTCAGGGACTTGAGCAGCGGGAGCTTCATATCCAGGGACTCGCCGGTATATGCGACGAAGACGGTGGGAATGCAGAGGGTATTGTCCAGAATAAATGCGGGGGAGCTGGGATCCCATGCGGTATAGCCCCTGGCCTCGAAGGTGTTGCGGAGGCCGCCGTTTGGGAAGCTGGAGCCGTCGGACTCCTGCTGCACCAGGGTATTGCCCTTGAACGTCTCGAAGACGTGCCCCTCCGCGTCGCGGTCCACGAAGGCCTCGTGCTTCTCGGCTGTGGAGTCGGTCATGGGATGGAACCAGTGGGTATAGTGCGTGGCCCCCATCTCCACGGCCCATGTCTTCATGCCGGCGGCTATCTGGTCGGCGAAGCGGCGGTCTATGCTCGTACCCTCGCGGATGGAGGACTGTACGTGGGCATAGGCATCGGGGGAGAGGTACTTGCGCATCCGCTCCATGGTGAACACATTCTGTCCGAAATACTCGGAAACAGGTCTGCTCTCTTCAAAAAAGCGCCCGGCCCTGCGGGTGGAGAACTCCTGCAGGGCACGTATCCTGAAATTGCTCATCTATTTCTCTTTTACAGTCACTTTATACATTCTCGGCCAATACTTTCCCGTCAGATACAGGGAACTGTCCACAGGGTTCCAGGCGATGCCGTTCAGCACATCCACGGCACTCGTGCGGTATCTGGAATCCAGCAGACCGCGGCAGTCCACCTTGGCCGTCACCTGCCCCGACAGAGGGTCTATGATGAAAATCTCGTCGAGACCGTAGACATTGGCCCATATCTCCCCGTCGATATACTCCAGCTCGTTGAGATACTGCACCTCGTCACCGCCGTCACGGACAGTCAGGGTCCTCTGCTCGATGAAGGTCATGGGATCACGGAAAGAGAGCCTGGATGTGCCGTCGCTCATGATCAGCGAGCGGCCGTCAGTCGTCAGCCCCCAGCCCTGCCCCTGGTACTTGAGCTCGGCCAGCTTGGTGAACGAGTCTATGTCATACACGAAGCAGGTACCCTCGTACCACGACAGGATATAGGCCCTGCCGTCAAAGACACAGGAGCCCTCTCCGAAATACTGCGCGGGCAGTATCTCCTGCTTCAGGACCTTGCCCGTCGCAGGGTCCACCTTGCGGAACGAGGACTCGCCGTACTGGCCGGTACTCTCGTAAAGATACCCGTCGTGGAAGAAAAATCCCTGGGTGTATGCGGCCAGGTCATGGCGTATCTCCTCCTTGGTGTCTATCACGTACCGGGCGACATCAGTCTGGGGCCCGGAGCCGCGGGAAGGGAGCATCGAGGCAAATCCCGTAAAGACGGCCGCTGCCATGATAGCTGCGGCGGGTACTGGAAATTTCCGGTTCATCTTATTTCTCTGCAGAGTTACGGACGTCGTGGTATTGCATCGCGGCCTTTACGAAGGCCACGAATATCGGCTGGGGATTCTCGGGAGTACTCTTGTACTCGGGATGGAACTGCACTCCTATAAAGAAAGGATGCGAGGGTATCTCGACGATCTCGGCCAGTCCGGTCTCCGGATTGCGGCCGGAGATGCGCATGCCTGCGGCGTTGAGACGCTCCACGTAGTCGTTGTTGAGCTCGTAGCGGTGACGGTGACGCTCGCTTATAAGGGGCTTGCCGTAGATGCGGTAGGCCAGCGAGTCCTCCTCGACCAGGCACTTGTAGGCGCCCAGACGCATGGTGCCGCCCTTGACCGTGGTGGTCTTCTGGTCGGCCATCAGGTCTATGACTGGATTGGCCGTGTTTGCCTCCACCTCGGTGGTCATGGCATCGGCCAGACCCAGGACGTTACGGGCGTACTCCACTACCGCCATCTGCATGCCGAGGCAGATGCCGAAGAACGGCACTTTCCTCTCGCGTGCATAGCGCACAGCCTTGATCTTGCCCTCCAGCCCCCTCTCGCCGAAGCCGGGAGCGATGAGGATACCGTCCATACCGGAGAGTTTCTCCTCCACATTGTCCTCGGTGAGGTACTCGCTGTGGATCGGCACCACCTTGACCTTGCAGCGGTTGGCTGCTCCTGCATGGATGAAGGACTCCAGGATGGACTTATAGGCATCCTGAAGCTCCACATACTTGCCGACAAGGGCTACAGTCACATGAGACTTCGGAGCTCCCAGCCTGTCCAGGAATCCCTTCCATGCCTCCAGGTCCGGCTCGGCGGTAGTCATTCCGAACTTCTCGAGGACGATCTCGTCCAGCTTCTCTTCCCTCATCATCATGGGAACTCTATATATGGTATCGGCGTCGATAGACTCGATTACGGCATTGGGACGCACGTTGCAGAAGAGAGCCAGCTTCTTGCGCAGCTCCTGGGATAGCTTGTGCTCGGTGCGGCATATCAGTATGTCCGGCTGTACTCCGTCCTGCTGCAGGAGCTTGACCGAGTGCTGGGTGGGCTTCGACTTCAACTCCTTGGCCGCACTCAGGTAAGGCACCAGGGTCAGGTGAATCACCAGGCAGTCCTCGTCGGGAAGTTCCCACTGCAGCTGCCTCATGGCCTCGATGAACGGCAGGGACTCGATGTCTCCGACGGTACCGCCTATCTCGGTGACGATCACGTCGTACTGTCCGCTCTTACCCAGCAGCAGCATACGGCGCTTAATCTCATCCGTGATATGGGGAATGATCTGGACAGTCTTGCCCAGATACGCTCCCTGGCGCTCCTTGTCTATGACCGTGCGGTATATCTTTCCGGTGGTGACGTTGTTCGCGCGGGATGTGTAGATATTGAGAAATCTCTCATAATGACCCAGGTCCAGGTCGGTCTCGGCCCCGTCCTCGGTGACAAAGCACTCTCCGTGCTCGTAGGGGTTCAGCGTGCCGGGGTCCACGTTGAGATAGGGGTCGAACTTCTGGATAGTGACCCGCAGTCCCCTGGACTGAAGCAGCTTGGCTAATGAAGAGGAAATGATGCCTTTTCCTAACGAGGATACGACACCTCCCGTAACGAAAACATATTTTGCAGACATACTATATTATTTACTTACGGGGGTACAAAGTTAATGCAAAAAAACTATCTTTGCAAGATATTTTTTCAACCTCATCACTGAATGAAAAGTCATACAATAAGATACAGAATCTGCACCTGCGACGTGGATATCCGCAAGAGCTACAAGGCATTCTCTTTCATGACGCAGGCTCAGGAGATAGCCAACTACCACGCTTCCAGGATAGGATTCGGCTACGCCGACCTTATCAAGGACAATATAGTCTGGGTCCTCTCCCGGATGAAGGTCTCCTACCTCAGCTCCCCGAAGTGGGAGGACGAGGTGGAGCTCACCACCTGGCACAAGGGCCGCGAGGGGGTATTCTCCCTCAGGGACTTCGAGATTACTCCCGCAGGGGGCGGCTCTCCCCTGATCCAGGCCACCAGTTCCTGGCTGCTGATAGACGCCGGCACCCGCAGGATGCTGCGCCCTGACCACGTCCTGGGCGAGAAGAGCACCTCCACCGCCCTGGACCGCAATGCCCTGGCCGAGTCCTGCGGAAAGCTGCTCACTCCCTCCGAAGGCATGGAGCAGGTCCGCACCCACGAGGTTCTGTACTCCGACATGGACTTCAACCTCCACACCAACAACGCCAAGTACGTCGAGTGGGCCTTCGACGCCCTCCCCGCCGAGGAACTGTCCCGGGGCGGAGGCATTGACTCCTACCAGATCAACTTCAACCACGAGACCCGCCTGGGCGACCGCGTCGACCTTTTCCGGGCAGCCACCGCACCCGGAGAGTTCTTCGTTGAGGGACGCTGCGGCGACAAGGCCGTGTTCCAGGCCGCCATACGGCTGAAACCTTAATCATTGACACATCGTATTAAAACCATAGACCGTGAATCTGAGCGAACTGACAATATTTGACCCCGAGTTCTTCCACACCGTCGAACGTGTGATGATTGTCCTGGCCGTAGTGGTCTTCGTGGCCCTGCAGTACTTCAAGGCAGGCTACGGCTACCTCCGCGCCAAGGGCTGGGGTCCCATGATAGACAATAAGCTGGGCTGGGTCCTGATGGAGATACCGGTGCTGATTGCCGCCCTGCTGATCATCATTCCCACCCGCGGATGGCAGCACCTGACCGAATTCATCCTGGTATCCTTCCTGCTGGTACACTACATCCAGCGCTCGCTCATCTACCCCTTCATGATGAGGGGCAAGAGCCGGATACCGGTGACAGTGGTGCTCATGGGCGCCGTGTTCAACACTATCAACGCCTACATGATCTGCGGCTGGCTCTTCGTACTGGCCCCCGAGGGACGCTACACTCCCGAGTGGCTGTACTCCCCGCAGTTCATCATCGGAGCGCTGATATTCATCTTCGGCATGGTGGTAAACCTCCACTCCGACCACATCATCCGCCATCTCCGCAAGCCCGGTGACACTAAGCACTATATCCCGCGGGGCGGCATGTTCAGGTTCGTATCCTCGGCCAACTACTACGGCGAGATCACCGAGTGGTTCGGATTCGCTATACTGACCTGGTCCCTGCCGGGCATCATCTTCTGCATGTGGACCTTCGCCAACCTGGCCCCGAGGGCCAACTCCCTGTACGAGAAGTACGCCAAGGAATTCGGCGAGGAGTTCACCTCCCTCAAACGCAAACGACTCATACCTTTTATATACTAAATGGAATCCCTACTCTTCACCCCGGCCAAGATCGGCCCCATAGAAATCAAGAACCGCGTCATCCGCGCCTCGGCCTACGAGGGCATGTGCGACGGACATGTACCCACACAGCAGCTCAAGGACTACCATACGGCTGTGGCCCGCGGCGGAGTCGGCATGACCTCCGTGGCCTACGCCTCCATCAACAAGAGCGGCCTCTCGTTCCACCGCCAGCTGTGGATGCGTCCCGAGATCATCCCCGGCCTGAGAGACCTGACCGACTCAATACATGCGGCAGGAGCCAAGGCCTGCATACAGCTCGGACACTGCGGCAACATGTCGCACCGGATGTACTGCGGACAGAGGCCTGTAGGAGCCTCCAGCGGCTTCAATCTCTACTCCCCTACCTTCGTACACGGTCTGCGTAAGGACGAGATACTCCAGACCGTCAAGGACTTCGGCAACGCAGTGCGCATCGCCCGCGACGGAGGGTTCGACGCTGTGGAGATACACGCCGGCCACGGCTACCTCATCTCGCAGTTCCTCTCGCCCTACACCAACCACCGCCGCGATGAGTTCGGCGGTCCGCTGGAGAACCGCATGAAGTTCATGGACATGGTCATGGAGGAGGTGATGAAGGCTGCCGGGGACGACATCGCGGTACTGGTCAAGACCAATACCCGCGACGGCTTCAAGGGCGGTCTCGAGGTGGAGGACTGCATCAAGGTCGCCAAGCGGCTGGAGCAGGACGGAGCGCATTGCCTGGTACTCAGCGGCGGCTTCGTCAGCCGGGCCCCGATGTACGTGATGCGCGGCGCCATGCCCATCAGCGTACTCACCGGCTACATGCCCTGGAGACTGTGGTGGCTCAAGATGGGAGTCAACCTCTTCGGCAAGATGATGATTAAGGACGAGCCCTTCAAGGAGGCCTTCTTCTTCGATGACTCGATCCGCTTCCGCAGGGAGCTCAAGATGCCCCTGGCATTCGTCGGCGGCGTCAACTCCATGGCGACCATCAACCGGGTGCTCGACGCCGGCTTCGAGTTCGTGGAGATGGCCCGTCCGCTGGTCTACGACACCGATTTCGTCAACAAGCTCCGCGACGGAGTCTGCACCGAAAGCGGCTGCCGTCACGCCAACTACTGCGTGGCCCGCATCTGGAACTACGACATGCAGTGCCACGAGAACTGCAAGCTCTCTCCCCGCATGAAGCGCGAGGTGGAGCGGAATATTAAAAAATATTACCATAACGGTTAAAGATATATTTTCGGGCAGATTTCTGCTATCCGATGAGGAAGGATACTATTGCTATCTGACGAAGAGGATAGTAGGAATCTGCCGAAAAGATGCTTTAAGGCGGGGCGCTCTATCGCTGTCGGGCCGCGAGGTCCGGGAGAGGAAAGTCCGGGCAGGACAGAGCACCGCACTGTGGAAAGCACAGGTAGGCGAAAGCTTACGTCACGGGTAACAGAAAACAACCGCCCCTCCCTCGGGAGAGGTAAGGGTGAAAATGCAGGGTAAGAGCCTGCGTCCGTTCGATGGCGACATCATCGGAGTATCCGCCTGCGGCCTGCAAGGCCAAATATACCGGCAGTCAAGGGCTGCTCGTCCTTTGCCGGGGGGTAGGCTGCTCAGATAAATGATAGAGGCCGACGGAGTCCGCTCCGACGGTACAGAACCCGGCTTACAACCCCGCCTTTTTTAATTATTGGATATCCGCAAAATCTCCCTTGGGCATCGGGCTGTCTCTCTTGATCTGGGCAAGTGATGAGCAGAATGTCGCTTCCTCTTCTTAACGAATTTACCCCGTGGTGCACAGGAGAGAAAAACACGCCTATAAATCAGACTGTTACAAAACGCACTGCACATCCGCCCTCTTTTGAGATAAGCCAAATGTGCAGCAGTTTTTACAGACCGCTGATTTTCAAGCGGTTGAAAAAGAGAGTACACCCCGAAGTAAATTCGTTCCTGACTTTGACAACCTAAAAACGCCCTGATTGTAACCATATCATAATCAGTATTTTCAGAAAACTCTACCGGTGACGCGGGTGACGCAAGCCTAAAATGAGTATCTTTATGGCATGTTTGTGCGCAA